>DASWMP010000392.1:0-18656 GCA_036399695.1 Thermoanaerobaculia bacterium | reverse complement strand
GAGCTGGTCCACGTCCGTCAGGTGAACCGCCTCGGCCTGGTGCGTTTTCTCGGCCTCTACGCGGGAGAGTTTGCGCGCCACTGGCTCGCCGAGCGCTCAGTGCACCGCGCCTACCGGAAGATCTCGTTCGAGGTGGAGGCGTACGGGGAGGAAGGGGAGGCAACGCCCGATTCCGCAAATGTGGCCAACCGCGACCTGACGGGGTGAACGGCGGCGCGGCACGTCGCCGGCTCCGTCGGGCGTCCGTTCTCGAGAACGTGGCTTCACCGGCGCAAGCGCGCGGTTCAGCGGCGATGAACCGTCACCGCACCAGGCCGGAGCTCCAGCCAGGCGCTGCCCGACCGGCTGCTCGTGATGCCGGTTCGCCGTTGACGCCCCGGGCCGATGGAGACAGGCCGCCGCTCCTGCGCATCGAGCCGGAACGCCGATGCCGATTCCGGTGTGAACGCCCAGAGAGTTCGCGAGCCGGCGTCGTACTCGAGGAACGCCCCGCCGGCAGCCGGCGCGAGTGTCTTCGCGAGCGTGGTCGCCTTGTCGAGAACGTAGATGCGCCCGCGCCACAACACCGCTAGATCCTCAGGCGACGTGAACGCCACGTCGACGCTGTCATAGACGCCGTGCGGCCTCCCGGCGTCCGCGCGGAGGGTGGTCGTCGTCTCGGGAACATGAGATCCGGTCGAGCCGACGGTGACGGCGATCCGGTTGTCGTCGAACGCGAGAAGTGCCCAGCGTGAGCCGTCGCTGCTGAATCTGACCAGATGCTCGCCGGCCCGCTCGAACAAGCGCGCCGGCAGCAGGCGAGAGCTCCACTGCACGCGAAAGTCGCGATCGACGACGCGGAATGACGGGCCGCCTGCCTCGGCCACGGTGAGCGCCAGCCTGCCGTCGGTCAGCGGCTGCACGTCTTTGACGATGCCGTCCGGCACAGCGATCCTCGTCCGCGTACCGTCCGGACTGACGCGCAGCACCTCGGTCCGCCACGGCTCGGGCGTGGCGATGGCGATCCAGGCCGTTGCATCGTCACGAATGCCCGTGGCCGAGACGATCGAGCCGGCACGCTCCGGCAGCGGGACTGTCATCGAGGACGCCGCGACTGCGGAAGCGGCGAAAAGAAGTGTCGTCAGGATTGCCGTCAGGCTGCGCATCAGCATCCTCCGTCATCGAAAAACTCTGGGGCCCCGGCTGAACGATGGGACTCATAGAACCGATAGGACAGATGGGACAGATGGGACAAGGTGAGAGGCAGAACCCGGTCCGTCCTATTGGTCCTATCAATCTTATCGGGCCTATATGTCCATTTGTCCCATCTGTCCTATCCATCCCGGCGGTCCCATGAGCCTCGCTCATCCCATGATGAACTGCCGAAATGCCCATCCCGCCTATAATCAGTGGACGGCCGGGTCTCTGGCCCTTGATTGTGATGATCCAATTCCATTCTCTCGAGATCCCTCAGCTCGAGCGATTTCTCGAGCGGCACAAGGCGGGGCTCTCGCTCCGGCCGGAGGTGGATCTCGACCTCGTGCTCCGGCAGATCCTGCAGAAGGCGTACGAGTTCGTCCCTTCCGAGTCGGGGTCGATCCTGCTGGACGATCCGTTTCGCAAGGTCGCCACGCGGAAGGACAACGAGCTGGTGTTCATCGCCACGTTCGGCGAATCGAGCTCCGGATTGATCGGACAGCGGCTGTCCGCCCGGTTCGGCATCGTCGGACGGGTCTACCAGACGGGGACGCCGCACCTCTCCGCCGACGTGGAAGAGGATGAGTACTTTTACTCGGAGATCGACCAGAAGATCGGCCACAAGACCAACTCCGTCGTGGCGGTGCCGATCTATATCGGCAAGCACGTCTGCGGCGTCCTGGAGCTGATCAACCGGCTCGACGGCCGCGCTTTCACGCAGCGTGACATGACGCTGCTCGAGATCTTCGCCGGTTACACGTCCTTCACGCTGCAGAACGCCCTCGATGCCAAGCGGGCGCACGAGCTGGCGAAGAAGGACGACCTCACACAGCTCTTCAACGACCGCTGGTTCCACATCCGTCTCACCGAGACGTTGATGGAAACGCGCAAGTCGGGTCGCCCCGGCGTCCTGATCTTCATGGACCTCGATCACTTCAAAGCGATCAACGATCGCCACGGCCATCTCGCCGGCAGCCAGTGCCTGCGCGAAGTCGGCTTCATCCTGAAGCGCATCGTGCACCGCAGCGACGCCACGGTGGCCCGCTACGGCGGCGACGAGTTCGTGATGATCCTGCCGGACATGCCGCTGGAGGAAGGGATCGCCATCGGCGAGGAGATCCGCCGGACCATCGAGTCGACGACGTTCCTCGAGCGGGAGTGGGGCTTCAGCATGCCGCCGCTCCACCTGCGCGGCGTCCTCACGGCCTCCATCGGCCTGGCTCAGCACATCCCCGACCGCAACAGCACCGTCCCGTACGAGCTCGAAAAAGCCGAGCTGCTCCGCCGCGCCGACGTCGCCATGTACCGCGCCAAATCGCGAGGCAAGAACCAGGTGGCGGTCTGGAGCGAAGAGTGGCCGACGGGTGATCTGAGCCAGGCGGCGGGGTAAGAATCGTTGTTGGTTGTTGGTTTTTGGTTGTTGGGAAAACCAAAAACCGAAAACCAAAAACCAAAAACCGCTCCCACGAAGCGCACTGTGCCCACCGGGTTCCGCACGGGCACGCCCGATGCTATCGTGTCACATCCCCGGGCTTTACCTGCTTTTTCACCCCGCAGTATCGATTCTCCCTAACACCATCAGGAGGTACCACCATGACCAAAATCACGGCTGAATATATCTGGATCGATGGACAGAGACCGACTTCCAAGCTCCGTTCGAAGACCAAGATCCTCGACGAACCTGTGAAGAAGGTCGAAGACATCCCTGAGTGGGGCTACGACGGTTCGAGCACCTACCAGGCCACGGGCCACTTCAGCGATCTGCTGCTGCGCCCGGTCAAAATCGTCCCCGATCCACTGCACCGCGAGAACGATCTCCTGGTGTTGTGCGAAGTGCTGAATCCTGACGGCACGGTGCACTGGAGCAACACCCGCGCGGCTCTCCGCGAGGTCTCCGAAAAATACGTCCACGAGGATGCCTGGTTCGGCATCGAGCAGGAGTACACACTCTTCGAAGGGAATCGCCCGATGGGGTGGCCGGATCACGGCTTCCCCGCGCCGCAGGGTGGCTACTACTGCGGCGTCGGCAGCGACGAGGTCTTCGGCCGCGAGGTCGTCGAGGCCCACGCCGACGCCTGTCTGCGTGCCGGGATCTCGATCGTCGGTACCAACGCCGAGGTCATGCCGGCGCAGTGGGAGTTCCAGATCGGGGCCCTCGGGCCGCTGGAAGTGGCGGACGAGCTCTGGCTGGCGCGGTGGCTCCTGTACCGCATCGGCGAGGAGTTCGGCGTCAGCGCGACCCTCTTCCCGAAGCCGGTCAAGGGTGACTGGAACGGCGCCGGCGCGCACACGAACTTCTCGACCAAGTCGACGCGCGAAGACGGCGGTATGAAGGTGATCGAAGAGGCGATGAAGAAGCTGGAGCGTCGCCACGAAGAGCACATCAAGGTCTACGGCGCGCACAACGAGGAGCGTCTCACCGGCATGCACGAGACCGCGCCGATCCACGCCTTCCGCTACGGCATCAGCGACCGCGGAGCGTCGGTGCGCATCCCGATGCAGACCGCGAAGGATGGCAAGGGCTACTTTGAAGACCGCCGCCCTGCCGCGAACATGGACCCGTATCAGGTCTGCGCGATCCTGATCGATACGGTCTGCGGGAATTACTAAGAGGCAGTGCTCAGGGGTCGGGGCCCGGGGCTCAGGAGCTCCGACCCGGCCCCTGAACGTTCAGGCGACCGGCGCTCGCCGAACCCCTGAGCCGCTTTGCCCCCGGAACCAGAGCCCGAGACCCAACCGGGCCTCGGGCGTCGATCCCTACTGCTTGAACTCCATTTCCGGCACCGAGATTAGGAACCCGGCCGGGTACATCGTGTAGCCCGTCACGTTCTTGTCCATGATGGCCACGTTGATCTGGTGGTAGAGCGAGACGTAGGGGAGGTCTTCCTGCACGATGCGCTGGATCTCGCCGTAGGCCTGCTTGCGCTTCGCGCGATCGAAGGTCGAGCGCCCTTCCATGATGAGCTGGTCGACGCGCGGGTTCGAATAGAAGCCGCGGTTCTGCCCCTCGGGCGGGAAGTTCGACGAGTGGAAGATGACGTAGTAGAAGTCAGGATCGGCGATGCCGTTCCGGCTCAATGAATACATCTGGAAGTTGCCTTTGCTGATCTGGTCGAGGAAGGTGGCCGTCTCCATCGACTGGATCTTCATGTCGATGCCGACCTGGCGCAGCATTTCCTGGATCATCTGGGCGCGGCGGTTCGCCTCGTCGTTCGTCGACGTCTTGAAGGCGATCGAAAAGCGCGGCTTCGGGCCGTCGCCGTCCGGATCGCGATAGCCGGCCTCGTCGAGGAGGCGCTTCGCGGCGGCCGGATCGTAGCCGTAGGTCGGGAGGTTGTCGGCGCGTACCCAGTGCCCCTGCGCGAACATCGTGTCGGTAACGACGCCGTGTCCGGCCAGGAGGTCGCGGACGATGCGCTCGCGGTCGATGGCATGAGCGATGGCGCGGCGTACCTGCACCTTCGAGAGAGTCGGGTCCTTCAGGTTGAAGGCGAGGTACTGCCAGACGGAGCCCGGCTTCTTCGGCACCTGGTACTTCGGATCCTTCTCGAACTCGGCGACGTTCTCGAACGGCACCGGGTTGACACCGAAGTTGAGCGAGCCGCGGCGGAACTCGAGGACGCGCGTCGTGTCGTCAGGAACGATGCGCACGGTCACGTGCTTGATCTTCGGCGCGCCGCCATGCCAGCCCTCGAACGCTTCGAGCTCCAGGCGCTCGTCCGTCACGTTCTCGACGACCTTGTAGGGGCCGGCGCCGATCGGCTGCGTCTTGTAGGTGTTGGTGTCCGCCCCCTTCGGCAGGATGCCGAGGGTGAGATTGTCGAACATGCCGCCGTTCGGTTCCTTCAGCCGGAAGATGACGGTCTGCGGATTCGGCGTCTCGATGGCCGCCACCGCCGCATAGCCGGACTTTTTCGAGGAAGTGAAGTCGGGGGCCATGAGCGAGTCGTACGTCCACTTGACGTCGGCCGACGTCAGCGGCTGGCCGTTCTGAAACTTCGCGTTCGGATTCAGGTGGAAGATGATCGTCTTGTCGTCCGGCGTCTCCCACTTCGTGGCCACGTCGGGCGCGTAATCCATCTCCGGCGTCACTTTGACGAGGCCGCTGTAGATGAGATCGAACATGCGTCCGGAAACGTTGTCGTTACCGACGCGGGAATCGAGATTGGAGGGGCTGCTCGGGACAGCGATGATCAGCTTGTTCGCGTTGGCACCGCCGCCGCCCGCTTTTTTCTCCCCGCCTCCACCGCACGCCACGGCGAGCAGTGCGGAGGCGATCGCGAGAGCGCCCAAGTTCAGTTTCTTCATTGCGTTACTCCTCGAGTCAGCTTTTTACAAGGAAAGGGCCAACTAAACCGGCTCGGGGCCCGGGGCTCGGGGCTCAGAGGGTGGCGGACGCGAGGTTCAGGGGGCCGGCCGCTCATTTGGCGGACGCGAGTTCAGGCCAGGTTGGGCTTTGCCACCAACGCCCCCCCGACCCTCGGGTCTGCGACCCACCGGGCCCTGAGCCCAGGCCCTGAGCCCTGACCAGCTATCATCCGCCTATGTTGTCCAGACGCCTCCCTCTCCTCCTGCTCCTGCTCTCGCTCGCTGCTGCCGCGTCCGCTCAGCAGAAGGTGATCGTTCTCGGATTCGACGGCGTTGATGCGCGGCTGACCGAGCAGTGGATGAACGAGGGGAAGCTGCCGAATTTGGCTAAGCTCCGGGAGCAAGGGACTTACCGGCCGCTGCTGCCGACGGTGCCGGCGCAGACGCCGGTCTCCTGGTCGACCTTCTCCACCGGCATCGATCCGGGGCGCACCGGGATCTTCGACTTCCTCCGCCGCGATCCTACGAACTACATGCCGGTGTTCGCCGCCTTTGATGAGACGAAGGAGCCGCTGCTCCTCGGCGAGCGGAATCCGATCGTCTTCGCGGCCGCCGTCCTGCTGCTGTTCGGACTCATCGCCTGGCTGGTCTGGCGCAAGTCGCGGCTCGGCGGCGCGATTGCCCTCGCCTTCGCGCTCGGGCTGACGGCCGGCGTCTTCTTCGCTGTCAAGACGTACATCCCGGTGAGCCGTCCCGGCGTCGTGAACCGGCGGCAGGGCATCCCGTTCTGGGACGTCGCCTCGAAGGGTGGGAAGAAGGCGGTCATCGTGCACGTGCCCGTGACCTTCCCGGCCACCGACTTCGACGACGGGCACATGCTGTCCGGACTCGGTGTCCCGGATGTCTCGGGCCGCGTCGGCAAGCCGTTCTTCTTCACCTCGGAGCTCGACTTCCAGCGCACCGGCGCAAACGAGTTCTCCATAGAGGTCGTGCAGCTCGAAGACAACCGCGGCGTCATCAACACGCAGATCCAGGGGCCGCCGAACAAGCTGTTCGGCACGCCGCCGTACATTACGATCCCGATGACGATCACGGTCGCGAACGACCGGAGCTCGGTGCAGATCGAGGTCAGCGGGCAGAAGTACAGGCTGACGGCGGGGCAATGGACCGGCTGGGTGGAGTTCGTCTTCCCCTTCAATCCGCTCATCAAGGTGCGGGGCATCAGCCGCTTTCACCTCATCTCGTCACAGCCCGAAGTGAAGCTCTACCTGTCGCCGATCAATTTCGATCCGCGCAGCCTGCCGCCGGGCTTCAAGATCTCGGCCCCGACGGGCTGGGCTGCCGACCTGGCGAAGGAGCACGGGGCGTACAAGACGCTCGGCTGGCAGATCGACACCTGGGCCATCTCCGAAGGGTTCGCGACCGAGCAGATCTTCTGGGACGACATGGAGTGGACGGTGAAGCAGTCGCGGAAGCTGTTCGCCGCGAACCTCGCCAGCGGCAACGATCTCGTCGTGCAGTGCTTCGAGTTCCCGGATCGCGTCGGCCACGTCTTCTGGCGTGCCGTCGATCCGCGCCACCCGGCGCACGACCCGCAACTCGCCGCCAAGTGGGGGGACGCCATCCTCCGCTCCTATCAATTGATGGATGCGATCGTCGGCGACGCCATGCGCGCCTCGGAACAACAGAAGGCGGCGCTGATGGTCCTGTCGGACCACGGCTTCGCCTCGTTCCGGAAAGCGGTGAACTACAACACGTGGCTCGTACTCAACGGCTACATGACGCTGCGCACCGGCGTACAGGTGAAGGACCGCGATCTCGAGATGCTGTTCGACCAGGGGCAGTTCTGGGAGAACGTCGACTGGTCGAAGACCCGCGCCTACGCGATGGGTCTCGGCGAGGTCTACATCAACGTGAAAGGGCGCGAATCACAGGGCATCGTCAACCCCGGCGCCGAGTACGACGCCCTCAAGCAGGAACTGCAGACCCGCCTCGTCGCCTGGACCGACGTCGAGACCGGCGAACACCCGGTGCGCCGCGTCCTCCCGCGCGAACAGGTCTACAAAAAGTTCGACCCGAACATGATCCCCGACCTCTTCGTCACCAACAACGACGGCTACCGCGTCTCGTGGCAGACGTCCCTGGGCGGCATCCCCAAGGAGCTCCTCGAACCGAACAAGCAGGTCTGGAGCGGCGACCACTGTTCGGTGGACCCGGAGATCGTGAAGGGGATTTTCTTTTACAACCGGAAGCTCCAGTCACCGCGAGCCCCGTACATCGCCGACGTCTATCCCACGGTGCTGGGGCTGCTAGGTGTGAAGCCGCCGTATGAGTTGGATGGAGTAGAGTTACGGTGAAGATGATTGAGTTCGACAAGCTCGTTACGCTCGCGGCCGCGCTCAATCGCGAGGGAGTCCAGTACATTCTGTTCGGCGGCGCGGCCGTGAATCTTCACGGGGTCTTTCGCGTAACGGAGGATTTCGATTTCTTCGTACGTCCAGAACCGGAGAACGTCGCCGGAATCAAGCGTGCGCTCCGTTCTATCTGGAACGACCCCGACATCGACGAGATTAAGGACGGGGACATGGTCGGCGACTACCCGTCGGTTCGCTACGGGCCGCCGGATGAAGACTTCATCATTGACTTCGTTTCGCGGCTGGGGGAAATGTTCACTTACGATGATCTCGAAGCCGAGACGCACGTCGTCGAGGGCGTGCCGATCCGGCTGGCGACACCCGCCACGCTCGTGAAGATGAAAGGTGGCACGGTTCGCGACAAGGATCACAAGGACGCCGCGAGACTCAGAGAGAAGTTCTCGCTACCGGAGGATTGATGCCCGTCTTCAAATACCGGACGCTCGAGCAGTGGCAGGAGTCGAAGCGCGATCTCTGGGCCGACTGTGACGATCCTCGCCTTCCGTCGCGCATTCGGACGCACTGGGCGCGATGGAGCGCACTTGTACCGCCCGGACTCCCGCGTGGCGTTCGAAAATACCGATCGACCGAGGAAGCCGAGGCGGACAGAGCCCGGTGGGAGCAGGAGCGGATTGCGCGCATTCGCGCCGAACGCCTGCAGAAATAGGAAATCTTGGATTACAAACGTTTACTCACCCAGGTCGAGCGTACGCTCGCACAGATTGATACCGGCGACTCCCGCTCGAATGCGGTCGAGTCGCTGGCTGAGACCATTGCCACCAACTTTCGCGACGAGCTGGGCATCACCGGCGGCCGCGTCTACGAAGCGCACGAGGACTCGTACGAGCTCGTGGGACGCTTTGGCGTCTCGCATGGCGGCGAGCTCGGGATCATCGTTCCGAAGGACTACAAACCCGTCGAGCTCGTGATGGAGAACGGGATCGTCGTCATGGATCCGACCGATCCGGGCGTCGACGCGGAGTTGGAGAAGAAGCTCGGCGCGCGGCGGTTCGCGGCCATCGCCGTCGGCGACGAGGATTACATCCTCAGCTTCAACATCGCCAACGAGCTGAGTCGCGAAGACATCCTCTTCTCGCTCAATCTCATTCGCTACGCCATCAACCAGAAGGTGCGGACGCAGTGGTACGAATCGCTGATCGTCGAGGCCGGACGCATCCAGCAGTCCATCCTGCCTCAGCGCATTCCGCAGTACGCCGGCTACGACATCTGGGGCAAGACCGTCCCGGCGGAGATCGTCAGCGGAGATTTCTACGATTTCATCCCGGTCTCGGACAGCATCCTCGGCCTGGCTATCGCCGACGGCTCGGGCCATGGCCTGCCGGCGGCGCTCGTCGTACGCGACATCTACATGGGCCTGCGCATGGCCACGGACCGTGACTTCAAGATCATCCGCACGCTCGAGAAGCTCAACCACATCATCCACCGCAGCCGCCTCACCACGAAATTCGTCTCGCTCTTCTACGGCGAGCTCGAAAAAGGCGGCATCCTCATCTACTGCAACGCCGGCCACAACGCGCCGTTCCACCTCAGCGGCAACAAGGTGGAGTACCTCAAGAACGGGGGCCCGGTGCTCGGGCCGACGCCCGACGCCACCTACACGCGCGGCTTCGCCAAGCTCCAGCCGGGGGACCTGATCTGCATGTATTCCGACGGCATCGTCGAGGCGCACGACCGCAACGACCGCGAGTTCGGTCTCGACCGCCTCGTGCGCATCGTCAAGGCGAACCGCGACCGCAGCGCGCAGGAGATCGGGCAGGAAGTGCTAGGGAAGGTGGCCAAGTTCGCCTGGAGCAAGGAAGAGGACGACCGCACGGTCGTGATCGTGAAGGCCATCGAGTCCTGAATCATGGCGGACGTCCTCTGGTTCAACGGCCGGTTCACCACCACGGACGAGCGGATCCTCGGCGTCGAAGACCGCGGCTTCCAGTTCGGCGACGCCATCTACGAGGTCTTCAAGTTCGTCGGCAAGCGTCCGATCCTGATGCTCGAGCACTTCCGCCGGCTCACGCGGGGGCTCGACGAGCTGGAGATCGCGCAGCCGTGGGACGAGACCAGCTTCGCCGCCACAATGACGGAGTTGCTGTCGCGGACCTCGTTCGACGACGGTGTCGTGTACATCCAGGTGAGCCGCGGCGAGGCCACCCGGGCGCACTTCTGGCCGGAGAACGTTCCGCCGACCGCGCTGGCGTACTCGCGGCAGATCCCGTTTCCCGACGCGACGAAGAAAGAGCTCGGGATCAAGGTCATCACGACGGACGACCGCCGCTGGCTCGGCTGCCACATGAAGACGGTGAACCTCCTCGGCAACGCGCTGGCGAAGAAGCGCGCCCAGCGCGCCGGGGCCGATGAAGCGATCCTGCTGGACGGGGAGGGCTTCGTCCGCGAGGGCGCGAGCTCCAGCTTCTTTGCGGTGCGAGACGGCCGGATCATCACGCACCCGCTGGACTGCCACATCCTGCCGGGCGTCGTGCGCGATCGTGTCATTTCGCTCGCACTCGGCGCGAAGATCCGCGTCGACGAGCGCCCGCTACGGGAGGCCGAGCTGTACGACCTCGAGGAGGCCTTCATCACCAGCACGACGCTGGGCGTGATGCCGGTGACGGAGATCGACGGCCGCAGCATTCGCAACCGGCGCCGCGGCGAGCTCACGACGCAGTTGCAGCGGCTCTTCGAGGGCGTCGAAGAGCGCGAGACCGCGGGCGGTTAGCGCGGTACGCTATCTCGGTGCGGGCGCACCAAAGAAGTGGAGCACGCGCGTACCCGCATCTCGACGCATCAGATTGCGCACGCCGCTCTGCAGCAGCAATACTCCAAAGAATGAGGCGGCGAGCAGCGAAACGCTGATGAGGATGTCGGCTCTTCCGATGGCTCGCCATGTATCGACGAGGTACCACACCATGACTGCCGCTGCGGCGACGGCGTAGAGAACACCGATGACAGCCATTACGATATTTCCGATTCGCGAGCGAACCTTCACGGCAACCATTCTGATGTTTCCTCCTGGCACTGGGGAACGGCGAGTCTATCGCACTGTTACGAATCCGTGGCGGCTATTTATATAAGGCTGCGACTACATCGTAGCCATTGAACGGGAGTGTGCGTTTCGTGCTCCAGGTGCCGATCAGCCGCTCGCTGGCCTGTGACCAGCGGGGATGCGGCACTGAAGGATCGACGTTGGAAAGGAACGAGTACTCGGCGGGGGCGAGATCGTTCCAGAACGTCGGCGGCTGCTCGTTGACGACCTCGATCCTGACGACCGACTTCGGCGACTTGTAGCCGTACTTCCACGGCACGACAATGCGCACCGGCGCTCCCTGTTGTTTCGGCAGGGCGTGCCCGTAAATCCCAGTGGCGACGAATGTCAGGTCGTGCATTGCCTCGTCGATACGTAAGCCTTCGTAATAGGGCCAGCGATACCACTGCTGGGCCTGGACGCCGGGCTGCTGTTCCGGATCGGAGAAGCTCACGAAACGCACGAAGCGTGCCGCGTGCTTCGGCTCCGCGAGCTGCAGTAAACGCCGTAACGGAAAGCCGGTCCAGGGCACGACGGCCGACCAGGCCTCGACGCAGCGCAGCCGGTAGACGCGCTCTTCCAGTTGCATCCGGTGCAGCTCCTCGAGATGCAGCCGCAGCGGCTTCGCCACCAGGCCCGTGACCTCCAGGCTCCACTGGTCGACCTTGAACCCGCCGACCCGCTTCCAGACGTCCTTCTCACTCGTGAACTCGTAGAAGTTGTTGATCGAAGCCACGACGAGCGGATCCGACAGCCCTCCCTCCACGACGTAGCGAGGGTTCCGCGGTGCCGGAAACGGCGGCCCTACCCGCGGAATCGTCGCCGCGATCAGCGCCCGCGTCTTCTCATCCGCCGACGGCCCACAAGCTGCCAGCGCACCAGCGCCGAGCGCGCCAAGGAAGCGGCGGCGGGAGGAGAGGGCGTTGTCCGTTGTCAGTTTTCCGTTGTCCGTGGCTGTCTCCGTTACCCGTTGCCACTGCGTGCTGCGCGGTGCGGATCGTTCGTCTCTCGTGCGCACTCTGTGCGCCTCTACGCAGTCCGTGGCTGGTTTCTCCACGGCCAACGGGCAACGAGCAACGGACAACCGGATGGAGCGCTGCGCGCTCAATCCGAAATGATGTCCCCCAGCAAATTTCCGCCCAGCCCGCCGAGGCCGCGGGACTCGCCCGAGCGGGCGCCGGCCGCGGCGACGACGCGGTTGGCAAAGCGGCTGAACGGGAGGGTCTGCAGGACGATGCGTCCGGGGCCGGTGAGCGAGGCGAAGAAGAGGCCTTCGCCGCCGAAGAGGGCGTTCTTCACGCCGCCGACGAACTGGATGTCGTAGGTCACGGTGTCGGCCATGGAGACGATGCAGCCGGTGTCGACGCGGAGCTGCTCGCCGGGTTTCAGGTCGAACTCCATCATGTTGCCGCCGGCGTGCAGGAAGACCAGGCCGTGGCCGGTGATCTTCTGGAGGATGAAGCCTTCACCGCCGAACAGGCCCGCGCCGAAGCGTTTCGTGAAGGCGATCGAGAGATCGATGTTGCCGATCGCCGCCAGGTAGGCGTTGCGCTCCGCCAGCACCGTGTTCCCCTGCAGCTCGACGGCGAAGATCTTCCCGGAGATCGGATTCGCCAGCGCCATCGTCGCCTGCGGAGCGTGGCAGCGGAAGACGCTCATGAACATCGACTCTCCGGCCAGGAACTTGCGCATCAGCCCTTTGACGATCCCTCCCTGCATCTTCGCCTGCAGCTCGATGCCATTGCTCATGTAGAGCATGGCCCCGGCCTCCGCGTAGAGCTCCTCTCCCTGCTTCAGCGTGATCTGCAACGCCTGCATGACGTCACCGATGAGTTTGTAATCCATGGGGTTACCTCCGGGGGAATTGTACGGAGTCGCGGTGGGAAGGGTTAGGAGGGGTGGTTTTTAGTTTTTGGTGTCCCTTCAACCAACAACCAAAAACCAGCAACCAAAAACTGCCGGGCAGCGCCCGGCATCAACCAGCTCGACGCTGCGGCGCGTCACGAGTCAGAATGCGCGACGATGCGGCAGACGATTTCCGCGCCCATGGCGCTGCTCGATGCACTCTCGTCCCTTTTCCCCGACTCCTCTAAGTCGACACTGCGGCAGTTCCTGCAGACCGGGCGTGTCCGGGTGAACGGCGAGATCGAGAAGAACGCGAAGCGCCAGCTCGAGGCGGGGGAGACGATCGACGTCGCCGGGAAGGAGCCGCACCGCAACCTTCCGCCCGAGCTCGCGCTGCTGCACGAGGACAGTGACGTCATCGTCGTCCTCAAGTCGCATGGCCTCCTCACGGTGGCCACGGAGCGGGAGCGCGAGACGACGGCCCAGGCTTACCTGAACAACTATCTCAGCAAGAAGAAGGGCGAAGAGCGCATCCAGGTCGTGCACCGCCTCGACCGCGAGACCTCGGGGGTGCTCGTCTTTGCGAAGAACGCCTTCGCCCGCGAACAACTCAAGGAGCAGTTCGCCGCCCACAGCGTCGACCGCCTCTACGTCGCCATCGTCGAAGGGCTCATGGAGCCGGAGCACGGCCGCTTCGAGTCCTATCTGCTCGAGAAGAAGGACCTGAAGATGGAGAGCGTGGACGCCCATCCCGACGCCAAGCTGGCCATCACGCATTACAAGACGGTTCGCGAGAGCGCGAAATGGTCGATGCTCGAAGTGACGCTCGAGACCGGCCGCAAGAATCAGATCCGCGCGCATCTCTCCGAAGCAGGCCACCCCATCGTCGGCGACCGGATGTACGGCAGCGAGGTCAATCCCCTCGGCCGCCTCGGCCTCCACGCCAAGTTCCTCGGCTTCACCCATCCGACGACGGGCGAGCGCCTGACCTTCACCGCCCCGATCCCTAAGGTCTTCCGCGACCTGTTCGGCGGCAAGATCTCCGATACCACCACAGAACGATAGAACCTATGGACAGATGAGACCTATGGAAAAGCACGCTGAGCGGAGCGCAGCTCCATTGGTCCCATCTGTCCCATAGGTCCCATTTCCATTCCACACACTCCCACATAGTTACCTTCCGCCCACCTGCGGTGTCTCTATAATCGGACGACACCTGAATGAGCGGCGCGGATCGAGCGGTTCTCTCCCTGCAACGACGGCTCTACTCCGTGCTTTTCCTGCGGAGGTTCCTCGCCTTCTCTACGGCGTGGTGCGTCTTGTGGGGCGCCGGCGTGCTGCTGTTGCGCCGCGGCCTGACGGAGGTGCCGTTTCCGCCGCTCTGCGGTGCTGCCGGGCTGCCGCTGGTGGCTGTCGCGGCCTGGCTGCTGGCGCGACGCGAGCGCCCTTCGCGTGATGCCGTGCTCGCGCTGCTCGATGCGCGTGCAAGGTGCGGCGGGCTGCTGATGGCGTCCACGGTCGATGGCGCGGCGGCGTGGGAGCCGAACGTCCAGACGATCCCGCGCGTCCGCTGGCGCGCGAGGCGGGCGAGCATCGCCGCTGTCGCCGCGGTCCTCTTCGTCATCGCCACGCTCTACGTCCCCGCACGCGCGGCCGAGCGGACCCAGAAGCTCGACGTCAGCGCCGAGGTCGAGCAGCTCGACAAGCGCGTCGAGCTCTTGAAGGAAGAGCAGGTCCTGCCGGCCGAGCAGGCCGCGACGATGGAGAACGCGCTGGAGGACGTCCGCAAGAACACCGCCGGCGACGATCCGGCGAAGGCGTGGGAAGTGCTGGACAGCGTCGATGAAGCGACCCTGCGCGCGGCGGAGGAAGCGGCGGCGGCCGCGGTGCAGAAGGCGGAGGGGCTCACGCGCGTCGAAGCGATGGCCACCGCGCTCGCGACGCCGGGGCTCGACGAGTCGCGTGTCGCCGCCGGCATGAAGGACCTGGCCGGGGATGCCGAGGCGCAGGCGCTGTTGCAGAACCTGTCGCCGGAGCTCAGGAAAGCGCTGGCGGAGAACGCCATCTCCGCGAGCGACCTGCAGAAGCTCGCCAGCGCGGCGAAGCAGGGAAAGGCGGCTCTGAAGGCGCAGCTCGAACGGCTCGCGGCAGCGAAGGTCATCGATCCCAAAGCCCTGAGCAAGCTCGCCGACGCCTCGAAGCTCGGCAACCGCTCCGAGCTCGAGGAGTTCCTGCGCGACAACTCCTCGCCTCCGAAGCTTTCAGATGCCGTCGGCGAGTTCCGCCGCGGCGGCAAGGCGGGTGTGAGTCGCGGACGTGGCGACGCCCCGATGTTCTTCGGCGACGAGTCCGACGTCGATGGCAACTTCCGCGAGATCACGCTCCCATCGGCCGACGTCGCATCGCTCCAGGCCAGCGACGTCGTTGGCATCAGCGCCTTCGCACCCTCACCGCAAGCCACCGGCCGCTCCACCGGCGGCGCACTCTCAGCCGGCAAAGACGGCGGCTCCGCCTTCACCGCCGTTGTCCTGCCGCGCCACCGCGGCACCGTCGAGCGGTATTTCGAAAGGAAGAAGAAATGACGCTGCTCCAGCCGGACGAGCTCCGTCCGCACGTCGACCGGGCCAAAGGCATCCTCGCCGAGCTCGATCGCATCCTTCTCGGGCGGAGCGAGCTCCATCGCCTCGTCGTCATCGGCATCCTCTCGCGCGGCCATCTGCTGCTCGAAGGCGTCCCGGGCCTGGGCAAGACCGCGCTGGCGAAGGCGCTCGGCGCGATCCTCGGCCTCGACCTCAAACGCGTGCAGTTCACGCCCGACCTGATGCCTGGCGACATCCTCGGCACGAACATCCTGCAGGAGAGCGAGAACGGCCACCGCCAGCTCGTCTTCCAGCCCGGCCCCATCTTCACGAACGTGTTGCTCGCGGACGAGATCAACCGCGCCTCGCCGAAGACGCAGTCGGCGCTGCTCGAGGCGATGCAGGAGCACGCCGTGACGCTGTTCGGCGTGACGCGCCCGCTGCCGTCGCCGTTCTTCGTCATGGCCTCGCAGAACCCGATCGAGTTCGAGGGGACGTATCCGCTGCCCGAGGCGCAGATCGACAGGTTTTTGTTCAAGCTGCACGTCGGCGGCGTGGACGTGGACGTTCTCGACGAGATCATCTCCACGCGACGCCACGGCGAGCCGCCGGCGCCGCAGGGGAGGGTCACGGCCGCTGAGCTGGACGAGCTGTTCGCGATCGTCGGACGGATTTTTCTGCCGCGCGCCGTGTCGCGCTACATCGCCCGGCTCGTGGCGGCGACACATCCGGGCAGCGAGCCGCGTCTCGATGCGGTTGAAAAGTACGTGTCACTCGGCGCGTCTCCACGCGCTGCCATCGCGCTGGCGGAAGCGAGCCGCGCGGAGGCGCTGCTCAATGGGCGTCCGACCGTCGGGTTCGACGACGTGAAACGTGTGGCGCCGGCGGTGCTGAACCATCGGTTGATCCTGGGGTATCGCGCAAGGCTCGATGGCGTGGCTTCATCACGGGTGGTGGAGGAACTGCTGGCCGGCATCGATGAAACCGGGATGAAGCTGCCGGCGGATGTGGAGCTGGCCGGTGCGTAACGGGGAGAGAACGATTGGCCCTGTGGGACAGGTGGGACCTGGAGGACCTATGGAGAAGCGCAGAGTTCTCCTGCACCTGCTGCTCCTGACACTGTTCAGCACCATGCTGGCCAGTCCGGCGCGTGCTGCCACATTCGGTGACGTCACCGTCACGGAGCGGCCGTCTCTTCCGGCGCCTACCTACAACGCCTACTATGAGTACCGCTTCGAGCTGGCAAACAACGGCCCCAAGCAGCATGTCGTCACGCTCACTGCCCTGACCATTCAACCCTACGGGTCCACCCGATGGCAGGTCTCGCGGTCGTTCGTGCTGGCGCCGCGGAGCAGGGGTGTCGGGACGATTCCTCAACTCATTCGCGCCGGGAGCACGGCCCAGACGCTCCTCGTCACGGTCGACGGCACGCCGCAGCGGCAGGCGGTGCCGCTCAATTCGCCGAGCGTCGGCGATCAGTCGTTCACGGCGGTGCTGGTCGGCGACACCGTCTCGACCGACCGCCTCAACGCCGAGTTGCAGGCGACCAGCACCGCGAACTTCGGGTACGTTCGGGCAGGCACCGGTGCCGTGGACTGGAGCACGAGCTGGCTGCAGTACTCCCGCTTCGGTGGCGTGCTGCTGACCGTGCGCGACTGGGAGCTGCTCGCGCCGCCGGTGCGCGAGGCCTTGCTGCGCTGGTCGTATGCCGGCGGCGTGCTCGCCTTCGCCGGGCCTGCGCCGGCGCTGCCGGTCGTTCCTCCGGACCGCGGCAAGAGCCGGATCAACTTCGCGCCGAACGGTCTGGGCGGCATCGTGCTGCTCCCGGAGTTCGACACCACCTTCGACTTCAACGACATGCGCGGGCTGAGGAGCTTCTGGCAGCGGCACATCATCTCCTCGCTGGAAACGCGGTCGGCGGTCGAGACCTTGCCGCTGCTGCCGAATCAGCCGCTGCCTGCCACGTCGATGTTCAGCATCATGCTGGTGTTCGCGATCGTGGCCGGACCGGTGAACCTGTTCGTGCTGGCGCGGCGCAACAAGCGCATCTGGCTCTTCTGGACCGTGCCTCTGCTGGCGATCGTCGCTTCGGTAATCATCGTGGCGTCGCTGCTCATCAACGAAGGATGGGTGCGCGTGCAGCGTTCGCGCACGCTGACGCTGCTCGACGAGAATCGTGGCGAGGCCGCGACCTTCGGCTGGACCGGTGTCTACTCGACGGCCGCTCCGGAACGGATCCGCTTCGCGAACACGACGCAGGTGCAGGTTCCGGATGAGACGGAGACGAGCGAGGCGAATTGGTCGGAGGGGCAGGACCTCGTGTCGTGGGTGCGCAGCCGCGTGCCGACGTACTTTGTCGTCCGCAAGAGCGAGGCGCGGCGCGAGCGGCTGACGATCCGCACCGAAGGCAGCAATCTCACGGTCGTGAACGGCCTCGGCGCGCCGATCACGCGCCTGCTCGTGGCCACGGACGACGGTACGGTTTACCAGACCGGCAAGGTCCCGGCGGGCGCGCGTGCGCCGCTCGAGCGCACCGTGTTGCGCACCGACACCAGGGCCGTAGCGCCCGACGGCTTCATGCAGCGGCCGGAGACGTGGCCCGGCACGATAGAACGCTTCTCGCAGAACCCGCGGTCGGCGCTGCATCCCGGGATGTACGTCGCGGTGCTGGACGGTTCGCCGTTCCTCGAGACCGTCGTGGAACGACCGACCAAGCTGATGGCCGAAACGGTCGTCGTCGGGGTGACGAAGAGGAGTGCCGATGCGCGTTGACGTACGCTCGCTGCGCAAGTCGTTCGGCGCGACGACTGCCGTCGACGACGTCTCCTTCTCCTTCGGCGGCGGAGAAGTCATCGGCTTCGTCGGTCCGAACGGTGCCGGCAAGACCACGACCATGCGCATCCTGGCCACGCTCGACGAGCCGACGTCCGGCGACGCGTTCTTCGATGGCGTCTCCGTGCTGCAGGAGCCGGAGGAGGCGCGCCGTCGCGTCGGCTTCGTCCCCGACGCACTGCCGACGCATGCCGACATCACGGTGCACGAGTACCTCGACTTCTTCGCCCGGGCCTACCGCATCACCGGCGCGCGGCGGAAGCAGGTCATCGAGAGTATCGAGGAGTTCACCAACCTCACGGGCATCCGCCACAAGCTGCTGAAGGCGTTGTCGAAGGGGATGAACCAGCGCGTCTGCCTGGCGCGCGCGCTGCTGCACGATCCGCAGGTGCTGATCCTCGACGAGCCGGCGGCGGGACTCGATCCCCGCGCCCGCATCGAGCTGCGCGAGCTGATCAAAGTCTTCGC
>DASWMP010000391.1:0-6189 GCA_036399695.1 Thermoanaerobaculia bacterium | reverse complement strand
ACACCCGTTCCCATTCCGAACACGGCAGTTAAGCTCTGCATCGCCAATGATACTGCGCGGGCAACTGCGTGGGAAAGTAGGACGCCGCCGGGATAAATATGAAAGGCCCTCAGTGATGAACTGAGGGCCTTTCGCTTTTTGGGGCGATCTTTCGATTTCCGATTTCCGGGTGGACGCGCGGTGCGCCACTGCACGTGGTGTCACAATAGAAAGCGGATGGCGCTGGCCAGCATGATCGCGGCGCAGACGTACGGCGCGCGGCGGGGCAGGAGATCGACGCGCGCCAGCAGCGTGAAGAGCACGACCAAGGCTCCGGCGACGAATAGGTTCGCCACGATCCAGGCTCCGCCCACGGAACCGAGCGCCGCTCGGGGGAACGTCGCGGAGAAGATCTCGTAGCCGGCTTGCAGCGTGGGGGCGATGATGATCGCGCCCTCCTGCCATGGCAGGGCGATCTTTGCCGGTCCGCGGATCGTCTCGCCCATGTACAGGACCGACGCGCCGGCGTTGCCGAGGAGGACGTCGGTGAAGGCGATGCCTGCGGCGAAGAGGAAGAGCGCCACAAAGGCGATCCGCCAGCGTCTGTCCCCGCGTGTCACGTCGATCGACCAGCAGTAGGCGCAGGCGAATGCTACGACCACCGGCAAGGCGCGGCGGGGATTGTTCTCCCAGTCGAACGCGGCCGTCGTGAGCTGTTCGACGAGGAACATCGCGACCAGCAGGATCAGCAGCCAGCGCGCCTGCCATGGCTGGCGCGTGTCGCGGTAATGCCACAGCGCTGCCGCGCAGCATACGATCAGCGGCCAGTGGATCAGGGCGATGATCTCGTGCACCGCGACATGGAAGCCGAGCTGCGTCGCCGCGACGGGCAGCAACGGTCGTGCGCCCGGTGCGGAGAAGAACTCCAGCCACCCTTCGATGACGGCGCCGATGAAGCCGTTGCGAATGGCCTTCGAAAGACCATCGTCGCTGATGAACTCGAGAAAGCGCTGCCAGAGAACGCCCGGCAGGGCCGCCACGATGGCGTAGATGCCGGCGGTGCGCGCGTTCGGGAAGCGGACGACCGCCAGGACGTAGACCGCCAGCGCGGCAGCGAACACATACCAGTCGTAGTTGACGCAGAGGATGGCCGTGAGTGCGCCGGAGAACCATGGATTGCGCAGCCGCTCTTCGCCCGCGGCGAGTGCGACGAGGATGACGAGCGCGTTGACGACCGGCCCGACGATGTACTGCATCGGCTGGCCGATGTAGCCGACGACCGGCGGCAAGGCGAAGATCGTCGCCAGCCCGAGAAGCTGCGCCCGCCTGGCCAGGCCATGACGGTCGGCGAGACGGAGCGCGGCCGCCGCCAGCAGGACAAGAAACAGCAGGTTCGTCAGTTCGTTGGCGACGTCGTATCGCCGGACGAATGACGCCACGATGGAGGTGGCGAACGAGTGGAACGGCAGGCGGAGGTTGTGTGCGCGGTCGAAGTCGGGCGTGGTGCCGTCGTAGAAGAAGCGGGTGACCGGCACCATGTTCAGCGCGTCAGAGGCGGCCGGACGCGTCACCGCCACTCCGGCCGGCGCCTGCGACACGTAGGAGTACGGCGACATCTTGCCGCGATGAGTGACGAGCAGGAGCGCGAGCCACGCGCTGAGGACGAGCAGGACGACTGGCCGTGACAAGCGGGCCGATGAGAGCACGCACCCATAAGCCGGTCAAGCGGCCATAAAGCAAAAACCCGCTTCCCTGGCCAGGGGAAGCGGGGCATCGCGCTCGAGCGCGGCGGCTGGGTCGCTGGCTATGTTCTGCGGATCAGCGACGCACAGCAATCTATGTCCGTGGTGGGCAAGGCGCCAGGGGGTAATGTGCCGTTCACCTGACCGTTGTGCCCGCCGGCACTGCCGGATCCACGCTCACCAGCGACGGTTCTCCGTCGATCGAGGCCGCCAGGACCATGCCGTTGGACTCGATGCCCATCAGCTTCGCCGGCTGCAGGTTGGCCACGATCACGACCTTCCGTCCGGTCAGCTCCTCAGGGGTGTACCTGGTGCCGATGCCGGCCACGACGGTGCGCTCGCCTTCGCCGTCGAACACCGTCAGCTTGACGAGCTTCTTCGACTTCGGGACGCGCTCGGCGGCGCGGATCTCCGCCACGCGCAACTGCGTCTCGAAGAACTGATCGATCGTGACCTTCGCCAGGTCGGGCGGCGCGGCCTGTGTGGTCTCGACCGGCGGGGCAGTCTCGGTGGGCGCCGGCGCTGCTGGTGCCGCGGCCGGTTGTGCTTCGGGCTTCGTCTCTTCCATGGGCTTCTTTTCTCCGATGTAGTTGGTGACGTCGATGCGAGGGAAGATCGGATCGGCGGCCTTGATCGGCGCCGACGCCGGCAGTCCGCCCCACTGCAGCGCCTGCGCCTCGATCCGGTCGGGATCGACGCCAAGGCGCGACAGCGCTTCGCGTGAGGCGGCGGGCATGAACGGCGCGATCATGACCCAGACGATGCGCAGCGCCTCGAGGCAGTTCCAGAGGATCCGCGAGAGGTGCTCGTCCGCGCCCGTTTCCTTGAACTTCTTCCACGGCTCGCGCGTGACGATGTAGCCGTTGATGGCCACGAGGAGCTCCCAGACGGCGTCGAGCGCGCGCTGAAACGCGAGCTGCTCCATCTGCAGCAGGTACTGCGGCACCGAGCCTTCGGCGGCGCGGCGCAGGTCGCTGTCGTCGCACGTCACCGGCGGGGTCTTGCCGCCGAAGTAGGTCTCGGACATCTTGATCGCGCGCGAGAGCGTGTTGCCGAGGTCATTGGCGAGGTCGGCGTTGTAGCGGGCGAGGAACGCTTCGTCGGAGTAGTTCTGATCCTGGCCGAAGACCATCTCCCGCAGGAGGTAATAGCGCAGCGGATCGGCGCCGAAGTCGTCGAGGATGTTGTACGGACGGACGACGTTGCCGAGCGACTTCGAGATCTTCTGGTTGTCGCGCAGCCACCAGCCGTGGCCGACGACCTGCTTCGGCAACTCGACCCCGGCAGCCATCAGGAACGCCGGCCAGTAGACGGCGTGGAAGCGGACGATGTCCTTGCCGATGAGGTGGATGTCGGCGGGCCAGAAAGCGTCGAACTTGTCGTGCTCGGCACTGCCGAAGCCGAGCGCGGAGATGTAGTTCGTGAGCGCGTCCATCCAGACGTAGATCACGTGATCGGGGTTGCCCGGAAACGGGATGCCCCACTTGATGGACGTACGCGAGATCGAGAGGTCGGTCAGCCCGCCTTTGACGAAGGAGACGACCTCGTTGAGCCGCGTCGACGGGAAGACGAAGCGGGGATTGTTGCGGTAGTGCTCGAGGAGGAGCGGAGCGTAGCGCGAGAGCTTGAAAAAGTAGTTGCGCTCGGTCGTCCATTCGACCGGGTGGCCGCTCTCGTCGCGCCCGTCTTTGACCTGGTTCTCGGGGACGAACGTCTCTTCGTTCTGGCAGTACCAGCCGGAGTGCTCGCCGAGGTAGATATCATCCGGGTTCCGCTCCTGGATGCGCTTGATCAGCTCGTAGACGCCGACGCGATGGCGTCCTTCGGTCGTGCGGATGAAGTCGTCGTTGCTGATGTTGAGGCGCTTCCAGAGGTCGTGATGGACTTTGACGACGCGGTCGGCCAGCTCGATCGGCCGGATGCCTTCCTTCGCCGCGGAGCGCTCGATCTTCTGGCCGTGCTCGTCCGTGCCGGTGAGGAACCACACGTCATCGCCCATGCGGCGGCGATGCCGCGCGATGACGTCGGCCACGATGTTCTCGTACATGTGGCCGATGTGGGGGTCGTCGTTGACGTAATGGATGGCGGTGGTGAGGTAATACCTGGTCATAGCGCCCTCGAAAGAGGCGGGATTATACCGGCACGGCCGAAGTGCTGGAATCGACAGGGGGACGATAGGACCGATGGGACAGATGGGTCTCGCATCTCCCACCCGCCGTTGACCGCGGTCCATAGCGGTGATATCAGGAGCGCATGCACGTCGACGTCTCCGAGCTCGAAGCACACCGCACCGCGCTGACCGGTCATTGCTACCGGATGCTCGGCTCTTCCGCCGATGCTGATGACGCGGTGCAGGAGACGATCGTCCGCGCCTGGCGCAATCTCGATCGCTTCGAGGGACGCTCATCAATCCGCACGTGGCTCTACCGGATCGCCACGAACGTCTGCCTGGACTCACTCTCCGACAGCTCGCGGCGCATGCGACCCTTCGAGGAAGGGCCGGCATCGTCGGTGGAGCATGCGGTACTCGACAGTCGCGAGCGCACGCACTGGCTGGAGCCGATCCCCGACGCGAAGGTGCTGCCGTCGGATGCCGATCCGTTCGAATTGGCAGCGTTGCGTCAGAGCATTCGCCTGGCGTTCGTCGCGGCGTTGCAGCACTTGCCGCCGCGTCAGCGCGCGGCGCTGTTGCTCACGGAAGTCCTGGGCTGGTCGGCGGCGGAAGTCGCGGAGTGCCTGGACATGACGGTTGCGGCGGTGAACAGCGGCCTGCAGCGTGCTCGCGCGACGATGGCCGCGCGCGGTGCGCTGGCGTCGCCCGAGGCGCTGAACGAAGATCAGACGGAACTGCTCGACCGGTATGTGGCGGCGTTCCAGCGCTACGACGTCGACGGGCTCGTGTCGCTGCTGCGCGAGGACGCCACATTCTCGATGCCGCCGTATTCGCTCTGGCTGCAGGGTCCGGAGTCTGTGCGCCAGTGGCTCGTTGGTCCGGGCGCGAAATGCCGTGGCTCGCGGCTCCTACCGGTGGCGGCGTCCGGCTCGCCGGCGTTTGCGCAGTACCACCCCGGCCCGGTCGAGGGGACGCTCGAGGCATGGGCGCTGATCGTGCTCGAGCTGGCAGGTGACCGCATCGTGGGATGGAACTCGTTCCTGGATACGGAGACGCTGTTTCCGATGTTCGGGCTGCCGCTGCGGTTGACGGCCTGACGCACGGTCGCACGATCGCGGGGGAGGCGAGGATTTTCTCCCGGCGACCGATGATTTTCGCGCGTATGCCCGGTCTATACCTTCGAAACAACTTCGAGGAGATACCGGATGAGCGTTCCTGTTGAAATTCACCCCCCAATCGTCACGTCCATCGATGTTTCGCGCGGCCAGGCATGGACCGGGCGCGTGCTCAGCGCGCTGGGCGTGCTGTTCCTGCTGTTCGACGCCATCGGCAAGCTGATGCAGCCCGTGCCGGTCGTCGAAGGCACCGCGCAGCTCGGATGGCCTGTGACTGTGCTTCTGTCGCTCGGCATCGTGCAGCTCGTTTGCCTCATCGCCTATTTGATCCCGCGCACCTCCGTCCTCGGCGCGATCCTCTGGACGGGTTACCTCGGCGGCGCCGTCGCCACGCACGTTCGCATTGGCAATCCACTCTTCAGTCACATCCTCTTTCCCACTTACATCGCCGCGCTGTTGTGGGTCGGGCTCTGGCTCCGAGATCGCCGCCTGCGCGCGCTGCTGCCGATTTCTGAATAAGGAGAGAAACCATGTCACGCAATATCTTCCTCAACCTGTCCGTCCGCGATCTCGAAAAGTCGAAAGCGTTCTTCTCAGCCCTCGGCTTCACTTTCAACCCGCAGTTCACCGATGAGAAAGCAGCCTGCATGGTGATCAGTGAAACGGCGTACGTCATGCTGCTCACGGAACCGTTCTTCCGCGGCTTCACCAAGAAGGAGCCGTGCGACACGAGCCGCTACACCGAAGGGATGTTCGCTCTCTCGTGCGAGAGCAAGGCGGAAGTCGACCAGATCGTCCGCAAAGCGATCGACACCGGCGGCTCGCACGCCATGGACCCGATGGACCACGGCTTCATGTACGGCTGGAGCTTCTACGACCTCGACGGCCACCACTGGGAAGTGATGTGGATGGATCCGGCCGCGGTGCAGTAACCCGACCTCGGATATCCGATTGTCAATTTCCGCGCCCAGCAGCTAGATCTCGGAGTGCGGTGGCTTATGCGCCACCGCATTCCAGGACCTTACAGCGCATCGAGAGTCGCCGCTAGCGCGATGGGACGTAGGGGACAGTTACGACCAATCGCACAGATGAGACTCCCCTAGTGTCGCGTCACGCTTAAAAACGTGGGTGCTTTGCGGCGGCGGCGGACTGTCTGCGGCGCCGCCGCTCCTCGACGATGCCACCGCATCGCCTGCGTCGCGGCGGCTTGCATCCAGCCCACCGGCGCTCGCAAATCACC
>DASWMP010000390.1:0-6775 GCA_036399695.1 Thermoanaerobaculia bacterium | reverse complement strand
CCCCCCCCACCGCTCTCCAAGACCAGGCGCTATCGGTTCTCTTATCGCTTGAGCAGACGCCAGGTCGCCAGCGCAATCCCTACGATGGCCAAAGCCACCAGGCCGCGGTTGGCGTTCATCTGCGCCCAGAACGAGCTCTCGCGGCGCTTCTTCTCCTGGATGATCTCCATCCGGTTGCGCACGCCCTGGCGGACCGACGACTGCACGGCGGTCTCGAAGGAACGGAGCGTCCGCGCTTCTTCCGGCGCGACGGCCATGCCGCGCTGCGTGTCGACGCGCACCGCTTCGCTCGCGACCGGACGGACGATCTTCTCGCGTCCGTCGTCGATCACGTCGTAGGCGCCCTGATCGGCGTACAACACCGTCGGGCCGACGGCCGTGTTGCGGACGAAGAGGACGTGCTGCGCCCCCTCATCGAAGCTGGGGATGCCGATCGACGACTGGTGGACGCCGTCGATGGAGCCACCCGGGGTGACGATCGTGATCTGCTGCGCCGGAGCGCCCTTCATCGACTTTTCGACGCGGAACGTCGAGTAGGTGACGATGGAGCTGCGGCTCGCATCCCAGCGCGACTCCGTCTTGATGCATTCGCCGTAAACGATCGCGGCCGCACGCTCGACTTTCTCGTCGAACGTCACGGCGCGGGCGATCGTCGCCTCGGCTGCGACCGGCAGCAACGCGAGAGCGGCAGCGGTGACGAATCCGAAGAGAGGCGAGCGTCGGTTATTTGGAGTCATTCTGGTTCCTGAGAAAGCAAAGCGCGAGCCACGAATTGCCTGACGGCGGCCATCGATTCGACAGTGACGTTGTGTCCCATCGGGAACTCATAATAATCGGGCTCGATTCCATGCTCCCCGAGTACGAGACGGGCTCGGCGGGCGGCCAGCACGGGGATGACGTCGTCCCCTGAGCCGTGCACGAGCAGGACCTTCTGGTCGCGCCGGGCCCGGAGGTCCGGCAGATCCCCTTCATGCAGCGCCCCGCTCATGCAGACGATCCCGGCGATCGGCTCTTTCGTCCGAAACCCAACATCCAGCGCCATGAGGCCACCCTGCGAGAACCCGACGAGCACGACCTTGGTGGTCGGGTACCGCGCGACGATCTCATCCAGAAAGCGCAGCACCAGCTCCCGAGAGTCGGCGAACGTCTTTCCCTGCGGCGGCCACCCGTCGAACCAACTGAACCCGAAACTCATCCCTGGATAGGCCTCGAACGCCCGCGGCGCATTCGGAAAGACGAACCGGCACCCCGGCGGCACCTCGATCATCGGCGCCACATCCGCCAGATCGTTCGCATCCGCCCCCCGCCCATGCATGATCACTACGAGCGGCATGGGCTCCGTGTCCGGCTTGCCGGACGGAACACTGAGGATATAGCGGAGCGAGAGATCGGCGTGTTGAGTGACGGTCATGGGGTGGGGGATTGTAGTCGCGCGTGAGCGGCGGGGGAACGATAGGACCTATGGGACTCATGGCTGCGCTTGGCGATGAGGGTTCTGCATCGGTCCCATAGGTCCTATCTGTCCCATAGGTCCCATCGTCATTCCCTGGCCGGCGCGAGCGGCCGCGCCCGCCTGCATCTCCGAACTCGGAACCCACCTGCTCGGGATACAATCGTTTGCTTACATTTCCCGAGGTGAACCCGTGCATATCAACGATCTCCTGAAAATTGCGGCTGAGCGTCGGGCTTCCGACCTGCACATCAAAGTCGGTTCGCATCCGGTCATCCGCGTCGACGGCGAGCTGGTGCCGCTCGTGGAGCTGAAGCGGCTCATGCAGGAAGACACGATCGCCATGGCTTTCTCGATCATGTCCTCCCGCCAGAAAGAGAAGTTCAAGAACAACTACGAGATCGACA
Source organism: Thermoanaerobaculia bacterium (assembly GCA_036399695.1). Classification (GTDB taxonomy): domain Bacteria; phylum Acidobacteriota; class Thermoanaerobaculia; order Gp7-AA8; family Gp7-AA8; genus DASVEE01. The sequence goes on along the minus strand of DASWMP010000390.1, from coordinate 4,918 downwards.
TTGCCTACTCGGTCCCGGGCCTCGGGCGGTTCCGCTGCAACATCTTTCAGCAGCGCGGCACGGTCGGCATGGTCCTGCGCGTCATCCCGGTCAAGATCCTCTCGATCCGCGAGCTGATGCTGCCGACGGTGCTGGAGAAGATCGCCGAGGAGCGCCGCGGTCTCATTCTCTGCACGGGGACGACTGGTTCGGGCAAGTCGACGACACTCGCGGCGATGATCGACTACATCAACGCCCATCGCACTGAGCACATCATGACGGTCGAGGATCCGATCGAGTTCCTCCATCGCGACAAGAAGTCCATCGTCAACCAGCGCGAGGTCGAAGTCGACACGAAGTCGTTCTCCCAGGCGCTGCGCAGCGCGCTCCGTCAGGACCCGGACGTCATCCTCGTCGGCGAAATGCGCGACTACGAGACCATCGAGACCGCCCTCACGGCGGCCGAGACGGGCCACTTGGTGCTCTCGACGCTCCACACGATGGACGCCACCGAGACGATCAACCGCATCATCTCCGTCTTCCCGCCGCACCAGCAGAAGCAGATCCGTCTGCAGCTTGCGGCCGTCCTCAAGGCCGTCGTCTCGCTGCGCCTGCTGCCGCGCGCCGATGGTCTCGGCCGCGTGCCGGCGACGGAAGTGCTGATCTCGACCGCGTACATCCGCGACTGCATCGAGAACAAGGAAAAGACGAAGCTGATCAAGGACGCGATCGCGCAGGGCACGTCGCAGTACGGTATGCAGACGTTCGATCAGTCGCTCTACATGCTCTACAAGAACGGCCTGATCACGCTGGACGAAGCGCTGCGCCGCGCCAGCAATCCGGACGAGTTCCGCCTCAAGCTCTCCGGCATCCAGTCGACCGCAGACATGTCGAAGGAAGAGATGGACTCGAAGCTCACGATCGCGGGGCAGGGCGACGACCCGTTCGCGGACGAGTCGCCGTTCGACTTCTCGAATACGCTCTAACGTCCGTCGGTGCAGGAAGAGCTCGAGCGCTGCTACGCCGCCGCACTCCGCATCCTCGCGTATCGCTTCAACAGCGCCGCGGAGTTGCGGCGGAAGCTGCGCCGGAAGGAGTTCGAAGACGAGACCATCGCCGCGACGCTGAGCCGTCTGCAGGCGGACAAGTGGCTCGACGACGAACGCTTCGCCGGCGCCCTCGTGCGCAGCCGCGCGAGGAAACGCGTCGGCCGCCTGCGCATCCGCCGCGAGCTGCAGGAGGCGGGTGTCGCCGAGGATGCGGCCGCCCGCGCCATCGAGGAGAACCTCGACCCCGAGCAGGAGCGCGACGAGCTGGTCGTCCTCGGGCGCAAGAAGATCGAGGCGCTCCGCCGCCGTCACGGCGACGACTATCTCTCTACCGAGGTGGCCCGGGCGAAGGTGGCGTCGTCGCTGGTGCGGAGCGGCTACGAGACGTCGATGGTCCTGGACGTGGTGGCGGCGTTGATGCGGTAGCGTAGGGTGCGACGGGCGAAACAAATCGCCCCGGTTTCTGTTGAAGCACGGTTACGATGCCGCGCTCGGCCTCTGGTTCGTACAGGGCGCTGCCGCGGCACGATTTCAGGAGATTTCAGTGTTCACCACCAGCCAGATCCGCGAACAGTTCCTTGCCTACTTTGAGAAGAACGGCCATCGCCGTGTCGGCAGCTCGTCGCTCGTCCCCGCGGGGGACCCGACACTGCTCTTCACGAACGCCGGGATGAATCAGTTCAAAGACACGTTCCTCGGCCGCGAGCCGCGAGACTACGCGCGCGCCACGACCTCGCAGAAATGCGTCCGCGCCGGCGGCAAGCACAACGACCTCGAGAACGTCGGCCGCACCGCGCGCCATCACACGTTCTTCGAGATGCTCGGCAACTTCTCGTTCGGCGATTACTTCAAGGAAGACGCGATCCGCTTCGCCTGGGAGCTGATCGTCGACGTCTACAAACTCGATCCGGAGCGCCTCTGGTTCAGCGTCTTCGAAGGGGACGACAAGGTCCCGGCGGACGAGGAAGCGGCGGCGCTGTGGGTGAAGGTCGGCGCCCGTCCGGAGCGCGTGCTGCGTTTCGGCAAGAAGGACAACTTCTGGCAGATGGGCGACACCGGTCCGTGCGGACCCTGTTCGGAGATCCATTACTTTCGCGGCGATGACTTGTCGAAGAACGTGCCGGAGCTGGTCAACGGGCCGGGCGACGACACGATGGAGATCTGGAACCTGGTCTTCATGCAGTACGACCGCGACGAGAACGGCGTGCTGAATCCGCTGCCGGCGCCGTCGGTCGACACCGGCGCGGGGCTCGAGCGCGTCGCCAGCGTCCTGCAGAAGGCATCGACCAACTACGACATCGACCTCTTCGCGCCGATCCAGCGGAAGATCGCGGAGCTGAGCGGCCACCGCTACGGCGCCAACATGGAGGACGATCTCGACACGGCGGTGCGCGTCCTCTGCGACCACGCCCGCGCGTCGACGTTCCTCATCAGCGACGGCGTCATCCCGTCAAACGAAGGGCGCGGCTACGTGCTGCGCCGCATCATCCGCCGCGCGATCCGCTTCGGACGCAAGCTGCCAACGGCCGTGCTGCTGACGCAGCTCGTCGACAGCGTCCTCGAAGCGATGGGGGAGGCTTACCCCGAGCTGCGCGACCGCCGCGAGGCGATCGTGAAGACGCTGGAAGCGGAGGAGGAGCGTTTCAGCCGGACGCTGTCGACCGGCATCGAGCGCGTCGGCCAGGTGCTGGACGACATCCGCGCCCGCGGCGAGCGGACGGTCGGCGGCGCGGAGCTCTTCCGCCTGTACGACACCTTCGGCATCCCGGTCGACCTGATCGGCGAGCTGGCCGAGGATGAAGGGGTCACGCTCGACCGCGAAGGCTTCGAGCTGATGATGAGCGAGGCGCGCGCGAAGGCGAAGGCCTCCTCGAAGTTCCAGCTCTCCGGCGATGCTGCTACGTATGCGGCGGTAGCGGAGAAGGTCGGCGTGGTGGAGTTCGTCGGCTACGAGGATTACGTCGACATCGAATCGGTCGTGAAGGCCATCGTCATCTCCGGCGAGGAACGCGATGCGCTGCATCACGACTCCGAAGGGGACGTCGTCCTTTCGCCGACGCCGTTCTACGCCGAATCTGGCGGTCAGATCGGCGACACCGGGACGCTGGAGTGGGACGGCGGCCGTGCGACGGTGCTGGACACGCAGAAGCCGTTCGGTGAGCTGCCGGTCTCGCGCGTCCGCGTGGACGCCGGTTCACTGGCGATCGGCGCCAAAGTGCGCGCCTCGGTGCCGGTGCCGCTGCGTCGCGATACGACCGCCAACCACACGGCGACGCACCTGCTGCACAAGGCGCTGAAGGACACACTCGGACCGGCGGTGCAGCAGGCGGGATCGCTCGTCGCGCCCGACCGGCTGCGTTTCGACTACACGCATCACCAGCCGCTCACGGCCGCGCAGTTGCGCCGCATCGAGGACGAGGTGAACGAGCGCATCCGCGCGAATTACGAGGTGACGAAGAACGTGCTCCCGCTGGAGGAAGCCAAGCGCACCGGCGCCGTGGCCATGTTCGGCGAAAAGTACGGTGAGATGGTGCGCATCGTAGCCGCCGGCGATTACTCGCGTGAGTTCTGCGGCGGCTGCCACGTCAACCGCACGGGCGACATCGGCCTGTTCAAGATCGTCTCGGATCGGTCGCTCGCGGCAGGGGTCCGGCGCATGGAGGCCGTCACCGGCCGCGGCGCTCTGAACCTGTTCCAGAAGCTCGACGACACGGCGCACGAAGTGGCGTCGTACGCGAACGTCAACATCGACGACCTGCCGGCCTACGTCCGCTCGTTGCAGGACAAGCAGAAGCAGCTCGAGAAGGACGTGAAGCAGCTCCGGCTGAAGCTGGCCACGGGCGGCGCCATGCTCGACGCGCGCGGCGTCGAAGGCGGCGGCACGGGCAAAATCACCGGCAGCGGCGACGGCGGCATTCAGGTCGCCGGCGTGACGCTCATCGCCCGCCGCGTCGACGACATCAGCGGCGGCGACCTGCGCAACCTCGCGGACACGTTCCGCTCGAAGATCAAGAGCGGTGTGGTCGTCCTCGGCAGCGCCACCGACGGCAAGGTCACGCTGCTGACGGCAGTGACGAAGGATCTGCTGGATCGCGTGCAGGCGAACACGCTGATCGCCAAGCTGGCCCCGATCGTCGGCGGCAAGGGCGGCGGCAAGCCGGATCTGGCGCAGGCAGGCGGCAAGGACGCGGACCGGCTGAACGAGGCGCTGGACATGGCGCAGGGCGCGTTGCAGGAGCTGCTGGGGGGATAAACTGTTCGCGTGATCGATCTTTTCGAGGAACTCGCCACTCTTGTCGCGGAGCTCGATTCGGCTGGTGTCGAATACGCGCTCTGTGGCGGCCTGGCGATGGCGATCTGGGATCTGCCACGCGCAACGGTGGACATCGACCTGCTGATCCGCCGCGAGTCAGTCCCGGCCATCGAAGCAATCGGCGAACGGCACGGCTACATCTTCAAAGCGGGGCCGATGCGGTTCAGCGAAGGTGCGATCGAAATTCACCGGATCAGCAAAGCCGATCGCGAGACCGGCGACATGCTGATGCTGGACTTGCTCCTCGTGACGCCACAGGTGGAAGATGTCTGGGAGACGCGCGAGCGCGTCGCGTGGGAAGGCGGCTCGCTCGTCGTCGTCTCGCGTGACGGCCTGATCAAGCTGAAGAGCTACCGCAGCAGCGGGAGGGACCTCGATGACATCCGCAGATTACGAGGCGAACAGTAAAGTCGACATGTCGCCGCAGGCCGTGACCGCGCGCCTGAAGCGCGTCTCGCAACTGCGGCGGCTTTGCCTGGCACTCGGGAAAGCAAAGCCGCTCGGCCGGGTGAACCCGGCCAAAGACTAGCGGCTCGATTGAATCTCGGAGTGCGGTGGCGCACGCCACCGCTCTTTT
>DASWMP010000389.1:0-11146 GCA_036399695.1 Thermoanaerobaculia bacterium | reverse complement strand
CCGCCCGCCGGAGGCCTGCGGTCGTTCCTCTATCGCGCGCCTGGCGACGGTGCTGGCGTCACGAAGCGCACCTTCTCCGCGCCGACCAGATGCACCAGATCCGCGAGCCGTTTCTCCGCGTTCGTCTGCGCCAGCGGGATGATCCCCCGCTTGACCGCCTCGTTGCGGATCTGCTGTTCGGCGTGCTGCCGGGCGCGCGATTCGAGATCGGGATCGTGGCGGCGGAGGACGCCCGTCTTGCGGCTCAGCACTCGCGATTCCTTGTTGTCGACGCGCGACACCAGGATCTGCGCGGGCGGGAGGCGCATCACGATCGTGCCGTCCGGCTCGCGCCAGACGTCCTCCCGTTTCAGTTGCGCGAGATCCACGCCCGCGATCACGTCGCCGGTGGCGAGGAACTGCAGCTCGTCGCCGGCGAGCGCATTCGGCACCATCTTGTACGTCTGCGTCACCGTACCGACGTGCATCACCCGCATCGACGCCGTCTCCAGGCGGTTCAGGTCCCGCACCTGCGTCACGAAGGCCGCCAGGTCGAGGGTCTTCTCCTGCGGGACGAAGACCGTTTTCACCGCTTCGGCGGCCGTGCGCCGCATCGCGCGCAGCATGTACCACCCCGTCAATCCACAGATCAGGAGGAGCAGCAGCGCGCCCGCCGCGACGAGGTAACGGTTCCGCTTGCTATTCATTAAATAGTGGTGGCACTGCTTTCAACGGACGTGTTATGCTCCTTGACCTCCCCCCAATTCGTAAGGTTCAAGGAAGCGTTCAAGCGGGCAACCGCCTACAGGCGCTGGAACTGCGTCCGTCACACCTGCAGCGACTCACCCGTAAGTTGCCTGTACGCCTCGAGATACTTCTCGCGCGTCTTCTCCACCACCTCTGAAGGCAACTCTGGTGCCGGAGGGTTCTTGTCCCAGCCGGTCGTCTCCAGCCAGTCGCGCACGAACTGCTTGTCGAACGACGGCGGATTCTTGCCGACGGCGTACTGATCCGCCGGCCAGAAGCGCGAAGAATCGGGCGTCAGCACCTCGTCGATCCAGATGATCCGGCCGTCCAGCAGGCCGAACTCGAACTTGGTGTCGGCGATGATGATCCCCTTCGTCAGCGCGATCTCGGCCGCTTCGCTGTAGAGACGCAGCGTCATCTCGCGCAGCGTCGACGCCAGCTCCTGGCCGACGATCGAGGCCATCCGCTCGAACGAGATGTTGATGTCGTGGCCCGTCTCTTCCTTCGTCGCCGGCGTGAAGATCGGCTCCGGCAGGCGGCTGGCGGTCGTGAGGCCCGCCGGCAGCTCGATGCCGCACACCGCGCCCGTCTCCTTGTACTCCTTGAGGCCGGAGCCGACGAGATAGCCGCGGGCGACGCACTCCACCGGCACGACCTCGCACTTTTTCACCAGGATGCTGCGGCCGCGCAGCTCGTCGTACTTGCGTACGTCGTCCGGGAACTTCGAGAAGTCGCTCTCCAGCAGGTGGTTCTCCACGTCGGCGAACCGGCGGAACCACCAGTTCGACACCTGCGTCAGCACCGCTCCTTTGTCAGGGATGCCGGGCGAGAGCACGACGTCGAAGGCGGAGATGCGATCGGTGGCCACGAAGAGGTAGCGGTCGCCGAGGTCGTAAACGTCACGGACCTTGCCACGGCGCGAGAGCGGAAAGGGGAGGGAGGTGGAGGTAACGGCTGCGCTGCTCATGGCCGCGCATTGTAACGAGTTGGCAGTTGGCAGTTGGCGGTTGGCAGTGGAACGATCGGCATCTCCTGCCAACCGCCAACTGCCAACCGCCAACTTTCACTTGACGATCTTGTACCCGTTCCCGCTCAGCTCGAGCTCCGCCGGTGCCAGCTTCTTCGCCGAGCTCCGCACGTTGCGGGCGTTGGTCGTGTCGATCCGCTTGCCGACGTTGGCCGGGTCGATCTTCACGCCGGTCTTGCCGTAGAGCAGGCCCGGGCTGGCGAGCAGCGTCGGGTTCTGGTACGTGGGGTCGCCGGAGAGCTGGTCGATCTGAGACGTGTAGGGGAAGACCACGGCCGCGTCATCGGGACGATTGACGCACGGGTCTTCGACGAAGAACTCGACCGAGCCGCGGTCGACTTCGACCGGCAGGCGGTCCTGGAAGTGGCTGAGCGGCGGGATGTTGAAGCGGGCTTTGTCGAGGATCGTCTGGCCGTTGACGTCGTACACGCTGACGCGCAGGACGGCGTTGCAGCGGCCGAGGTTCGCGGCGCCGACGTTCGTGCGCCAGCCGAGACGGCTCACGTTGCGGATGCCGTGGGCGACGGAGCTGATGCCGTCGAACTCGTAGTCGAGCAGGCCGACCCACGTGCCGGGGATGGTCTGGCCGAACGTACCGCTCGACGCGTTGTTGAACGTGTTCGACGTCACGAGGAACGAGCGCGCCACCACTTCATCCGGGACCGTCGGGTTGTCCTCAGGGAACGTGGCGATGAGCAGCGCGCCGGTGCCCGTCATGTCGAACAGGTCGTCCACGATGTTGTCCGAGAAGGCGACGGAGTTCGCCGGCACGCGCACCGAGCGCTCGATCGGCACCGCCGCGCCGGTCGGCATGTAGACGACCGCTACGTTCAGCTCGTACGCCTGCGGATTGAAGATGCTGAACTGCGTCATCCAGCGCGTGCCGAACGCGCCGCCGGCGTTGGCGCTGGCCGGGATGACGTAAGTGTCGTTGACCTGCGCCGCCAGCGGCAGCGCGAAGAGGAACAGGAGAGTGGGGAGTAATGTTTTTCTGAGCACGTTCGTGATCATCCTTTCGGGAGCCGCATGTCCTGCGACGACCTCGGCCAGTGCAGGCGAAGTGCCGTCGAACGCATGTGGACAACAGACACCGAAAGCCTGTGATTCGTGGCGTTTAGCGTGTTCACCACGACGTCACCGGCTTCCCGTGCGTGCGGCCGTTGATCTCCCCACGCTACACTGCGTCCATGAATCAGATCAGCGACCGTCTCCGCGGGCTCGTGCAATCGGACATCCGCCGTATGTCGCGCGAATGCGAGCGCGTCGGCGGCATCAACCTCGGCCAGGGCATCTGTGACCTGCCGACGATCCCCGAGCTCGTCGAAGGCGCCTGCGAAGCGATCTCGTCGTCGAAAGCGACGTACTCGAAGTTCGAAGGCATCGACCTCCTGCGCGAGCGCATCGCCAGCAAGATGGCCCACTTCAACGGCGTGAACGTCGATCCCTCGCGCGAGCTCGTCGTGACCGTCGGGTCCACCGGCGGCTTCGCGGCCGCGACGATGGCGACGCTGAACGCGGGCGACGAGGTGATCCTCTTCGAGCCCTACTACGGCTATCACCTCAACACGCTCAAGATCCTCGGCATCGAGCCGAAGTTCGTCCCGCTGCGCACGCCTGACTGGTCTATCGATTTCGACGAGCTCCGCCGCGCCTTTACGCCCCGCACGAAAGGCATCGTCGTCTGCACGCCGTCGAATCCGTGCGGCAAGGTCTTCACGCGCGACGAGCTGGAGCGCATCGGCGCGCTCTGCCACGAGTTCGGCGCCTGGGCCTTCACCGACGAGATCTACGAATACATCGTCTACGACGGACGGCACCACGTGTCGATGGCGTCGATCGAGTCGTGCCGCGACGTCACGATCACGATCAGCGGCTTCTCGAAGACCTTCTCCGTGACCGGCTGGCGCATCGGCTACGTCGCGGCGAACGAGAAGATCGCCGGACCGATCGGCCTGGTGAACGATCTCTTCTACGTCTGCGCTCCGACGCCGCTGCAGTGGGGCATCGCCCGCGCGCTGGAGATCGGCGACGAGTACTACCGCAACCTGGCCGCCGACTACGAGAAGAAGCGCGACCTGCTGGCGACCGCGCTCACCGCCGGCGGTTTCAAGCCGTACGTCCCGCAGGGCGCGTACTACATGCTCGCGGAGATCCCGGCGGAGTTCCGCGACGATCGCGAAGCCGCCGACACCCTCATCGAGCAGGCCCGCGTAGCCTCGGTTCCGGGCTCCGCCTTCTACGCCAGCGAGCGCGGCAAACGCCTGCTGCGCTTCTGTTACGCGAAGGACCTCGGCGCGCTGGAGGAAGCATGCAGCCGGCTATCGACGATGGAGCGTGCGGTGGGGCGGTAGGCCGCGAGCATGAAGAAGGTGTCGCGGTTCGCCCTGATCCGCACCGTCCTCGCGCGCGGATGGAAGCGGCGCTGTTTCCGCTGCGGCGTAGGGCCGCTCTTCCAGCGGACGATCGTGACCTACGACCGCTGCCCCGCGTGCGGCGTGCTCTATCAGCGGAATTACGGCGACATCTGGATGTACGTCATCTTCATGGACCGCATCCCCATCGGCCTCGGGGTCGTCGCGGTCTACTTTGGCTTCCAGTCCGCCACGAAGCCGATCGCCATCGGGTTCTTCCTGCTGATGTTCATCCCGCTCATCGCGACCATCCGCCAGCGGCAGGGCGTAGCCATCGCCATCGACTACCTCTCCCGGATCTGGTTTCCCGATCCGTCGGATGAGATTCACGATGGCAGGGGCGCGGTCATCAACCTTTGATCGGCGGCGCTTACGAGGATGATAGGCGTCGTCTACCTCACGCCGTAGACGTTGACCGTGATCTTCGTTCCCTTTTTCACATCACTGCCGCCGGCGGGACTCTGCCCCGTTACTTTCGCAGGCTCCGTCAACCAATTGGGCCTCGGGTCATCGACAGGCAGCGCGACCAGGCCCACCTTCTCGATTGCATCCTTTGCTGCCGGCCACGGGATCCCGACGACGTCGGGAACTGGCACCAGGTCGTGATGGTGAAACGACGCTGCATGGCGACTCCCTCCTGTCAGGGTAGTGCGCCACGGGGGCGTTCCGTTTCACGCGTCCGGCCAGAGGGCCGCGCGCCGCCTACTTCTTATGCGCGGCGGCCAGGTCCTCGAGAATGTCTTCCGCGTGGCGCGCCGTATCCACCTTCTTGTAGACCTTCTTCACGCGCCCGTCCGGCCCGATCCAGAACGTGGCCCGGGACACGCCCCAGGTGCGGCGGCCGTACATGTTCTTTTCTTTCCAGACGCCGTACATCTTGGCCACATCGGCCGTCTGGTCCGACAGCAGCGGGAAGTTCAGGTGATGTTTCTCGACGAACTTTTCGTGGCTCTCGATCGGATCCGCCGACACGCCCAGTACCACGGCGTGATGCTTCGTCAGATCGGCTTCATGATCGCGAAACCCGCACGCCTCGGCCGTGCAGCCCGGCGTATCGTCCTTCGGGTAGAAGTAGAGGATGACGTCCTTCCCCTTGAACTGCTTGAGCGAGATCTCTTTGCCACGCGTCGAGGGAAGAAGAAAGTCGGGCGCCACGTCGCCGACCCGAGGTTCGTAGAAGTCCTGCATTAGTGCCTCCGGCAGTTGTTGGTTGTTGGTTTTTGGTTGTCGGTGCGGTGCTCAGTGGACGTTTTCGTGCAGCGGAGCACCAAAAACCAACAACCGAAAACCAATAACGTCTCTAATTCGCCATCTCCGCGCCGAACAGTGCCTTCTCCGCGATGAGAATCGCGTTGAGCGCCGAGCTGCGGCGCAGATTATCGCAGACGGCCCAGACCCAGAAGCCGCCGCGGATGGAGGGCTCGGCGCGGACTTCGGCGATCAGCACCTCGTCCTTGCCGGCGGCGTCCACTGTGCCGAACTGCTGGTCGCCTTCGGGGAAGACGAAGACCGGGTTCGACTTCAGGGCGGCAATGATCTTCGACTCTTCCAGCGGCTCGTGCGTCCTCATGAAGAGCGAGAAAGTGTGGCCGTGGAAGATCGTCCCCTGCGCGACCATCAGCGCGATCTCCGTGCGGGCGTCGGCCAGCGTCTTGACCTGGGAGACGATCAACTCCTCGTGCCGCTGCGTCGCCGGGTAGAGGTTGAAGGCGGCCTGGCGGTCGAAGACCTCCTGCGGCAGCGGCTGGATGTTGAGGACGGCGATGGTCTGCTGCGCCAGCTCCTCGACCGCTTCCTGGCCGAACTCCGACGCCGGCTGGACAACGGAGGCGATGCAGGACTCGATGGCCGCGAGCTTGCCGAGCTGCTGGAGGATCAGGGCGATAGGCAGCGCGATCGGATGCGGCGAGACGAGCAGGTCGTCCGGATCGAGCTCGTCGACGTTGATGCCGGCGACGGTCAGCTTGCCGTCTTCGGCGCTGGTCGGCCGCGAGAGGTCGATGGCGATGAAGTCGAGCTGGCGGTGCAGCGCCATCAGGTCGCGGTTGCCGGCCGGCGGGCCGCAGAAGAAGACGAGATCGAGGTCCTCGAGCTCTTCGGCCGTGGCGGCAGCGACGACGGCCGGCTCGTCGTCGACCTCGGTCAGCGCGCCGCTCTTGCCGATGGAATCGAGGAGGACCACTTTCGCGAACGGAAAGGAGCGCTCGCGCAGGATCGTCTTGAGCTCGTTCCCGACGAGCGTCAGCGGGTTCACGATGCCGAGTTTGTAACCGGTGGAGGATTTGGGGTGCGCCATCGGGCGCGTTGTATCACGTTTGCGGCGTCTCGATTTCGGGGGCGTCCGGCAGGTCGGTGAGCGTGTCGATCTCCGCCTCGGGCTCGGGCTGCGTCACGCCGTCACGCCGCGACGGGAAGGCGATGGACCAGAGCTTCATCAGCGGACCGCTGGCGAGATAGACGACCGAGGCGACGAAGAAGAGCTCGCGCGGCCAGCGGAAGGCGAGGCCGAGGATCAGCGCCAGAACGGTGAAGTACATCAGCGACCGTTCTTTCTGGAGGTTCAGACCCTTCTGGCTGCGGTAGCGGATCGGCGAGACCATGGCGAACGCCGTGGCCACGGTGATGACCATGACGATCAGCGCGAAGCGGCGGTCCGTCACCGGCACCGGCGCGTAGAAGATCATCGAGGCCAGGATGAGCGCCCCGGCCGGACTGGGAAGGCCGACGAAGTAGCGGTAATCGGTCTTGCCGGTCTGCACGTTGAAGCGAGCCAGCCGCAGCGAGACCGCGGCGAGGAAGAGAAAGGCGATCCCTCCGCCGAGCTTCTCGAACGAGTGCAGCCCCCAGGCGTAGACCAGGACGGCCGGGGCGGCGCCGAACGTGACGACGTCCGCGAGCGAGTCGTACTCCTTGCCGAATTCGCTGGTGGCGCCGAGCTGGCGTGCGGCGAAGCCGTCGAACGTATCGAAGACGGCGGCGAAGAGGAGCGACAGGCAGGCCGTCTGGAAGAACTGCACGGCGGCGTCGGGCTGGCTGGCGGTCATCGCTTCGAGACCGCGCGTGGAGTAGATGATGGAGCGGAAACCGAAGAAGAGATTCAGGACCGTCAGCGTCGTGGGCACGACGTACACGCCCCTGCGCAGGTTCTGCCGTACTCGGAGATTCTGCCGTACGCCTGCGCCCTTCATAGACTCCGCTGGCGATCTTATGCAAAGGGGGTTCCGTTTGGAACCCCCTTGGTGTGTGAATGGGGTGACGGCGGTTTAAACCAGGGCGTGAGAGGTCTCGTAGTCGCGCATGCGCTCTGCCATTTGATCCTTCAAATGGAGCTTTCGCTTCTTCAACGTCTTCTCTTCGATCTCTTCCTGCTCGCTGATCTCGTTCTTGCTCGTCAGCTCGATCAGCCGCGCTTCACAACGGTGATGTTCTTCGGCGAGCACTCGGAACTGCGGGTCCTGATCCGTGAGAAGCTGTTGAACATCTGCGGTACGATTCGACATCGATTCTCCTCCTTCGAAGTACCATTCACGCTGAAAATTCTAGCACTCCGCCTGCCAACAGGCTGAAATTTGAGCGGCACGGCTAAGTGCCGGAGCCATAACGATTTGAGCACCCAACTGCCGCTGAGGCGGCTCCTCGCCGCGGCCGTTCTGTTCGTCGCTCTGGCCGCTCTTCTGACGCCCCTCCGGCGCGAGCTCTACGTCGGCGATGAGACGAAGTATTCGCAGGTCGTCCGGGAGATGCGCGCCGGCTCGGTCTTCGTGCCGACGCTCAACGGCACGCCCTTCACCCACAAGCCCCCGGTGCACTTCTGGATCGTCGATGCGCTCACCTATCCGCTGGGGGTCTATTCGATCTGGCCGTTCGTGTTGCCGTCGCTGCTCGCGTTCTGGGGATTGCTTTGGATGATGAGTAGGCAGTTGGCGGTTGGCGGTGGGCGGGAGAACGATGGGATCCATGGGACAGATGGGACCGATGGAACCGATGGAGCAGCCGTTCTCCCAACCAACAACCAAAAACCAAAAACCAAAAACGCCTCTCTGCCTTTTCTCACCGCCTTCATCTGCGGCAGCACCCTCATGCTCTGGGCCTCGGCGCAGACCGCGCGGATGGATCTTTCGTTCACGCTGCTGATCGCGATTGCGGCGTTCCGCATCCGCGCTTTCTTCGACCGGGATGATTTCCGGGCGCTGCTCATCGCGGCCATCACGCTCGGCGTGGCGCTGCTGATCAAGGGGCCGATGTCGCTGGTCATCGGCGTGGCGCTGTTTGCGTTCGAGTGGCTGCGACGGCGGCGGCGGCCGCGCGGCAACTATCTGCCGGCCATCGCCGCGATGCTCGTCATTCCGCTGCTCTGGCTCGTGCCGACGATCCTCTTTGCCGGTGAGGCCTACTGGAACGAGGTCTTCTACAAGCAGACGGTCGGCCGCGCCGTGGGAGCGTGGGTGCACAAGTCGCCGCCCTGGTTCTATCTCACGCACGCACCGGGCGACGTCGCTCCCTGGTTCTTCCTGCTTGTCGTGGCCATCATCGCCGCGTACAAGCGCAAGGACGAAACGGCGAAGTTCGGGGTGAGCTGGCTGCTCGCCGTCGTCGTGCCCTACTCGATCCTCTCCTCCAAGCTCGACGTCTACATGATGGCGCTGCTCCCCGCCGTGGCCATCGTCGTGGCCTGCTTCGTCGCCGGACCGGAAGACCGCTGGACAAAGTGGGGCCTCAACGCCAACCGCGTCACGCTCGGCATCCTGCTGCTGATCGGCATCGCCGGCTTCGTCGCACTCCGCCCCGAGCTGCTGAAGGAAGACGCCGCCACCGTGCCGATGCCGCTGGCGAAGGGGCTCTTCGCCGTGATGGCCATCGCCGCGCTCGCGGGGCTCATCCTCGGACGGAGGCTCGTCACCTCGACCATCGCCGTCGGCCTCGTGCCAATCGTGACGTTCGTCTATCTCGCCCTCACGCTCGTGCCGACGGCGAACGAGATGGCTTCCACGCGCCCGCTCGTCCGCGCCATCCAGAACCAGCACGTTCTGCCCGAACAGGTCGCGCTGCACGTGGCGCCGCATCTCTGGGTCCGGGACATGCCTCGCGATCTCGAGCGCGTGCGGCACATCGATCCGCCCGACCTGGCGACCTGGCAGCCGGCCGTGATCGTCACGCGACGCAAAGACGCGCAGGCGCTCGGTGCGGCGCTCGCGCCGTACCGCAAAGTCGACGAGTTCCGGATGATCGGAAAGTGGTTCGATGTCTACCGACGCTAAACGCCGCTACGCGAGCGCCGGCTTCATCACGCTGCTCGTGCTGTCGGTGCTCTGGCCGTCGCCCATCGTCTCCGTCAACCGCCTCTGGCTCGGCGAGAGCCTCGACATAGACGAGCTCTCCTTCCTCGGACGCGAAGCGCCGTCATGGGACGTCGTCTTCTGGTGTCTCGCCGGCCTCTTTGCGCTGGCGATCGTGCAGTCGGCCGAGAGCCTCGATTTCCGCGGAGCGTGGCAACAGGTGCGCGCGGTGCGGCTCCGCTTCACCCTCCATCACGCGTTGCTGCTCGTCATCGGCGCCGCACTCGTCGCCGTCATCTGGCTCTACGCCGATGCGCCGCTGATGGCCTTCTCCGAGCGCATTCAATCCGAGACCACCGAGGATGCCGCACGCCTCGCGAACCGCCTCGGCGGAGGGATGAATCCTGCGATGCTCGTCTTGTTCTTCCTCCTCGGCGGCGTTGCGTACCGTGAGAAACGATGGGTGTCGTACGCCGTGGCCATGGCCTTCGCCGGTCTCACCGCGGGCCTGCTCGCGCAGATCGTCAAAGCGCTCGTCGGCCGGGCGCGCCCGGAGCTCTGGCTCGGCCCCTTCCAGTACGCCCCCGGTTCGGCGACGTCGTTCCCCAGCGGCCACACGGTCGGCGCCTTTGCGCTCGCCGGCGTGCTGATGTTCGCCTCGCCGAACTGGACGCTGCGCATCGCAGCCGCGCTGCTCGCCGCCTCGGTCGGCATCTCCCGCATCCTGGCCTTCCGCCACTGGCCGTCCGACGTCACCGCCTCGGCCATCCTCGGCCTCCTCGCCGCCGCCCTCTTCACCCGGGCCGTGACCCGAGTCACACCAGAACGGCCCGACGCTCCATAGAATCCGCGGCGTCTGGGGAGAAAACCGATGTCTCAACGCCTGTCACTGATCAACTACGACGTCCTTCGCGAGCTCTGCGACCACTGCCGCAAAGAACGCTTCCACTTCGTCCCCATCGGCGCCGCTCCCGCCACCGGCAACTGCAAAAGCTGCGGCGCCGCCACCACCGAGCTCGCCGAAATGACCGACACCTCGGTCTTCCGGCTCATCACCCACCCGAACGGGGAGATGGTGATCGTGCCGTTGATCAAGTCGGCGTAAGAGGCCGAGGTATCATTGGCGCATGGCGAAAGCGCTGCGCCAGCCCGCAACTTACGAAGACCTCCTGAAGGTGCCGGAGCACCTCGTCGCCGAGCTGATCGACGGCGAGCTGTTCACGAATCCGCGGCCGACGTACCACCATGCTAGTGCCGGGGGCAGACTCTATCGCCGACTTGGCAACACTTACGAAGACGGTGACGGCGGACCGGGCGGCTGGTGGATTCTCCCCGAAGTGGAACTGCATCTCGGGGGCGATGCGCTGGTGCCGGATATTGCGGGTTGGCGGCGCGAACGGATGCCCGAACTGCCCTCCGCCCATTACAGCACGGTGGTTCCGGATTGGGTGTGCGAGGTGATCTCGCCCTCAACCGGGCGCCTAGACCGTATCCGGAAGATGCCGGTGTACGCTTCTCACGGCGTTCCCCATGCGTGGCTCATCGATCCGATGCAGAAGACCCTGGAAGTCTTCAGGCTGAGCGATGGCCACTGGCTGCTGATTGCTGCCCATGAGGGTGAAGACGTCGTGCGCGCCGAGCCATTCGACGCGATCGAGTTGAACCTCGGTTACCTCTGGGTCGACTGATCTCGGAGTGGGGGGGGG
>DASWMP010000388.1:0-4824 GCA_036399695.1 Thermoanaerobaculia bacterium | reverse complement strand
CCCCCCCCCACTCCGAGATCAGTGGCATCCCCCCACTGAATCCCCCCTCCCAACCAGCGCCCCGACTCGCTATAGAATCCGCGCCCGAGGATTCGTGATGACAGCTACAGCAGAAGCACTCCCGCAGACAGGCGCGTTCAGCATCGAGCGCAACGGCGATCTGGCGATCGTCTGGTTCGACCTGCCGGGCGAAAAGGTGAACAAGTTCTCGTCGAAGGTGGTCCTGGAGTTCGACGCCCTGCTCGACGAGCTCGCGCGCTCCAGCGACATCCGCAAGATCGTTTTCGCCTCGCGCAAACCCGGCATCTTCATCGCCGGCGCCGACATCACCGAATTCACGAAGATGGAATCGGCCGAGCAGGGACGTGAATACGTCAGCCTTGGGCAGCGCGTCTTCAGCAAGCTGACGAAGCTGCCGCAGACCACCGTCGCGGCCATCGACGGCGCCTGTCTCGGCGGCGGCTGCGAGATGGCCATCAGTTGCGACTGGCGCGTCATGTCCGATTCCTCCAAGGCGAAGATCGGCCTCCCGGAGACGAACCTCGGCATCTTCCCCGCCTGGGGCGGCACCTCGAAGATGCCGTTCCTCATCGGCCTCCCGGCGGCGCTGGACATGATCCTCACGGGCAAGACCATCGATGGCAAGCGCGCCAAGCGCATGGGCCTCGTCGATGAAGTCGTCGAGCCGGGCATCCTGCTCGAGGTGGCCAAAAAGTTCGCCGACAAGGGCAAGCGCAAGGGCGGCGGCCGGACGAAGTTCCTCGTCGAAGGCAACCCGATCACCCGCAGAGTCATCTTCAGCAAGGCACGCAAAGCCACGCTCGCGAAGACGCACGGCAACTATCCGGCGCAGATGAAAGCCATCGACGTCATGGAGTACGCGATGGCCAACGGCGTCGAGCGCGGCCTGGCCAAGGAAGTCGAGGAAGTCATCCCGCTCGTGCAGGGAGACGTCGCGCAGAACCTCGTACGCCTCTTCTTCCTGATGGAAGAATCAAAGAAGGATCCGATCAAGTCGACGGCGAAAGACGTCGGCTACGTCGGCGTCCTCGGCGCCGGCATCATGGGCGGCGGCATCGCCCAGATCGTCGCCGACAAGACCGACGCCGACGTGCGCATGCGCGACATCAACTGGAGCGCCATCGCGGGCGGGCTGAAGGCGGCGTCGCGCGTCTGGAAGAAGAAGGTGGAGCGCCGCCGCATCACGCGCGGCGAGATGCAGCGGAAGCTCGCCCGCATCACCGGCGCCACTGACTGGAGCGGCTTCCCGCGCGCCGACGTCGTCATCGAAGCGGTCGTCGAGAACGTCGGCATCAAGCAGCAGGTGCTGAGCGAGTTCGAGTCGATCCAGAAGCCGGGCGCGATCTTCGCGACCAACACCTCGACCATTCCGATCACGCAGATCGCCGCCAAGGCGCAGCGTCCGGAGAACGTCGTCGGCATGCACTTCTTCAACCCCGTCGACCGCATGCCACTCGTCGAAGTGATCCGCGGCGAGAAGACCTCGGACGAGGCGATGGTCACCGTGGCGGCGCTGGCCCGCAAGCTCGGCAAGACGGTCGTCTACTGCAACGACGGACCTGGCTTCGTCGTCAACCGCATCCTCGGGCCGTACATGAACGAGTCGGGCTACCTCCTCGAGGAGGGCTACTCGATCGAATCGATCGACAAGGCGATGCTCGACTTCGGCATGCCGATGGGACCGCTCACGCTGCTCGACGAAGTGGGCATCGACGTCGCCGCAAAAGTGGCGAACATCCTCTCCGATGCCTTCGGCGCGCGACTGACCAAGTCGACCGTCGTGGAGAAGGCCTATCAGGACGGCCGCTACGGCAAGAAGAACGGCAAAGGCGTCTACATCTACGATGCAGCCGGCAAGCGGCAGGGGCCAGACCCGGCCGTCTACAAGCTGATCGGCATCGCCGCGCCGAAGACCGCCAACCCCGCGGAAGTCGTCGACCGGATGGTGCTGGCGATGATCAACGAGGCCTCGCTGATCCTCGAAGAGAAGATCGTCGCCTCGGCCCCCGAGCTCGACCTGGCGATGATCATGGGCACCGGCTTTCCGCCGTTCCGCGGCGGCCTGCTGCGCTATGCCGACTCGATCGGCAGCAAGCAGATCGTGGCGAAGCTCGACGACCTGGCCAAGCGCGTCGGCCCCCGCTTCACGCCCAATGCTCCGCTTCGCCGTCTCGCCGAGAGCGGCCGCACGTTCTATCAGGCTTATCCCCGCCCCAGTTGAACTCCCCCGAGCCTCTGACCCGCCGGCAGCGCACGATCTTCTGGATCGTCGCGCTGCTGTGCGCGTCGAGCCGGTTCGTGGCGAAGGCGCTCACGCTCTGGGAGTGGGACGAGATCCTCTTCTGCCTCGGGATGCGCGACTTCGATATCGCGCTGCATCACCCCCATCCGCCCGGCTTTCCCATCTACATCGGCCTGGCGAAGCTCGTCCGCTTCGTCGCTGATTCCGACTTTCACGCGCTGCAGGCCATCAATCTCACGGCGGCGGTGCTGGCGTTCCCGGCCATCTATCTCTTCGCGCGGCAGGTGGGGCTGCGCTTCGGGACGTCCGTGCTGGCCGGCGCGCTCTTCGCGTTCTTCCCGAACGTCTGGTTCTTCGGCGGGACAGGCTTCAGCGACGTGCCGTCCATCGTCCTCGTCACCTTCGCCGCCACGCTCCTGCTGCGCGGTGCGGAGAGCCGCCGCGACTATTGGTTCGGCACGCTGCTGCTGGCGCTGGCGATGGGCATCCGTCCGCAGAATCTGCTCGTCGGTCTCTTTCCCGGCATCTACGCGTCACGGAAACGGCGATGGGGAGAGATCCTCGTGGCGCTGCTGATCGGCGTGGTCGTGCTGAGCGTCGCCTTCGGCACCGCTATCCAGGAGACCGGCGGTTTCGAGCGCTACATGAGCGCGGTCCGCGCGCACGGCGATTACATCTCGACGTACGACTCCTTCCGCAGCACGATCCGTCCGGCGCTCTGGCGGCTCTTCGACCGCTTCTTCATCAAGAACTACCAGTCGATTCCGCTCAGCTTCCTGACGTCGATCTTCGTCATCATCTCGTTCGCTGGGGCGGTCCGTGAGCGCTACCGGCCGATCGTCGTCAACATCCTGACGTTCGCGCCGTTCGCCCTCTTCGCCTGGCTGATGCTCGACCGCTACAGCATCAGCCGCTTCTCGATCGGCTACGCGCCGATGTTCGCGCTGCTCGCCGCGGACGGCATCCGCCGCGCCAGCCGGGAACGGGTGGCGTACGGCGGCGCGCTCGTCGCCGCCTTCGCCATCTGGGCCGCACCGGTGCTGACACCGGTGCGTACCGAGGTCTCGCCGCCGCTGCGCGCCATCGCCACGCTGAAGCGGCTGGGCGAGCATCAGCTCTACGTCGGCCACACGATGTGGCCCTTCGTCGAATACCTCGCACCCGGCACGAAGTTCGTGCGCGTCCTCGACGACCGCGCGCTGCCGATCTCCGACGTCCCGTCGCCGTGGCTGCTGGCGGAGCTGAATCGCGGCGAAAACGAAGGCCACCTCTTCCGCCGCCCCCGCGGCCCGCTCTGGAAGATCGCCCGCCACCACTACTTCGACGTCATTCTCCGCCCCATGCGCCGCCGCGCCCAGTTCCTCGAAGGGTGGTACCCGGCCGAGAGGGCGAACATCGACGAATGGCGCTGGATGCGCAATCGCTCCGTGACGATCCTCCCTCCGGCGACGGGCGAACAGATGCTCCGCCTGCAACTGACGATGCCGGTCGAGCTGGTCGCGCGCAATACCCTCGTCACCGTGAGTCTCAACGGCCGCGAGCTGGAACGCGTCGCGATGACGACGAACCTGCTCAGCCGGGACTACGACGATCTCGTCCCCGCCCCCAACGGTGCGCCGAACGCGCTCGTCATCACCATCAGCGAGACGTACCGCCCCGCCGACGACGACCGGGATCTCGGTCTCTCACTCCGGCAACTGGGGTGGGGGAGGAGTTAGTCTCGGAGTGCGGTGTGGCGAACGCCGCCGCTCTTCTACACGTGTACCAGAGCGGTGGCATTCGCCACCGCACTCCGAGATCGCTCCCGCGTGTGCAGGCGTGTGGGGTTAGAGGATCGAGATCCCCGCCTCGTTGGCACAGTGGCGCAACAGGTCGAGGCCTTCGCCAGAGGCGAGGGGATGCACCTCCAGCGATGTGAGCGCGCCGCTCTCGACACGATCGCCGAACAGCATCATCGCCTTCGAGGTGTTGAACTGGCGAGACATCCAGACGATCCCGTCCGCCTCGGGGACAGCAGCGTGGAGCGCTTTGGCCCAGAGAACCGTCGCCGGATACTCCGACGCCGCTGTTGCCGTCAGGTCCTCAGCCGTCAGATTCAGCGTCTGGAGGCCATAGCCGTACAGTTCGATGAGCTTCAGGTCGCGCAACGGCGCGAGGCGCGCGGAGGAAGAGCTGATCGAGCATGCTGACGGAGAGAAGCCGCCGAGATCGGCTGCTCGACCAGCCGCTCGATGATCTGCTTGTCGCGCTCGGCGTTCTCCCGGTACTCCGCCACGAAGTGCTCGACCCCAGCCCGAAGCAGGGGGTCGGAGTTGATGGCCTCGTAGAGTGGATCGCCTGTCGCGTCACGATTCATGCATGATCCTCGTGATTCATTATCGAAATCTCACGCCTCTCACGCAAGCCGCGGGCCTGTAAGGGCGGAGGGGGGGGCTCCTCGGAGCACCCCCCTCCGCTCCTCGGAGCACCCCCCTGTGCTCCTCGGAGCACCCCCCTGTGCTCCTCGGAGCACCCCCTGTGCTCCTCGGAGCACCCCCTGTGCTCCTCGGAGCACCCCCCTG
>DASWMP010000387.1:0-25906 GCA_036399695.1 Thermoanaerobaculia bacterium | reverse complement strand
CCCCCCCCCCAACTGCCAACCGCCAACTACCAACCGCCAACTACCCTGAGGGACTTTCTCTACTCGCTGCGCGATATCTCACTGAACAGATGTGCGACGTCGCCGGCCAGGGGAGACTCGAAAGTCATCGTCTCGCCCGTGCGCGGGTGGGGGATGGTGATGCGTGCGGCGTGGAGCGCCTGCCGAGGGAACGTCGAGAGCAGTTTCTGCAGGCGGCGGTCCGGGAGGCCGCGCCACTGCGGGCCGGAGTAGAGGGGATCACCGACGATCGGGTGGCCGCGGTGCTTCATGTGGACGCGGATCTGGTGCGTCCGTCCCGTCCGGAGGCGGCAGCGGATCAGCGCGACGCCGTGCATCGACTGCAGCACCTCGTAGTCGGTGATGGCGTTGCGTCCGCCCTGCACGATGGCCATCCGCTTCCGGTCGCGGGGATCGCGGCCGATGGGCGCCTGGATGGTGCCGCGCTCCGGCGACGGGGTTCCGTAGACGAGCGCCAGGTACTCCTTGCGGATCGCTTCGGTGTTCCATTCGGACGTCAGCTTGCGATGGGCGGCGTCGTTCTTGGCGATCAGCATCACGCCGCTCGTGTCCTTGTCGAGGCGGTGGACGATACCGGGACGGAGCTCGCCGCCGATGCCGGAGAGCTCCCGCACGTGGAAAAGGAGGGCATTGACGAGCGTCTGGTCCGGATGGCCGGCGGCAGGGTGCACGACCAGGCCGGCCGGTTTGTCGACGGCCACGATGTCGTCGTCCTCGTAGAGAATCGTGAGCGGGATCTCCTGCGATTCGACCGTACTCGGCGTCGGATCGGGGAAGTCGACCTCGACGGCGGCACCTCCGGCGAGACGCTGCGACACTTTGGCGACCGGCTCCGTATCTACGCGCACATGGCCCTGATCGACCAGCCTGGCAAGGAAGCTGCGGCTGTGATCGGGGAACAGCTCACCCAGCACGTGATCGGCACGATGGCCGGCAAGCGTCTCCGGAACGATGGCCGCACGGGTCTCACTCACGGCCGGGGAGTATACGTTTGGTTGGGCCCGGGGCTCGGGGCCCCGGCGACTCGAAACGTCCTGAGCCCCGGGCCCTGACCCGTAATTGTTCGAAGAAAGTTTGTTTTGCCTCGAACGGATTCGTTTATTTAGAATGCAGTCCCAGATTCAGTACAGCAGTCAAATCACGCAGTTCAAAAGGGGAAACATATGTTCAATGTGAAAAAACTTGCTGCCGTCGCGGCGATGTCGCTTTGCGCCGTCAGCGCGATGGCGAGCAACTTCCGCGCTGCCGACCAGGTGTACATTCCGGCCGCGGGACACACCGTCGGCGGTTCCGGCACGTTCATCTCGGACGTCTTCATCTCGAACCTCAGCGATGATCCGGTCGAAGTCTCGGTCATCTACTCGGCCGGCCCGAACGGCTCTCCGACGGTGTTCGACGACCTGATCCTGCTGGCCCCGCGTCAGCGCGCCGAGTTCGTCGACTTCTTCGTGAGCAAGCTCGGCCTGCAGAGCGGCTTCGGCCAGCTCATCTTCAACGCCTGCCGCCAGGGCGCCGATTGCGGCCCGGGCTCGCAGGACGAGTTCGGCAACAGCCCGAACTTCCGCAACATCGCCGTTTCGAGCCGTATCTACTCGATCCCGCCGAACACGAACCTGACGGACAACCCGGCTCCGCCGACCACCGGCCAGTTCTTCGCCGGCATCCCCTGGTACAACTTCGTGACGCAGCTCCAGGCCGCCAACGGTCTCGACCGTGTCTTCATCCACGGCATCCGTAACACGGGTGGCGTCGGCACCGCCGGCACCTACCGCTCGAACATCGGTCTCGTGAACGCTTCGCAGTACTCGAACACCGAGCTCGTCGTCCGCCTCTTCAACGGCACGACCGGCCAGCAGGTCGGTTCGGACTTCGTCCAGCCGCTCGGCCCCCTCGGCCACGCGCAGGTCAATGTCGCCGCCATCTTCCCGGCTTTCGCCGGCACGACGGCCACGAACGGCTACGTGACGGTTCAGCAGCGCAACACCGTGAAGGTTCAGGACGCCCCGGCGACCTGCAACGACGGCTGCCCGGCGTTCCTCGCCTACGGCTCGGTCCTCGACAACCGCTCCGGCGACGCGACGACCCTCGAGTCCGTCTACGAGCGCGCCCTCACGGAAGACGCTATCAACGAGATCTACCCGAACGGTTCGGGCAAGAGCACGATGCGTCGTTCGGTTCGCCCGTAAGTCTTACAATCAGCAACGCTTCGCGAAGGCCGCGCCCGCAAGGGCGCGGCCTTTTTGCTTTGCGTGCGGAGAAGGGATGGGACCGATGCGACCGATGGGAAATGGGACATTCTGGGCCTTATGGGACCTATGGGCCTCCGGTCAGGGACCCTTTGGGAGTTCCATGGTCCCGGAGGCACCTCGGCCCGGAGGCCCATAGGTCCCATCGGTCCCATTGCCCCATCAGATCTGCCGGTCTCAGCGCCGGAAATACGTTTTTTTGACATCGCACCGCTTTTTCCGGTCCGGGCGGTGGCGTTATCATCCTGCCGGGTCACCGGGAAATGCAGTCCTCACAAACCAGACGTGTGCAGCGCGTCCATCTCGCGCAGCCTGTGCTCGCCCGTCTCGGCGCGACGCAGGTCATGCTCATCGACGTGAGCGTCCTCGGCGCGCGCGTGGAGCACCACGTGCCGCTGCTGGCCGGCGGCCGCACCCGGCTGGCCTTCCGCTGGGACGATGAGGAGATCGTCGCCGAGTGCCGGATCGTCCGCTCCCGGCTCGAGCGCTTCTCCGTCGGCGGGGACGGGCTCACCATCTATCACTCCGGCCTGGAGTTCGAGAACGTGAGCCAGGAGATGAAGGGGCGGCTCAAGACGATGATCGGCCGCTTCATCAGCCGGGCGCTCGAAGAGCAGAAGCTCAACGCCCGCGGCGTCGTCCCGATGCACGACGTCAACCGGATGCCGATCTTCCGCTTCGGCGGCCAACTGACGGCCAACACGAAGGATGTGAAGGAAGCGGCCGGCTCGTCGGCCCTGCCGACGTCCCGCATGACGGCCGAGATCGGCTTCGTCTCCTATCAGTTCGAGAACAACCAGTGGCGGAAGAAGCGGACGCACGATCCCGGTCAGCCGCTCGAAGGCTTCACGATCTCGGCCCTGGAAGACCACGAGCAGGCCCAGATGCTCTGCGACGCCTACCAGCGCTCCGATCAGGACGGCCGGCGGATGATCCAGCTTTTCGCCCAGTTGTCCATCGTCGAGAGCGATCGTGTCATGACCGCGGCCCCCCGATTCCACCCCTGAGGCCGGCGTCGAAGAAGCGTCAACAAGCGGCCGCGACAGGCGCTCTCCAGCCTGTGGAAAACAGGGAATCCGATTGAGCGTGCACACGTTGTCCGTGCTCGCTGTGGTGTGTTAGTATTCGACGGCTTTCGAGCAGTACCTTTATCGAAAGCGGCCGTCCGGCCGCTTTTTTTGTTGATCAGGATAATGAGCGGGATTCCGGAAAAATTGTCAGAGGAGATACAGAAGATCGTCGAGTCGGAAGGGCTGGAGCTCGTCCATGTCGACTATCGCAAGCAGGGGCGCAGCTTCCTCCTTCGTGTCGACATCGACAAGGACGGTGGCGTAACGCTCGAAGACTGCTCGCTGATCTCTCAGCAGGTCTCGACCTGGCTGGATGTCGAGGACCCGATCCCGGCGGAGTACGAGCTGCAGGTCTCGTCGCCGGGGCTCGACCGCAAGTTCTACCGGACGTCCGACTACGAGAAGTTCGTCGGGCGCCTGATCAGGGTCAAGACGTCGAAAGCCATTCGTGGATTGCACGTGATCGTCGGCAGGCTCAAGTCGTTCGACGGACAGACCGTCGTCGTGACTGACCCTGTGATGAAAAAGGATGCGGACTACGAGGTCCCCCTCGCCGACATCAAGGAAACTCGCCTGGAAGTGGAGATCTGAACGGATGTTCAACGACAAAGACATCAAGGCGCTGGCGTACGAGAAGTCGATCGACGTCGACCGTGTCTATAAAGCACTCGAGGATGCGCTCGCGACCGCGGCGCGGAAGTACTACAAGACCCGCGAGCCGCTCGAGGCCGTCCTCGACCGCGCCGGCGGCGGCGTGAAGATCTGGGCCGTCAAGGAGATCGTCGAGAACGAGGATCAGATCGAAGATCCGCAGGCACAGTGGACCCTCGACCAGGCCCGCAAGGTGGAGCCCGAGGTGGAGAACGGCGGCACGATCCGCCTCGAATACATCAGCAAGGAAGTCGTGGACGTCGTTCGCGACCCGAACACGCAGATCCGCACCTACGAAGCCCAGAAGATCGACCCCGAGGTCGAGCAGGGCGACGAGGTGAAGATCCCGCTGACCAAACCGCCCGACGAGCTCGGACGCATCGCCGCCCAGTCGGCCAAGCAGGTCCTCTACCAGAAGGTCCGCGAGGCTGAGCGCGAGAAGGTCTTCAACGAATTCAAAGACAAGTTCGGCGAGCTCGAAAACGGCTACGTGAAGCGTTTCGAGCGCGGCGACATGATCATCGATCTCAACGGCAAGACCGAAGGGATCATCCCCCGTACTCAGCAGTCGCGCGCCGAGCGTTATTCGCAGGGCGACCGCATCAAGGCCGTCATCGTCGACGTCCACACGCAGCCGAAAGGACCTCAGGTCGTCCTCTCGCGCACGGACCCGAAGCTCCTCATCAAGCTCTTCGAGATGGAAGTGCCGGAGATTTACGACGGCACGGTCGTCATCAAGGGCGCGGTGCGCGAGCCGGGCGAGCGCGCCAAGATCGCGGTCATGTCGCGCGAGCGTGACGTCGATCCGGTCGGCGCCTGCGTCGGCATGAAGGGCTCCCGCGTGCAGTCGATCATCCGCGAGCTGCGCGGCGAGAAGATCGACATCATTCCCTGGAACGACGACATCGTGAACTACGCGCAGAACGCGCTGGCCCCGGCCAAGATCACGCGCGTCTCCGTGACGAGCGACGAGATGGCCCACCGGCCGCACCTCGACGTCATCGTCGACAACGATCAGCTTTCGCTGGCCATCGGCAAGCGTGGCCTCAACGTCCGCCTCGCGGCGGAACTGATCGGCGCGAAGATCGACATCAAGTCGGAAGAAGAAGTGAAGGGAGAGGTGGCCGACGCGCTTGCGGCGATGCTGCAGGAAGCGATGGCCGAATCCCGCTCGCAGACGAACGTCCACGAGATCGAAGAGATGCCGGAAGAATGGGCCGACAAGCTCGAGGCAGCCGGCTACGACGACCTCGACTCCGTCATCAATGCTTCCTCCGAGGACCTGACGGCCATCGAAGGGATCTCTGAAGACGACGCCCGCCAGATCATCGAGATCGCTCGCAAGCACGAGCAGATCGACGAGGTCGAAGAAGGCGGCGGCGAAGACGAAGACGGCGACGAAGAAGAAGACGAAGATGCAGCCGACGCCGTCGGCAGCGATGACGACGGTCCCGAGACGGACGAGCAGCAGACTGAAACCGAAGAGGAAGCCCAGGTGGAGTAAGCCCGCTCTCACCTCTCACGCACCCACCCCAAGGAGATTGAATGGCGGCAGCAAAGATCAAAGTGAGCGACATCGCAAAGCGAATGAACATGACCGAAAAGGACATGATCTTTCGCCTGCAGTCGCTTGGCGCGGAGGTCAGTGACGCGAGTCAGGTACTCGAGCCTGAAGTGATTCAGGCGCTGATCACCGGCAAAAAGCTGACG
The DNA here is from genome assembly GCA_036399695.1 of Thermoanaerobaculia bacterium. Classification (GTDB taxonomy): domain Bacteria; phylum Acidobacteriota; class Thermoanaerobaculia; order Gp7-AA8; family Gp7-AA8; genus DASVEE01. Next base: position 20,190 of record DASWMP010000387.1, on the reverse strand, counting down.
ACGCGTACCAAGAACGTCATCATGCGCGAGGACAAACCGTACGTAGAGAAGAAGAAGGAAGCGGTGCGTCCTCCGCGGCCGATCGTTCAGCCTCCGGTGCGGAAGAAGGTCGAGGCTCCCAAGGAGGAGCCGGTCACGACGCAGCCGCCTGCCGTGATCATCCCCGAGTTCGAGCAGGCGGTCGAAGCCGAAGAAAGAGCCGCGAAAGCGGTTCCGACCCCCGCCGAAAGGGCAGCCGCCAGAGCGGCCGAGGCTCCGGTCTCGGGCGACGCTACGACGAACGACCAGCAGCCGATGGCTGCTTCCTCGGAAGCTCCCGCGACCGAGCCGGCCTCGCCGTCGACGCCGCCGCCTGCCGCCGCTCCGGCCCAGCCGGCCGCGCCAGCCGCACGTCCGGCAGCGCCGCAGCCGCCGCAGCATCCCGATCTCCGCCGTCCGACCGGTCCGACCGGCCCGCGTGCCCGCGCGCCGCAGGGTCCGCGTCCGAACTATGCCGGTCAGCAGCCGCAGGTTCCGGTGCGTCAGCCCGGCGCCGGCATGGGTGGAGCCCGTCCTCCGCAGCAGACTCAGGGTGGCCCGGGTGGCGCGATGCGTCCCGCCGGTCCGGGTGGTCCTCGTCCCGGTGGTCCGGGCATGGGTGGTGCGCGTCCCGGTGGTCCGGGCGGTCCTGGTGGTCCGCGTCCGGGTGGACCGGGTATGGGTGGTGCTCGTCCCGGCGGCCCCGGCATGGGTGCGCGTCCAGGCGATAACCGTCCGGGCATGCGTCCCGGCGGCGGTCCTGGTGGTCCGGGCGGTGCTCGTCCGGCCGGCGGCCCCGGCGGCGGCATGGGTGCGCGTCCGGCGGGTGGTCCGGGACGTCCAATGGGCGCTCCTCCGTCCGTCGGCGGTGGTCTCGGCGGCACGCGCCGCAAGAACCAGGAAGGCGGCGACGATCGCGACAAGAAGAAACCGGCGGGTAAGGGCGTCAAGAAGAACCGCGAGGTGGAAGTCGATCAGGAGCTCTTCACGAAGGGCCCGTTCTCCGGAACGCAGATCATCAACGATGATCTCGGTCCGGACATCGTCATGCCCGAGGGGGATGACGAGCCGCGCCGTGTCTCGACCCGCCGCGACACCCGTAAGCAGATGGGCCCCGTCACCGGCAAGGTGCTGAACTTCCAGCGCCCGACCGGCAAGATCCCTCTGACCGAGGGTGTCACCGTCAAGGAACTGGCCGACAAGCTCGGCCTGAAGGCGAACGACCTCATGAAGCACCTTCTGATGAAGAAGGGCGTCATGGCGTCGATGAACCAGCCGCTCGGCGCCGAGCTCGCGCTCGACATTTCCCGCGACCTCGGCATCGACGCCGAGATCGTCTCCTTCGAAGAGGCGGTCGAGCTCGAGGCGATGGAGCGGGTCTCTGGCGGCACCGGCACCGTGCCGCGCGGCCCGGTCATCACCGTCATGGGTCACGTCGACCATGGCAAGACGTCGCTGCTCGACGCCATCCGCGAAGAGAACGTCGCGGCGGGTGAGGCGGGCGGCATCACGCAGCACATCGGCGCCTATCACGTCGAGAAGCGCGGCCGGAAGATCGTCTTCCTCGACACGCCGGGCCACGAAGCGTTCACGATGATGCGCGCCCGTGGCGCGAAGGTCACGGACGTGGTCGTCCTGGTCGTCGCGGCCGACGACGGCGTCATGCCGCAGACTAAGGAAGCCATCGACCACGCCCGCGCCGCCAAGGTGGCGATGATCGTGGCCATCAACAAGATCGATAAACCGAACGCGAACGTCGACCGCGTCCGCCGTGAGCTCGCCGATGCCGGCGTGCTCGTCGAGCAGTGGGGCGGCGAAGTCGTCTCGGTCGAAGTCTCTGCCGTCAAGAAGCAGGGCATCGACGAGCTCCTCGACATGATTCTCCTCACGGCGGATCTGCTCGACCTCAAGGCGAACCCCGAGCTTCCGGCTCGCGGTGTCGTGCTCGAGGCGCGCAAGGACGCCGGCCGCGGCATCGTCGCCACGGTCCTGGTGCACGACGGCACACTGCGCGTCGGAGATGCGTTCTTCTCCGGCACGACGTGGGGCCGCGTCCGCTCCATGATGGACGAGCACGGGCTGCGCATCAAAGAGGCCGGTCCGGCAACACCGGTCCAGGTCACGGGCTTCGAAGACGTCCCGAACGCCGGCGATTCGCTGCAGGTGATCGACGACGAATCGCAGGCGCGCAACATCGCCGGCACGCGTCAGGACAAGACGCGCGAGGCGATGCAGACGAAGGGCGGACGCGTTTCGCTCGACCAGCTCTTCCAGCGCATGCAGCAGGGCGCCGCGAAGGAGCTCAACCTCATCGTCAAGGCTGACGTGCAGGGCTCGGTCGAAGTGCTGACCGAGACGCTGCGCAAGCTCTCGACGTCCGAGGTCAAGGTCAACGTGATCCACACCTCGGTCGGCGCGATCTCGACGAACGACGTCCTGCTCGCCACCGCATCCGAGGCAATCGTCGTCGGCTTCAACGTCCGGCCGCAGCGCGACGCGGCCGAGCTCGCGGAGAAGGAAGGCGTCGACCTCCGTCTCTATACCGTCATCTACAACCTCGTCGACGAGATCCGTGCCGCCATGACGGGCCTCCTCGATCCGAAGTTCCAGGAAGTCTTCCAGGGACGCGCGGAAGTGCGTACCACCTTCAAGGTTCCGAAGATCGGCACGATCGCCGGCTGCATGGTCACGGACGGCGTCATTCCTCGCGCCGCCGGCGTCCGCCTGCTCCGCGACAACCGCGTCATCTTCGAAGGCAAGATCGGCTCGCTCCGCCACTTCAAGAACGACGTCGCCGAAGTCCGCCAGGGCTTCGAGTGCGGCATCGGCATCGAGAGGTTCCAGGACGTGAAGGTCGGCGACATCATCGAAGCCTTCAAGACCGAGAAGCTGGCAGCCACGCTGTCCACCACGTAACTCAAAGCTGGAAACCGGAGCTCAGGGGTCAGTCGACCCCTGGGCCCCGAGCCCTCCTTACGAAATGCTGGTCGTCGTTGCGCTCTTCGAGCTTCACATCGACTACGCGCAGTCTCTGAAAGAGAAGCGCATGGTGGTGAAGAGTCTGCGTGACCGGCTCCGCAACCGCTTCGAGATCGCCTGCAACGAAGTCGCGCTGCATGACGTCCACCAGCGCGCCCGCCTGGCCCTGTCGTTCATCACTCTCGAAAACGCGTCGGCAGACGCTTTGCTCGAGAAGATCTACGGGTTCGTCGAGACCAACGCCGAGGCACGGGTGATGGGCTGGACGACCGAGAAACTCGATTTCGACGAGAATGCCTCACTGACATGAAAAAAACACGACGTACCTCCCGGGTTGGCGAGAACGTGCGCAACGCGCTCGTCGAAGTCTTCCGGCACGATCTCAAGGGGATCGACCTCGGCCTCACCTCGATGACGGAAGTCGAGGTCAGTCCCGACCTCCACTATGCCCGCGTCTACATGAGCGGCCTGAACGAAGACGAGGCGCGCAAGACCATCGACACCCTCCAGGAAGCGCGCGGCCGCATCCGCCACGCCCTCGGTCAGCGCATCCATCTCCGCTACACGCCCGAGCTCGATTTCCGCTACGACGAAACCACGATGAAGGCGAGCCGCATCGAAAGCATCCTCTACGACATCTCCCAGCAGGAAAAACAACGCCTGCAGGAAGAACAGCCGGATGACGCGGAGTCCGAGTCAGAGGACGATGAAACCGATGAGACAGATGGGACCGATGAGACAGATGAAAACCGGACTGAGTAGCACTCCGGAAGGTCGCTTCTCATAGGTCCCATGAGTCCCATAGGTCCCATCGGCCTTTAGCCCTCACGGCTTAATGAACACCGTCTTGCGGTAGTAATCCAGCTCCGCGATCGATTCCTCGATATCGGCCAGGGCGCGGTGAAGCTCCTGCTTCGGTGGCGGCTCGTATTTGCCGCCGTACCACTTCGAGGCCAGCAGCTTGATCGAGCTGACGTCCACTACCTTGTAGTGGAGAAACTCGTGGAGCGCCGGCATGTACTTGACGAGGAACCGCTTGTCCTGCCCGATGGAGTTGCCGCAGAGCGGCGCCGTCCTGGCGTAGCAGTAGCGCTTGACGAAGTTGAGCGTCTGCTTCTCGGCCTCGGCGAGCGGGACGCCTTCCTCGTGCACGCGATCGATCAGGCCGCTCTGGCCATGCGTGCGCTTGCACCAGGCGTCCATCGCCGCCAGCCGCGCCTGGCTCTGGCGAATGGCCAGTACCGGTCCGCGGGCGATGATCTCCAGGTCGTAGTTCGTGATGATCGTGGCGATCTCGAGCAGTACATGCTTCGTCGGATCGAGCCCCGTCATTTCGCAGTCCATCCAGACGAGATGCTCTTTGCTTTTCTTCGGCGTTGACGAACGAACCATGCGGTCATTGTCCCACGCGCGGGGGTGATGAAGCGAGGCCGCGGCACGGCTGGATTCGACACTATTTCTGAACGCGTTCAAATATCGCTTGACTCCTGCCTCGCCCGGACCGACATTTTGAACATGTTCAAGATCGTCATCCCCGGCGGCTCCGGACACCTCGGTTCTCTGCTCGCTCGCTCCTTCAGTCATGCCGGCCACGAAGTGGTCGTGCTCTCCCGTACGCCCCGCCCGGCCGTGTGGCGGGTCACTGGCTGGGAGCACGCCGCGCGGGAGATGGATGGCGCGGACGCCGTCGTCAATCTCGCTGGGCGAAGCGTGAATTGCCGTTACGGCGTACGCAACCGGCGCGAGATCATGGACTCGCGCGTCAGTTCCGTGCGCGCTGTCGGCGAGGCGATCCGGCAGTGCACCACCCCTCCCCGCGTCTGGCTGCAGTCGAGCACCGCCACCATCTACGAGCATCGTTACGACGCTCCGAACGACGAGCTCACCGGCATCCTTGGCGGGAACGAGCCGTACGCGCCCGAGACCTGGCGGTTCAGCATCGACGTCGCCACTTCCTGGGAGTCGGCCTTCGAAGCGGAAGCGACACCGTCGACGCGCAAGGTCGCGATGCGGACGGCGGTGGTGCTCGACGCCTCACACGGCGGAGCGTTCGCACCGCTGGTGAATCTCGTCCGGGCCCGGCTCGGTGGCCGTCAGGGTGACGGCCGGCAGTTCGTTTCCTGGATCCACGCCGAGGACTTCGTGCGAGCCGTCGCCTTCCTCATTGAGCGGGAGGAGCTGACGGGCGTCGTGAACGTCGCCGCGCCCAATCCGCTTCCGAACCGCGACTTCATGGGTGCACTTCGCAACGCCTGCGGCGGCCGGATCGGGCTCTCGTCGCCGGAGTGGCTGCTGGAGATCGGCGCGTTTTTCGCGCGGACCGAAACGGAATTGCTGCTGAAGAGCCGCCGTGTGGTGCCGACCCGGCTGATACAGGCCGGCTTCACGTTCGAGTATCCGGAGTGGAACGCCGCCGCGGTCGAGCTCTGCTCGCGGTGGCGCGGCAATGGAGTGAGATACTGACGGGGCGGTGGCGAAAAAGTCGGAAGAAACGCGCGAGCGCATCCTCGACACGGCCCTGGCGCTCTTCCGCGAGCGGGGGTTCGACACGACGACGATGCGCGACGTGGCGAACGAGGCGGGAGTGGCGACCGGAGCCGCCTATTACTACTTCCGGGCGAAGGAAGACCTCGTCCTCGCCTTTTATCTCCGCACCGCCGACGAAGCGCGCGAGCTCCTGCCGGACGCCCTCGCCGCGACGAAGGACCTGCGCAAGCGCATCCTGGCCATCGTCGATCTGAAGTACGAGCAGTTCGCCGAGCACCGCGAGCTGCTCACGGCGATGCTGAAGGTCGGGACCGACCCGCGCCATCCGCTTTCGCCGTTCGGCAAGGAGACGAAGGCGGTCCGCGACGAGAGCATCGGCTGGTTCGAGCGCGCCCTCGAGGGCGTCAGCGTCCCGAAGGACATCGCCGCCTATCTCCCGCGCCTGCTCTGGCTCTGGCAGATGGCGCTGCTGATGTACTGGCTGTGGGACGAGACGCCGGGGCAGACGCGCACCCGGAAGCTGACGGACGCCACGCTCGACCTGATCCTGCAACTGCTGAAACTCGGCTCGCTGCCGCTCATGGGCCCCATACGCAAGCGCGTCGTGAAAGTGCTGCGTATCGCCGAAGAGTGACGCGATATACACTCCGCCCGATGAATGAGAAGAAGTCTGTCGACGGCGTGGTGCTGGTCGACAAGAAGACGGGGATCACCTCCCACGACGTCGTCGAGAAGTTCCGGCGGCGGTCGCGGATCAAGAAAGTCGGACATACCGGGACGCTCGATCCGCTCGCGACCGGGCTGCTCGTCCTCTGCGTCGGCAAGGCCACGCGGCTGCAGGCGTACCTGATGGGGATGGAGAAGACGTACGAGGGGACGATTCAGTTCGGCTGGGCTACGGATTCGTATGACGCGGTCGGCGTGCCGGCCAGCGACCCGGTCGAGCAGAACGTCGAGCACCTCGATTTGAAGACGCTGGTGCAGCCGTTCCTCGGCGAGATCGAGCAGATGCCGCCGGCGTTTTCGGCCAAGAAGATTGACGGCGTGCGCGCTTACGAGCTGGCCCGCAAGGGGCAGGAAGTGAAGCTGACGCCGAAGCGCGTCACGGTGTACGAGTTCGAGATCCTTTCGGTACAGGGCTCGACGGCGACGTTCCGCGTCCGCTCCTCGGCCGGGACGTACGTCCGGTCGCTGGCGCACGATCTCGGCGCGGCGGCCGGAGTGCCGGCGCATCTGAAGGCGCTGCGCCGCACCGCCATCGGCAATTTCAACGTGAGCGACGCCATCGACTTCGACGTCATGGCCGAGGCGCAGCCGGAGAAGCTCATGGTGGCGCCGCACTACCAGTCGCTGGCCGAAGTCGATCTGCCGCTGGAGAAGCTGCGCATCGACTGGTCCCAGCAGGGGAAGCTGATGCGCGGACAGAGCGTCATCATGACGCCGTCCGTCGCGGTGAAGAACGGCGAGCTCCTCGCGCTCGGCAACCCGCACGACCAGCTCGTCGCCATCGGCGAAGTGATCAACGTGCTGCGGGAGGGTGGCCCGGTCGAAGTGAAGCCGAAGGTGGTCCTCGCCGGATAGGCGGATCGGCCGCGAGCAGCTCGACGCGGCCGTCTTTCCGCACGAGGCAACGCTGTCCCGGCAGGCGCCGCGCCGCCAGCGATTCGTCCCGCGTGCGGTCCTGGCTGTTGTACGGGACCCACGCGCGGCGCTCACCTTCGATGAAGCGCTGGTGATAAGCGACCCAGAAGTCGGCGTAGACGACGGTGCACTGGCGCGCGGCCACCTCGCGCAGCAGCGGGCGGGGATCGGGCTGGCCGAGGAGCCGCTGCTGTACCTGCAATGAGGCGAGCGTCATCGTCACGAGGCCGATTGTGAAGGCGATCGCTCGCAACCAGAGCGGCATCGCCAGCGCGCCGAGCACCGCGAGCGCGAGGAGCATGGCGCTGGAGCTGATGAGGTAGTGCGGCTTGGCATACGAGAGCAGATAGAAGGCGAGGTTCGCCGGAGGGATGAGCGCGGTGAACTTCATCGCGTCGGACCAGGTCCTCCACTTCCTCGCCGCGACGGCCACGCAGACCACGACGAGGAGCATGTTCGCCCCCATCCACATGCTGCCGGAGCGGCTGAAGAACTGCCTGCCCTGTTCGATCACCCCGGATGGGTAGTTCAGCGAAAAGTGGAAGACGTACGAGCGCGGATACCAGTCGAGCAGCCGGCCGAGCCACACCGGCGCGTACCCGAGGGCGAAGCCGGGGAGCGCGATCCACGGCAGGCGCACCCGCGGGAGCTTCAGCGGCTCGCCGCGCACGAACAGCGCCGGGACGACGATGAGCAGGAGCGCATCGATGGTAGGGGAGAGGACGAACGGCACCATCCACCAGCCGCTCGCTTCGCCGATGAAGTAGACGGCCAGCATGGCCACGCCCAGTGCCTGCAGCACGCGCACGACCAGCGGGCCGCGTAGGAGCCGGGAACGTCCGATACGGAAGCCTGCGAGCAGCAGCGGCATCGCCAGCACAGCGCCGAGGGCGAGGAGCGTGAAGACGACCTGCTGCGTCATCCACCAGGAGAAGCCGGCCAGCACACCGAAGGCGAGCCAGCTCGCGTGCGACGGCTCGGCTGTCGTGAGCTGGCGGACGCCGAACGCGAACAGCGCCGCGCCGAGCGTGAACGCCATCTCCGCGCCGTACGGATCGAGCGAGAACGAATAGAGCACCGGCGGGCCGATGGCGAGGGCGATGGCGACGACGTTCGCGACGCGCGCGTCGAGGCGCCACAGCCCGAGCCAGACGAAGACGATGCCTAGGAAGACCTCGACCAGTGCGCCGGCACGGAGAGCGAGCGGGCCCACGTGGCCGATCAGCGCGCCGGCGGCCGCGGCGAACCAGGACGTCAGCGGGCCGAGATAGCTCTGGCCCCAGAAGAAAAAATCGAAGCCGCGCCCTTCCAGCAGCTTCCTGCCCATCAGGCCGATGATCGCGGAGTCGCTGTTGAAGCCCTGATGCATCCCGTCGCCGGCGAGCAGCGGATAGCGGACGGCGATGAAGACGATGGCCGCGAGCGCGAGCGACGCGGCGTCGATGCGGCGAAACGGCATTGCGCGGCAGTGTAATGGAGCGCGGAGATCCTTCTGCGCCCGCGGCGCTCCGGCCGCCGCGAGCCTCCGATTCACGCGCGACTTCACATGGAATTCACCTACAATGCGACCAAATTAGTCCAATCGGCTGGAGGCTCGATGAAACTGCTCCGAACCAGTGTATCCCTGGTCGTTTTCCTCCTCCTTCTCACACCCACCGTCATCCTCGCGCAGGCCACGACCGGCACCATTACCGGCACCGTGACCAGTGAAGGGGCCGCGCTTCCCGGCGTCGCCGTGACGGTCGAATCTCCTGCACTGCAGGGGTCGCGCTCCGCGATGACCGGCGAAGCGGGCGGTTACAACATCCCCGCGCTTCCACCCGGACGGTACACCGTCACCTTCAGCCTGGCGGGCATGCAGACCATCCGCAAGTCGGTGAGCCTCGGCGTCGCGCAGACCTCGCGCACCGACGTCGAACTGCGCGTCGCGGCGGTCGAGGAAGCGCTCACCGTCACCGCCACCGCACCCGCGGCGGCTGAAGTGACGGAAGTCTCGACGAACTTCACCTCCACGACGATCAACGAACTGCCGGTCGGCCGCAACATCGACGACACGGTGCGCCTCGCGCCCGGCGTCACCGAGGCGGGCCCGAACGACCAGATCACGATCTCGGGCGCGAACTCGTTCGACAACCTCTTCCTCGTCAACGGCGTCGTCGTCAACGAGAACCTGCGCGGCCAGCCGAACGCGCTCTACATCGAAGACGCCATCCAGGAATCGACGATCATGAGCGCCGGCATCTCGGCGGAGTTCGGACGCTTCACCGGCGGTGTCGTCTCGACGATCACGAAGTCCGGCGGCAACGAGTTCACCGGTTCGCTGCGCGATTCGCTCACCAACCCGGACTGGGCGGAGAAGACCGCCTACATCAATGCCATCCAGCCGATCGACGACATCAACAGCGCTTACGAAGGCACGCTCGGCGGGCGCATCATCCGCGACCGTCTCTGGTTCTTCGCCGCCGGCCGGTTCCAGGAGCGCGAGGAGCCGCGCCAGACGAACCAGACCCTGATCCCGTACGTCTTCTCCTCGGAAGACCGGCGGTATGAAGGGAAGCTGACGGCGCAGCTCGCGCGCAACCATTCGGTCATCGGCTCGTTCATCAAGAGCGACGAAGATCGCGACAATTACATCACCAGCGGCCGCGTCATCGACCTCCGCTCGCTCACCACGTACGAGCGTCCCAAGTCGCTCGAGTCGCTCCACTACACCGGCGTCATCACGAACAACTTCCTCCTCGAGGGGCAGTTCGCGCGGATGCAGGACGAGTTCACGAGCGGCGCCGAATCGCGCGATCCCATCGAGGGCACGATGCTCCTCGACTCCGTCACCGGTAACCGCATGTGGTCGCCGACGTTCTGCGGCACGCCCTGCCCGGCGAAAGAGCGCGACAACAAGAGCTGGCTGGCCAAGGGCTCGTACTTCCTCAGCACCCGCGCGACCGGCAATCACAGCTTCGTCAGCGGCTACGAGGAGTTCCACCAGCTCCGCAACGAGAACAACTACCAGTCGGGCAGCGACTTCCGTATCCACGGCAACATCCGCGTGATCAACGGTGAGGTCTTCTTCGGCGTCGACCCGCTGGAGAGCGAGATCGAGTACGACCCCGTCCCGGCGCTCTCGCGCACGTCCGACTTCGCGGTCCGCTCGGTCTTCCTCAACGACAAGTGGGACTTCAACCAGCACCTGAACTTCAACGTCGGACTCCGCTACGACCAGGCGTTCGGCACCGACCAGGCGGGCAACAAGACCGTCGACGACAGCGCCATCAGCCCGCGCCTTGCGGCGCAGTACGACCTGCGGGCCAACGGACGTCACCGCTTCAGCGCGACGTACGGCCGTTATGTCTCGAAGGTCGACCAGGGTCCGGCCGACAACACCGCCACGGCCGGCCGTTACGCTTCCTACTACTGGGATTACAAGGGCCCGGAGATCAATCCGGCCGGCACGCTGCCGGGACAGATGGTTCCGATCCGCGACGTCATCAACCAGGTCTTCACCTGGTTCAACAGCGTCGGCGGCACGCGCAACACGGAGTTCCTGACGAGCGCGCACGTGCCGGGTGTGACGACGCGTTTCGACGGCTCGCTTCACGCTCCGTACATGGATGAGTGGACGGCCGGCTACTCGATGACGCTCGGCACCGCCGGCTACATCCGCGGCGATTTCATCAACCGCAACTGGGCCGATTTCTACGTCGTGCGCCGCACGCTGGAGACCGGCACGGCCACCGATCCGAACGGGACGCGCTTCGACCAGGGCGTCATCGAGAACGCCTCGAGCGACCTGTCGCGCAAGTACAACGCGATCCAGCTTCAGGGCAGCTACCGCCCGTTCAAGGACGTCACCTTCGGCGGCAACTACACCTGGTCGAAACTGCGCGGCAACGTGGAAGGGGAGGCCGCCAGCTTCGCCACCGTGCTGACGGACTTCAACAACTATCCGGAGTACACCGGCTTCGAGCGGAACAACCCGGACGGTTACCTCGGCGCCGACATGCGCCACCGCGCCAACATCTGGCTGCAGTACGACCTGCCGACGCCGGTGGGCCGCTTCAATTTCTCGCTGCTCGAGACCTACCACTCGGCACTCGCATACTCCGCCACGGCCACCATCGACGTGCGCCGCGGTGCGGCCAACGGTCCGGCTGACGGCATCGTCAACCCCGGCTATGCGTCGGCGCCGACGACGGTCAACTACTTCTTCAGCGACCGCGGCGAGTTCCGCGTCGACGACATCACGGCCACGGATCTGGGCATCAACTGGTACTCGCCGACCTTCGGCGGCGTCGGCTTCTTCGTCGAAGCAGACGTGCTGAACCTCTTCAACGAGCAGGGCGTCGAGGATCCGGACTTTGTCGAAAAGGGCGTGCTGACGCGCCGCCAGACGACCTGTCTCCAGGGCTCCGGCGCCGCGGGCTCACCCCGCTGCGTGCCGTTCAACCCGTTCACGACGGACCCGGTGGAAGGGCTGCACTACCAGCGCTCCAGCCGCGCCCGCGGCTCGCTGTTCGACTTCGGCGAGCCGAGCTCCGACCTGGCGTACCAGACGCCCCGGACGTATCGCGTTTCGTTCGGGTTGAAGTTCTAAGGGTTTAGTCTTTACTGTGGTGAAAAGGGCCGGCGATTGCCGGCCCTTTTTGTTTTGAGTTTGGAGTGCGGCAGCGACGCCTCATCATCTGCCGCTTTCCCATAGCCGCAGCGGCGAGCTGCGGCCCGCGTGGTGCACCAGGAGCGCGGAAGCTCGACGCTTCCGCTATGGGAAAGCGGCACCTGATGAAGCGTCGCTGCCGCACTCCAAACTCATTCGGCCAGCGCCGCTCTTGTGCGTGCGGCCAGCGCCCTTGCGCCCTGGTGCGGGTTGCGGCGGACCATCTCCTTGAGCACCCGCTCCGCCTCCGCCTGCCGCCCTTCGATCGTGTGCACCACCGCGAGGTTCGCGTACGACTGCAGATGTTGCGGGGAGGCGGCGATCTCGCGGCGATAGGCCTCTACCGCCTCTGCCGGGCGGTCCATCCGCGCGTACAGGTCGCCGCGCAGGTAATCGGCGCCGTAGAGGTGCTGGACGCCGAGCTCCGTGGCGCGCTGCGTCGCTTCGTCGACGGTGCGCAGCGCGGGCTCGAGCTGGCCGGCGGCGCGTTGCACGTCCGCGAGCAGGAGCAGCGACGCCGGCTGGCGGTCGCCGAGCTCGATGGCGGCGCGGGCGTGCGCTTCGGCTTCGGAGGTCCGTCGCAGCTCCATGAGGGCGCGGGCGATGAGCTCCTGGGCTTCGCGGGGGCTGGCCTTCATGGCCACCTCAGCGTGCGGAAGGGTCTCGGCGGGGCGGCCGGCGCGCAGCAGCGCCAGCCCTAAGCCGAGGGCCAGGTCGGCGGAGAAGCGGGAGGATTGGGCGATGGCGGTCTGGTAGGCGGTGATCGCTTCGTCGTAACGGCCGGCGTCGACCAGTACCTCACCGAGCTTCGACGACACGTCCGCATTGCGGGGGTTCTGCACCAGCAGCGCGCGGAGCGCTTCGACGGCGTCGTCGTAGCGGCGGGCGTCGGCGAGGGCGAACGCTTTCTTGATCTCCGGGAGGCTGCCGAGCATGTCCCGCGGATTCGGGAGCGGACCGCTGCGGTCCTGTGGGCTGCCGACATAGCCGAGGGCCGCGAGCTTGGCCGCCTCCTCCGGATCGACCGGCTCGAGGGCGGCGATCTCCTTCGGATAGGCATCCATCTTCTGGCGGAGCGCGGCGGCGAGGCGGCGCTGATCGGCCAGCACGTCCTTCTTCTCGCGCGGATCGGCGCCGAGGTCGTACAGCTCGGGACGCGGCCCTTCGATGTAGTGATGCTGCCCGTCGATGAGCGACCGCAGCTCGCTCCAGCCGAGGTGAATGCGGGGGTAGAGCGTCTCGGCGTAGATCGGCTTCGCGACCGTCGCGTCGTCGAGCAGCGAGCCGGGGAGGGCGAGGATCGTCTGGTACACCGCGTTGAGTCCGACCGGCCTCGTGACGGTCGTGCCGGCGCGCTGCTGGCCCGGCAGCTTGACGAACAGCGGCACCTGCAGCGCTTCGCGATAGAGAAGGATGCCGTGCTGGTCTTCGCCGTGATCCATCAGCCCTTCGCCGTGGTCGGAGAGCAGGACGATCAGCGCCTTGTCGTACACGCCGAGCTTCTTCAGATGCGCGAGCAGGCGGCCGACGATGGCGTCGGACGTGGCCACCTCGCCGTCATACGGGTCGGCGTACTTGCGGAACTCCGGCGGCGGCGCGTAGGGGGCGTGCGGCTCGTAGATATGGAAAAAGTAGAAGAACGGCTCGGTGGCGTGGGCGTCGAGCCAGGCCGTGGCGCGGGTGAGGGTGTCGAAGCCGGACCGCTGGTGCGAGCTGAGGGCGCCGGAGCCGACGGCGATGGAGTCGTCGTAATCGTCGAAGCCGTCCGCGATCCCGGTGTCGGAGCGGAGGACGTACGACGACACCGCCGCGCCGGTACGGTAGCCGCGCTCGCGCAGCCCTTCGGCGACCGTGCGGTTCTTCGCCGGGTCGAACGAGTAGCCGACGTTGTTGCGGACGCCATGCTCCGTCGGCAGCAGCCCGGTGAACATCGAGGCGTGCGACGGCAGCGTCATCGGGCAGTGGCTGTAGGCGCGCTGGAAGACCACCGAGTCGCGGGCGAGGCCATCGAGGTGGGGTGTGGCCACACCGGAGTAGCCGTAGGCCGGCAGCCGGTCCGACCGGAGCGTATCGATGGAGATGAGGATGACCGGCGCATTCGGGAAGGTGGCGGTCTTCGAGGGGGTTGTGCGCTCGGAGGAGCAACCGAGCGCGACCAGTGTCAGCAGCAGGCCGAGGCGTCGCACGGGGCGCAGTGTAACGTCCCCTCGGGATTGATTTTGCCCTGGGGCGCTGTTATTGTGACGCGCTTTACAGCGAGACGTGTATCAACTCTAGCGGTGCAAACAGTTTAAGGAGACTGGATTTTGTCGACCACGAAGCAGCAGAAGACTGACCTCATCACCCAGTATCGCGTCCATGACGCTGATACCGGCTCCCCAGAAGTGCAGATTGCACTCCTCTCGAGCCGAATTACCTATCTGACCGAGCACTTCAAGACGCACGCGAAGGATCACCACTCGCGCCGCGGTCTTCTGAAGCTGGTTGGCCGGCGCCGTCGCCTTCTCGATTACCTCAAGAAGATCGACCTCGAGCGCTACCGCCAGATCATCGAAAAGCTCGGAATCCGAAAGTAAGCCCTCCAATCCGCGGGGCCGGCCACAAGCCGGCCCCGCTTGTTTTTTTCCAGGCTCGGAGCCTGCACATTCTTTCTCCTTCCGGCCGGAGCCCATCATTCGGCCCCCAAGCGGACATCAACAGCGTGAGGTGATGAGTGGTCTCACGCACCACAACGAAGGAAACAATGGCGTACAAGAGAGAATTAGAAATCGGCGGCAAGACCCTGTCGCTCGAGACCGGTGCGATCGCCAAACAGGCACACGGCTCAGTCGTCGTCCGTTACGGCGACACCGTCGTCCTGGCTACGGCCTGCTACAAAGAAGGCACCGTCATGGGCGACTTCATGCCGCTCACCGTCGACTACAAGGAATACACCTACGCCGGCGGACGCATCCCGGGTGGCTTCTTCAAGCGTGAAGGGCGCCCCACCGAAAAAGAGATCCTGACGTCCCGCCTCATCGACCGTCCCCTCCGCCCCTCGTTCCAGCAGGGCTACCGGCAGGAGACGCAGATCATCGCCCTCGTCCTCTCGGCCGACGGCGAAAACGATCCGGACGTGCTGGCGATCAACGCCGCGTCGTCCGCCCTGGTCGTCTCGGAGATCCCCTTCCTCAATCCGATCGGCGCGGTGCGCGTCGGCTACATCGACGGGCAGATCATCATCAACCCCACGAACTCGCAGCGCGACCTGTCGGACCTCGACCTCGTCGTGGCCGGCACCGACAGCGCCATCGTCATGGTCGAAGCGGGTGCGCGTGAGGTCGACGAGTCGGTCGTCCTCGACGCCTTCGACGCCGCCCATGCCGAGATCCGGCGCATCTGCGAGTTGCAGAAGCAGCTCCGCGGCGACGTCGGCAAAGAGAAGCTGACGGTCGAGTACAAGCCGAAGTTCACGCCGGAACAGCTCCACGAGCTGATGGAGCAGCATGGCGACAGGCTGCGCACGGCCATGCAGACGACCGGCAAGTTCCAGCGCTACGACGCCATCAAGCAGGTCAAGAACTCGATCATGTCGGCCATCCCGGTCGAGGAGACCGAGCGCATCTCCGCCACCGGTGCGGCCTACGGCGAGATGGAAGTGGAGATCTTCCGCAACCTCGCGCTGCAGGAGCAGAAGCGCGTCGACGGCCGCCGGTTCAACGAGATCCGTCCGATCACGATCGACCTGGCCGTCCTGCCGCGTACCCACGGCTCGGCCATCTTCACCCGCGGCGAGACGCAGGCGCTCGTCACCGTGACGCTCGGCACGCCGCAGGAAGCGCAGAAGATCGAAGACTTCGAAGGCGAGACCTTCCAGCGCTTCATGCTGCACTACAACTTCCCGCCGTTCTCAGTCGGTGAAGTGAAGTTCCTGCGCGGCCCGGCCCGCCGCGAGATCGGCCACGGCAACCTCGCCCGCCGCGCGCTGGCGCCGCTGCTGCCGTCGCCCGACGAGTTCGCGTACACGATCCGCATTGTCTCGGACATCCTCGAGTCGAACGGCTCGTCGTCGATGGCCTCGGTCTGCGGCGGCTCGCTCGCCCTCATGCAGGCAGGCGTGCCGATGCGCGCCGCCGTCGCCGGTGTGGCGATGGGTCTGATCAGCGGCGACGGCAAGACGGCCGTCCTCTCCGACATCGCCGGCATGGAAGACCATGAAGGCGACATGGACTTCAAGGTCGCGGGTACCCGCACCGGCATCACCGCCCTGCAGATGGACATCAAGGTCACGGGTCTGTCGCGCGAGGTGATGGCGCAGGCGCTGGCCCAGGCCAAGGAAGGGCGCATGCACATCCTCGACAAGATGGATGCGGCGATCGCCACCCCGAAGACGGAGCTTTCCGAATACGCCCCGCGCCTCTACACGATTCACGTTCCGAAGGACCGCATCCGCGACATCATCGGCTCGGGTGGCAAGACCATCCGCTGGATCGTCGAGGAGACGGGCACGAAGATCGACGTCGATGACGACGGCAAGGTGACGATCGCCGCGACCGATGCGAAAGCAGCCGAGCGGGCCATCGACATCATCAAGGGCCTCACCGCGACGCCGGAGATCGGCAAGAACTACAAAGGTACGGTCAAGCGCATCGAGCCGTACGGAGCCTTCGTCGAGATCCTGCCGGGTCAGGACGGGCTGCTGCACATCTCCGAGATGGCGCACACCCGCGTCGGCCAGGTGACGGACGTCATGCAGATGGGCGACGAGCTGGAGGTGCAGGTGGTCGGCATCGAGCCGGACAGCGGCAAGATCCGCCTCTCGCGCAAGCCTCTGCTTCCCCCTCCGACGGAGGAGGAGCTGGCGGCCGCTCGCGCCAGCCGTCCGCCGCGTGAAGGTGGCGACCGTGGCGGCGATCGCGGCGGAGACCGTGGCGGCTTCCGCGGCGGCGACCGCGACCGCGGCCCGCGCCGTGAAGGTGGTGGCGGCGGTGGTTTCCGCGGCGGCGACCGCGATCGCGGCCCCCGTCCCCCGCGCCGCGATGGCGGCGGCGGTGGCGGTCACCGCGGTGGTGGTGGCGGCACCGGCAACGGTGGCCCCGGCACCGGCGGTGGCGGCGGCGGAGAGCAACAGTAGGTTCCCACGAGGGCCGGCAGAAATGCCGGCCCTTACGTTTTCCCGGGGGACCAATGGGACCGATGGGACCAATGGCCTCCGGGGTTTTTCCATAGGTCCCATCAGTCCCATCTGTCCTATCGATCCCACCGTCTCCCCGGAAATCCTCCTCGCAACGAATATCCTGCGCGGAGGCCTGGTTCTGCCTGCCACAGTATTTCGCTACGGAGGGAAATCAAGTACATGCGTAACATTGCCCGTTTCACACTCGCTCTCACCCTGCTCGTTGCCGGCGTGGCCCAGGCCGCGAACACCAAGCTGCCGGTCGTTGCCGACAAGAGCAGCATCGGCTTCCACGGCGAGAAGATCGTCGGCTCGCACGACGGTAATTTCGGTAAGTTCGACGGCGCCGTGACCGTCGACGGCCAGACCCCGGTCGGCGTCGAGTTCACGATCGACCTGTCGAGCGTCAAGACCGACAGCGGCCGCCTCGACGGCCACCTCAAGTCCGCCGACTTCTTCGACGTCGCCAACCACCCGACCGCCTCCTTCAAGTCGACGAAGATCAAGGCTCTGGGCAACGGCGACTACGACGTCGACGGCCTCTTCACCCTCCGTGGCGCCACCAACCCGGTCAGCTTCCGCGCCAAGAGCGAGCAGACCGCCGACGGCGTCCGCGTCACCTCGAACTTCACGATCGACCGCCAGAAGTGGGGCGTCGCCTACAAGGGCGCTCCGGACAACCTGGTGAAGGACGACGTGCAGATCAAGCTCGACCTCACGTTCCCGGCTCCGGCCAAGTAAGCGCTTCGCGCTTCGTGGCCGGTGGTCACGAGCCGGTAGCCGGTTGTCACGGCTGCCCGGTTGACCACCGGCCACACTTCATCCCCGCCACCCCCGCCTTCGTCCCGGGAATCCGGCCTTTTGTCCCATTCTGTACGGCTGAAGCCGGAAAGCTATCCGTGCTCGCCGAGGCCTCCTAGTGACATTATTTTCGGTAGAGACTGCCAAATTGAAGTGTGGCTGCAACTTGTCATGACAGCCCCTTCGGTCACGGGCAAGTAACGGAAAAGCGCCCCTAGAATCGGCGCCATGCTGGATAGCCGAATGCTGAAGGAACTGACGGACCGGTACGTCCGTGACTGTTTCCGTCAGGAGTCCGCTCCACGCGCTTCGGAGCTCGCGTATCGCCTCGGAATGTCGCCCGTGCAGTTGTCGCGCGCTTTCCGCGAGCTTCTCGGTGTCTGCCCGTCGGATTACCTGAAACGGCAACAAGTCGATTTCGCCAAGCAGCTTCTCTCCACGACCACGCTCAGCACCACACAGATTGCCTACCGTGCCGGCTTCGGCACCCGGGCCACGTTCTTCCGGCTCTTCCGGAAGCTCGCCCGGGCTACGCCCCGGGAGTACGGAGGGCCGTAGACGGCAGGCTCAGGGGTGCCGGTGCGCGTCAGCGCACCAGCACCCAGCGCCCATCGGCCGCCGATGACGCCCGTGCGGCATCGAGCACCCGCTGCTGCGCCAGGCCATCCTCGAACGTGGCGGCCGGCGCCAGCGCCTCCCGCTCTCCGCCGTCGAGGGCCGCGTGCAGCGCGCGTCCGAGCCAGACCGTGCCGCTGCCGAACGCGCCGCCGAACGAGTTGCCCGGGATGTCGGCCATCGCTTCGCCGGCCATCCGGCTGAACGGCTGGCCGCGCCGGGCGAACAGCACCTCCTCGCCGGAGAAGCGCATCGCTCCCTCTTCGCCGTGGATCGTCAGCACGCTCGGCTCGTCCGGCCCTGAGGCCACGCCGCTGAACGTCATCATGGCCACGGCCCCTGCGGTCAGACGGAGGTGCACCGCCGCGACGTCGTCCGACGTCACCGGCCGCCCGCTACGCTCGGCGATGGCGGTGTGCAGCAGCGCCTGCACCGCGGCAATCTCCATCCCGAAGTAGCGCAGCGCGTCGACAAAGTGGGAGCCGACCGCTCCCCAGACGCCGCCGCCGTGCGCCGCATCGCTCCACCAGTTCCAGGCCCGGTTCCGGTCGCCGCGCGCGGGGCTGGAGTAGCGCACCTCGGCGTAGCGGATCGCGCCGAGCTCGCCGATCCGCGAGCGCGCCTCCCGCCAGGAGGGGAGGAAGCGGAGCTCGTGGTCGATGAGGGCGAGCTGCTCCGGCGCCCGGCGGGCTGCTTCGACGAGGCGCTCCGCCTCGCCGGCGTTCAGCGCGGTCGGCTTCTCGCTGAGCACGTGCTTGCCGGCCGCGAGCGCGGCGGTGGCCATCTCCAGATGCTCGGACGGCGGCGTGACGATCGAGACGAGGTCGATGTCCACCGAGGAGATCAGAGAGCGCCAGTCGTCGAAGGGCTGGACCTGCAGCTCGGAGGCGAGTCCGCGCGTCTTTTCCGCATCGCGGCCGGCGAGGGCCACCACCTCCAGCCCTGCTTCGCGGAAAGCCGGCACCTGCACGCGCGCACCCCAGCCGGTACCGACGATTCCCACTCTGGCCATAAATTCCTCCTGTTTAACGACTTACCTCTTGGCATGTCGCTTGAGACAACCATTCTCATGCGACGCACCACCAAGACCCAACTGATCGTACCGATCCGTGATCGGCGGCAGCGGAAACGCTACCTCACGAAGCGCAACGTTGGCCTCGGGACGCTGATCGCGATCGCGCTCTTCGCCATCATCACGATCCGTTCCGAGATGTTCCGTCCGGACGGTGAGTTCGGCCGTCTCTACAGCAACGAGCTCCCGGACACGCCGGCTGCGGCCGCCGCGCCGCAGGACGTCATCCGCGAAACGCCGACCATCGCCGACCAGATCGGCGCCGACCCGCTCCTCATGGAGCCGGCCGTCCGTGCCCAGAAGTACCTCGACACGCAGGCGCCGGCGCCGGTCGTACCGGCCACGGCCCAGATCGTCGATGTCCCGCAGCCCGACCCGCAGGAGCGCAGCGGTGGCCGCGTAGCCATCGTCGGTGGCGCCGAAGGCGTGGCCATCGTCAAAGAAGTGCCCGGCGAGCGCCGCCTGCTCACTGGCGGCTTCGGACACTGACCCGCGGCCGTCGCGAGGGGACCGTTGAGTGAATTTCGGTGACCGGACAGCGGAAATCACCGGCCGATGCCTGAAATTCAGTCATCGATGAGCGCAAGTCGGTGGTGGATGACCGAAATTCAGTCAACGATGACCGGATTTCGGTGAACGATGACCGGATTTCGGTCGTCCGTCAGCGAAATTCAGTGATCGAGGAGTAATTTTTGGTGATCGATCACCGAAATTCAGTGATCGATCACTGAATTTCGGTGATCGATCACCAAAAATTACTCCTCGATCACT
>DASWMP010000386.1:0-31543 GCA_036399695.1 Thermoanaerobaculia bacterium | reverse complement strand
CACCCCCACTCCAAACTTATATCAACCTGCTCCGTAACCTCATCAACCAGGAACGAAACCTCATCGAGGAGGTCTGATCCCTGATCAACGAGGTCTTCGACCTCGATCGTTGAGGTTTGGACCCTGATCGTTCAGGGTTCGACCCTGAATGATCAGCTTCGGGACCTGATCGTTGAGGTCTCCCTTCCTCATCGATGAAGGTCCGTTCCTCCTTGGAGAGGCGTCGCGGCAGGATGGTCAGGAGGTGACGTGCACCAGGTCGGCGCCGCTCTCGACCGTCTGGCCGGCGTCGACGAAGATCTCGTCCACGACTCCACTGGCGGGGGCCTGGATCTCGTTTTCCATCTTCATGGCTTCGAGAATCAGGAGGCCGGCGCCTTTTTTCACCTCATCGCCCTTGTTCACGAGAATCCGGACGACGCGGCCGGGCATCAGCGCCTTGACGATGCCGGTGGCGCCCATCTCGTCGCCGCCGCCGCGGCGGCGCCGGGCGAGAGGGTCGAAGATCTCGACGTTGACGGTCGAGCCGGCGAGGGAGACGTGGTGGCGGTTCTCTTCCCGGTGGGCGAGCAGCGAGTACTGGGTCCCGTCGTCGAGGCGCAGCGACTGGACGAACGGGCCGGCCTTGACGAGGTCCACCTCGACCCAGCGGTCGCCGAGCTTCACCCGGTAGCCACGGCCATGGCGCTCGACCAAGACCTCGATCTCCTCGCCGTCACGGCGTGCGATGAAGCGGGCCATCAGAAGCTCCCCCACTTCCAGCGCGAGGCAGCCACCGGCTGCGCCGGCACTTTCACACTTTGCGCTTCCTCGAAGGCGTTGATCGCGGCGACGGCCAGGGCGGCGTCGACGTGGCCGTCGCCGGGGGCGTTCTGCGCGAGGTCGAGCTCCGGCAGGAGCCGGTCGATGAAGCCGGTGTCGAAGCGGGCGGCCTGGAAATCCGGGTGGTTCATGATGAAGGTGAAGAACGGGATGGTCGTCTCGATGCCTTCGACGCGGTACTCCATGAGCGCGCGGCGCATGCGGGCGATGGCGTCCTCCCGCGTCGGGGCGTGCACGATGAGCTTCGAGAGCATCGGGTCGTAGAAGACCGGGACGGTGTAGCCGGCGTAGACGCCGTTGTCGTTGCGCACGCCCGGCCCCTGCGGCAGGTCTAGGTAACGGATCAGCCCCGGCGACGGCGCGAACTTCCTCGACGGATCCTCGGCGTAGATGCGGCACTCGATGGCGTGGCCCTGCGGGCGGACGTCCTCCTGCCGGATCGTGAGCTTACCGCCCTGCGCGATGCGGAGCTGCTCCTTCACCAGGTCGATGCCCCAGACCATCTCGGTGACGGGGTGCTCGACCTGGAGGCGCGTGTTCATTTCGAGGAAGTAGAACTCGCGATCCGGTCCCATGAGGCACTCGATGGTGCCGGCGGAGTAGTAGTCGACGGCGCGCGCGGCGCGGACAGCCATGTCGCCGAGACGGGCGCGGAGCTCTTCGTCGACGACGGCCGAGGGGCACTCTTCGACGACTTTCTGATGGCGGCGCTGCAGCGTGCATTCGCGCTCGCCGAGGTGGATCACGTTGCCGTGCTGGTCGCCGAGGACCTGGACCTCGATGTGGCGTGGCGAGGGGATGAACTTCTCGGCATAGACGGAGCCGTCGCCGAAGAACGACGTCGCTTCGCTGGTGACGCGCTCGTAGGCCTGCTCCAGGTCTTCCTCGCGCTCGACGAGGCGCATGCCTTTGCCGCCGCCGCCCGCCGCCGCTTTGATCATGATCGGGAAGCCGCTCTCCCGCGCGAACGCGGCGATCTCGGCGAACGACTTCACGGCTTCGGTGAGGCCCGGCACGACCGGCACGCCGGCGGCTTTCATCCGCTGGCGGCTTTCGGTCTTCGAGCCCATGGCGTCGATCGATTCAGGCGAAGGACCGATGAAGAGGATGCCGGCATCGTGGCAGGCGCGGGCGAAGCCGGCGTTCTCGGCGAGGAAGCCGTAGCCCGGATGGATGGCCGTGGCGCCGGTCTTCTTCGCGGCGTCGAGGATGTTGTCGATGCGGAGGTAGCTCTCGCGCGACGGCGACGGGCCGATGGGCATGGCCTGATCGGCATAGAGCACATGGAGCGCGTCACGGTCGGCCTCGGAGTAGACCGCGACCGTCGGATACCCGAGCTCCCGGCACGCGCGAATGACGCGAACGGCAATCTCGCCCCGGTTGGCGATGAGGACTTTCATGCGCTACCCGCGATCGCGAATGCGCCGGTCGTATTCGTTGGCGCGGTCGAGGAAGGATTCGATGCTGCGTCCGAGGGCGAGCTTGTCGGTGAGCTCGGCCGATTTGTCGAAATCGGCGCGGAGGCGCTCCGCTTCGGCGAGGTAGTAGTCGCGGAGGCCGACCTCGATGCGGAACTCGGGATACTTTTCGGCGAGCGTGCGCATCCACTCTTCCACCTGACGGCGGCGATCCTTGTCCCCGATGCCTGCCTTCAGGTCGGAAATGAGGGTGGTGACGACACCGGAGAGAATATCTGTACGCTGCTGCTGAATCTCATCATTCGCCATGGCGGGCGAATGGTACCAGCCACAAAAGCAAAAAGGCTCGCGATTGCGAGCCTTTTGTTTCGAGTCTTGAATGGTGCCCAAGGCCGGACTCGAACCGGCACGGATTACTCCACACGCCCCTCAAACGTGCGCGTCTACCAATTCCGCCACTTGGGCTTTTACAAAGAACCCTGCAACGCTATTTGCGCTGCGCCGGAGTTGCCGGAGCCGTCTGGGCGGCTTCGGTGCCGGTCAGGACCGATCTGTCGGGACGAGCCTGCAGGATGGCGAGTGCGATCGACGTGAGGACGAAGAGCACGAAAAACGCCGTCGTCAGCTTGTGCAGAAGGGTCGTCGCGCCGCGCGCGCCGAACGCCGTCTGAGAGCCGCCGCCACCGAATGCGCCCGCGAGATCGGCGCCCTTGCCCTGCTGGACGAGGACGACCAGGATCAAAAACAGGCTGACGATGACGTGCAGAATGACCAACAGAACAATCATGAAATCAGAAGTCTCCGGGTGTTGCCCCGTGCGCAACGGCACGAAGGTGCGAATTCTTCCCGGAAAGATGCTCCCCGTCAAGTTTTTTGGAGTGCGCCGAAACGGCGTCCCCTTTCGCGGCGCGCAGACTAACGCATGCCGCGATGGATGGCCAGAAACTTCGTCGCGTCGAGGCTGGCCCCACCGACGAGGAAGCCGTCCACACCACCTTCGTTCACGAGATCGTCCACGTTTTCGGGCGTGACGCTGCCGCCGTAGAGGATGGACGCCCCCTTGCCGTAACGCGCGGGCCAGAAGCGCTCGAGCGCGTGGCGGATCTCCGTCACAGTCTCCATGCAGATCCTGCCGCTGGCGTTACGGCCGGTGCCGATGGCCCAGATCGGCTCGTACGCGATGATGACTTCCGTCGCCTTCTCGAGCGCGTCGCAGACGACGGCCTTGATCTGCTCGGCGACGTGCCGCGCCACATGGCCGGCGTCGCGCACTTTGAGGTCCTCGCCGACGCAGAGCACGGGCGTGAGGCCGCTCTCGATGGCCAGCGCAACTTTGCGCGCGATCAGCCCATCGTTCTCGTGAAAGATGGTGCGCCGCTCGGAGTGCCCGAGGATGACGTACTGCGCACCGCAGTCGCGCAACATCGCCGGCGAGACCTCGCCCGTGAAAGCGCCGGACTGATGGTCGCTGCAGTTCTGCCCCGCCACGCCGAGCACGTTGCCGGAGTGCGAGACGACGGCGTCAAAGTAAGGAAACGGAGGGGCCACGACGATCTCGACGTCGTTCTTCTCGATCTTCGAGAGCTCGTCGAGGTACTCCTGAATCCCACCCTTCGGCAGGTTCATCTTCCAGTTGGCGATCAGATAGCGCTTGCGCATGCCGGAAGTGTAGCGCGTTGATCCGATCGGACAGATAGGACCTATGGGACCTATGGGCTGTGCTCGGCGGGGCGGAGCTCCCATCAGTCCTATAGGTCCCATAGGTCCCATCGGACTCCGCCCCGGACCGGCGCTCTGATAGCGCATACAATTCGCTCGACTGATGCTGATTGAAGCGGAGACGATTCCGTACGAGCCCGCCATGCTGCGGGGGGAACGGCTGCTGGTTCTGGCGCCGCATCCTGATGACGAGGTCATCGCCTGCGGCGGGCTGGTCGCGCAACATCTGCGCGATGGGCGCACCGTGCGCATCGTCGTGGCCACGGACGGCGGTCAGGCCGGCGACGCTGCACTGCGCGAAGACGAAACGCGCGCCGGTGTCGCCCTCCTCGGCAAGGCGGACCTCGAGTTCCTCCGCTTTCCCGACCGCGCCCTTTCGGACGACGTAATTCCGCGGCTGCGCGAGCAGCTCACGGTGTTCCGTCCGGACCTGATCCTCGTGCCCAGTCCGATTGAGATCCATCCGGACCATCTCGCTCTCTCCCGCGCCTTCTGCGCGCTGATCCAGCAGGACGAGACGCTGTTCGCCGATTTCGCGGCGACACGCGTCGCCTTCTATGAAGTGAGCCAGACGCTGCGTCCGAATGCGCTCGTCGACATCACGGAGGTGGCGGAACTGAAGTGGTCGGCCATCGGCGCACATGCGTCGCAGACTTCGCTGCGCGACTATGCGTCGTTCGCGCGGGGGCTGAACGCGTATCGCGCGATGACGCTGCCGCCGGAGACGCGCTTCGCCGAGGGGTATTACGTGGTGGAGTTGCCGCTGCTGCGGACGACGCCGTTCAGTGCGTTGCGCACGATGACGGGGGCGCCTCCGGCGATCGAGGTGACGCACGAGGTGCTGCCGATCAGCGTCATCATCCGGACGAAGGACCGGCCCGCGCTGCTGCGTGACGCCATCGACTCCGTGCGCTCCGGCGGCTATCCGTGCGAGATCGTGGTGGTGAACGACGGCGGCGCGAAGCCGCCGGTGGATGGTTTCGCCTTCGTCGATCACGAGGAATCGCGCGGACGCTCGGAAGCAGCGAATGCCGGCGTGCGGGCGGCGGTGAATCCGTTCGTCGCCTTCCTCGACGACGACGACCTCTTCTATCCCGAACATCTGGCCACGCTGGCGAACGCCGCGCGCGGCTCGCAGCATGCGGCCTGGTACAGCGACGCGGTGTCGGCGTTCCTCCGTCCCGGCAGCTCGGGGGCGTACGAGACGCACTCGCGGCTGCGCATCTACGGGCAGGACTTCGACCGGGAGCTGCTGCTCGTCGACAACTACATCCCGCTGCCGACGCTGCTGATCCCGCGCGATACGTTCCTCGACGCGGGCGGTTTCGACCCGGCCTTCGATCTCTTCGAGGACTGGGATTTCCTGATCCGTCTTTCGCGGCGCGGCGACTTCGTGCACGTGCCGCGCGTGACGTGCGAGGTGCGCCATTTCGAAGGGGGCGCGTCGATCGTGCTGGCCGCGCCGGAAGGCTCCCCGCGCTTCCGCAAGGCGAAGCTGCAGGTGTGGGCCAGGCACGCGGACCTCATCGATCACGACGTCTTCGCGAACGTGCTGGAGCGCCAGAAGCGGCGGGCGAACACGTTCGCCTCCGACGCCGTGGCCGCACGCGGCGAGGTCTCGGTGATGCAGCGGGACGTCGACCGGCTGGAGCGGGAAAAGCGGGAGCTCATCGCCAAGCTCGAAGAGTCGCATCACGCCATCAACGGTCACGTGCTGCGCATCCGCGAGCTCGAAGGAGCCGCCGCTTCACTGCAGGCCATCGCCGCCGATTACGCGGAACGGACACTGCTCCTCGCCGACAGGGAGCGGGAACTGCGCGAGCTCCGCGGCCTGCACCGGGAGACGGACGCCGCGCTCAATGCCGCGCGCGTGGAGATCGAGCGCCTCGGCGGACTGCTGGACATGATCTACGCCTCGAAGACCTGGCAGTTGCACAACACGCTGCTCAAGCTCCGGGGACGCGGATGAGCCGTGTGCTCCTCGTCTGCCCCGAACCGCTGGGGCACGGTCAGCCGGCCGGCATCGGCATCCGGTTCGTCGAGATGGCCAAGGTGCTGCGCGCCGACGGCCACACCGTCGCGGTGCTGAGCCGCGACGGCGGCTTCGTCGCCGACTGCCGCACCGGCGTGACGACGCCGGAGAACCTGCTGCAGTTCAGCAGCGAGAGCGACGTGGCCGTGGTGCAGGGACACGTGGCCAACGATCTGTTCGCACACGCGAAGCCGATCCCGGTGGTGGTCGATCTGTACGATCCCTTCATCGTCGAGAACCTGCATTACTACGCCACCCGCGGTGCGGAGGTGTTCAATCACGATCACGCCACGCTGGTGAATTCGCTCACGCGCGGCGATCTGTTCCTGTGCGCCTCGAACGCGCAGCGGCTCTTTTATCTGGGGCTGCTGCTGGCGGTGGGGCGGTTCAATCCGATCCTGTTCCAAGACGATCCGCGGGTGGAGTCGTTGATCAGAATTGCGCCGTTCGGGGTGCAGGAGCTGGCGGGGGAGACCGATGGGACTCATGGGAAAGAGGACGCCGTGCTGTTCGGCGGGATCTACGATTGGTATGACCCGATCCTGGCCATCGATGCGGTGGCGCTGGCGCGGGAACGGGTGCCTGCGATGACGCTCACGTTCACGCGGCATCCGAACCCGGAGCTGACGCCGCAGGGGATTCTCGCGGAGACCATCAAGTACGCGCGCAAGTACGACTTTGTGCGCTTCGAGCCCTGGGCCACGTACGAGCAGCGCGGTCAGTTCTTCTCCCGCTTCAAGGCGGCGCTGCTCACGTTCCCCCAATCGCTGGAGACGGATCTCTCGATGCGCACGCGCATCTACGATTACCTCTGGGGCGGCCTGCCGGTCGTGACGAGCTCCGCGCCCGGCACCGACGAACTGCTGGCGCGCTATGGCGCCGGAATCGTGGTGACTGACCCCGCGCGCTCTGCCGCTCCGGAAACCGGAAATCGGACGTCGGAAATCGCTTCGTTCGCCGACGCGCTGGTGCACGTCCTTACCGACGACGCACGCTACGCCAGCATGCGCCGCGGCGCGCGCGGGTTCGTCGAGGAGCATCAGTGGACGCGCACGCTCGAGCCGCTGCGCGAGTTCTGCCGCGAGCCGCGCGTCGATCCGTACAAACAGGAGTTCTCCATCTCCATGCAGGTGCCGCAGCGGCCGCCTTCACTGCTGGCACGCATCAAGAGGCGCGTCTTTTGACCACCGAGATCATTCTCGTCAACTGGAACAGCCGCCGCGAGACGCTGGACTGCCTCGCCGCCGTGGAAGCGCAGCTCGTCGACGGCGCGAGCGTCACGGTGGTCGACAACGGCTCGACGGACGACAGCGCCGCGGCCATCGTGGCCAATCATCCGAAGGTGAAGCTGTTCGCGCTGCGCGAGAACCGCGGCTTCACGGGCGGCCTCGCCGCGGCGCTGGCCGGCTCGTCGGCGGAGCAGGTAATCTTCCTCAACAACGACGCCCTCCCGGAGCCGGGCTGGCTCATCGCGCTCATCAGCGCGATGCAGGAGGCGCCGGCGGACGTGGTCTCGATCGCCGGGAAGATGGTGGATCTCGCGGGCGAGTTGATCGACTTCATCGGCGGCGCGATGACGTTCGACGGCCACGCGTTCCAGAACGGCTTCCGCTATCCGCTCGGCACGCGCGAAGAACCGGCGGCCGGCGCGGAGCTCTTCTTCGCCTGCGGCGGCAACATGATCTCCCGCCGCGCGAAACTGGTGGAGCTCGGCGGGTTCGACGACGATTACTTCGCCTACCTCGAGGACGTCGACTTTGGCTGGCGCACCTGGCTGTCCGGCCATCGCGTGTTGTGGGAGCCGCGCGCGGTCGTGCGTCATGCGTCGTCTTCGACGAGCAACCGGCTCGGGAACTTCGAGCGCGGCGTGCTCTTCGAGCGCAATGCACTGCAGACGGCCCTCAAGAATTACGAGGAGCTGCGCGACAGCGGCGCGGCCGTGCTTTACACGTATCTCCATCGCCTCCATCACTACGCCACCACGCGCAACCCGCGCGCCGGCGAGCTCGCCCGCGAGCCGTTCCGGGGGATGGAGTCCTCCCCCGCCACGACGTCGTTCCTCCGCCGCGCGAAGCGCAAGCTCGTCGGCGCGCGGCCGCTCGCGGCCATCGACGATCCGCTGACGACGATGCAGTTCCGCGCGCTCGACTGGGTGCTGAAGCACGAGGCGCGCATCGCCCAGAAGCGCGAGGCGGTGCAGCGGATGCGCAAACGGAGCGACCGCGAGATCTTCGAGCGATTTCCGCTCCATTTCATCCCCACCTATCCGGGCGACGACCGGCTCATGCAGAGCCCTCTGTTCCGTCTGCTGCGGCCCGAGCTTCCTTCAGCGGAGCGCGAGCTGGGCGATATCATCCGCACGTGAGCTGGCTCCAGCGCTTCCACGCCCGCGGAGTGTTCTGGCGACAGTTTCTGCGCTGGGCGGTGTTCAACGTCCCGGTGCCGCTCGAGTCGGTGATCCTGGCGTTCTGGTCGGCGTTGTTCCTCTTCTGGCGGACCGGCCGCCGCGGCGTGATGGTGAACCTCTCGGCGGTGTTGCCGGGTTCGTGGCGCGTCACGAACTTCTTCCGCGCCTACCGCGTCTTCTGGAACTTCGCCTGCACGATCAACGACAACGCCCGCTTCAAGGATCTGCGCACGATTCCGGACTGGGAGTTCATCGGCAGCTTCGATGCGCTCCAGGACCATCCGGGCGGCGCCATCATCCTCACGGCTCACATGGGTAGCTACGACCTCGGCGCTCACCTGTTCGCCGAGATCGCCGGACGGCAGCTCGTGATGGTGCGCGCGCCGGAGTCGGACCCGCAGACGCGCAAGTTCGAGGAGACGAACCGGGGCCAGCTCGGCGAAGGAGTCAAGGTCGACTTCAGCACGCGGGCCAGCGATCTCGCGCTCGACCTGCTGCACGCGATCGATCGCGGCGAGCTGGTAGCGATCCAGGGGGACCGCGTCACTCCCGGCATCGCCACGCTGCCGGCGATGATGTTCGGCATCAAGACCGACTTTCCGGCCGGGCCGTTCGCGCTGGCGATGGCGGCGCGCGTGCCGATCTTCCCGCTCTTCATCGTCCGCCGCGGACACCGCCGCTATCAGCTCGTGACGGCGTCGCCGATCCACGTCGTTCGCCGCAGCCGCAACCGTGACGCCGACCTGACGATCGCGGTCGAGGAGTGGGTGCAACAGCTCGAGGCCGTGATCCGCGATTCATGGCATCAGTGGTTCGCGTTCGAGCCTTTCTCGACGGAGCTGAAGCCATGATCTTCGTGCGCGATCGCGCCGAGGCGCGCTGGCTGCCCTCAAGGCACCACTTCGCGCTGTTCAAGCTGGCCGGCTTTCTGCGCCTGCTGAAGGCGAAGCCGGAGCCGCGGCCCGGGCTGATGCTGGCCGTCGCGCGCGACCAGAGCAAAGTGGAGAACTACGGCTTCGCGATCTGGTTCCTCATGAGCGTGGCCGGCTTCTTTTTCCCCTGGCTGCCGTTGCCGCTGCCGATCGCGCTCGTCGTCTCGGTGCTGCTGGCAGCGATCACGATCCAGTTCCCCTGTTACTTCATGGGTGTGGTGGTGATCCCGCTGGTGACGCGGACGCTCCTGCGCAACAACCATCGCGCGAACCTGACGCTCCTGCTGACGTGCGGCGCGGCGGCGGCCGTGTATTACGCGCTGCAGCCGTCGTGGGTACGCCTGCTCGGCTGGCAGTACCTCGGCGTGCTGACGCTCAACGCCGTCTCCGCCGTGCTCGTCCGGCTCCTGCGCAACCGCATCGCCAGACAGGAGCAATCCTTCGGGGGCGTCTCATTCGCCGACTGATTCTCGGCTTCGCCCTGGTGGCGCCGCTCATCCTCGTGGCGCTGTGGCCGGTGTCGCCCGTGGGTGCGTTCGCGGTGCTGATGCTCTCGCACATGCTCATCCTCTATCCGACGCTGCGCGCGAACGTGCAGTGGCTCGGACCAGTCGTGACCCGCTTCGCCACGGATCGCAAGGAGCTGTGGCTGACGATCGACGACGGCCCGACCGAGGACACGGCCGAAGTGCTGAAGCTCTTCGCGTCGCGCGGCGTGAAGGCGACGTTCTTCATCAAAGGCAAACTCGCCCTGGAACGTCCGGAGCTGATCGAAGCGATGCTCGCCGCCGGGCATACCGTCGCCAATCATTCGCACACGCACCCCTCGGCTTCCTTCTGGTGCGCGACGCCGGGACGGATCGCCTTCGAGGTCGATGAATGCCAGCGCGCCATCGCCCGCTTCACCGCGCCGTCGCGGTGGTTCCGCGCTCCCGTGGGGATGAAGAACCCGTTCGTCCATCCCCTGCTGGCCCGCCGCGGCCTGCGGCTCATCGGCTGGACGGCGCGCGGTTTCGACGGAGTTGCCGCCGACGCCGAAAAGGTTGTCGAGCGCATCCTGCCGGACCTGCGCCCCGGTGCAATCGTGATGATGCATCAGGGGGGACCGCAGTCGCTGCGCATGCTCCAGGGTGTCATCGACGCGGCGCAGGAGCGTGGCTACGCATTCGTGGTGCCGGAGGATGCGGCGCTCGCGTAACAGGAGAGCGTGCCGCTCGTTTGTCGTTGTTGGTTTTTGGTTTTTGGTGCTGCGCTCGGCGGAGAGCGTCGTGAAGCGCAGCACCAAAAATCAAAAACCGAAACCAAAAACCAGTTCCCCGAAGAAGGTGCAGACCGTTCAAACGCGCCGGAAGACGAACAGATAGTTGTTGAACGGAGTCCGTCCCCAGAGCGGCCTGATCTCCTGCGCGAAGCCGGCGAAGGGTCCGGCGATCTCTTCGCGGGTCGGCAGGTCGATGTTCTCCATCTTCAGCCAGCCGTTCATCCGCGAGAAAACCTCCAGGAAATAGGACACGCGCGAGCGCCACGACTGGTCGCGAACCCCCTGGCGCACGATCGCCACGCCGCCGGGAGGCACCGCCGCCGCAACCTTTTCGAGGATCCGCTGCCGCTCGGCGGCTTTCACATACTGCAACACGTCGAGCACGAGGACGCTGTGCCCGGGAGGGAGCTGCTCTTCGCGCGCGTCCCCGACGCGGAAGTCGAGCCCCTCGTACCGCGCTCCGATTCGCCGCGCGATCTCGATCTTCGGCGCGTCGAAATCGATTCCCGAGATCGGCCACGCGAACCCGGACTCGCGCAGAAAGAAGGCCAGCACGCCCGCGCCGCACCCGATGTCCAGCACTGGAGCTCGCGTGTCCCGCAGCGCCTCGAGCACGGCCGGGTAGAGAAGGTCGTGGCGGATCTTGTTGCGGACGTAGCTCCGCAGGAAACGGGTTCCGTACAGCGAAGCGACGCGCGTCGCGACGTCCTGCGTCACGGCGAAAGATGCTCGATGACGGTGATGAGCTCCGGCAGGTTGAACGGCTTCGGTAGAATCGCCGCGACCCCCATCTGCAGCAGCGCCTGCGGCTCGACGCGCACGTGGGCCGACAGCACGACCACCGGCACGTTGCTCAGGTGACCGGTTTCTTTCGCGCGCTGCAGGAAGTCCCACCCGTTGACCTCGGGCATCGCCAGGTCGAGCAGAATCACGTCCGGGCGATGGATGGTGAGCGCACGATGCCCTTCCGCGCCGTCGCCGGCAAGCAGGACCTGAAACCCGTGCTGGCGCAACGCGGCGGCGAGCATGCCGCGCAGAGGCAGGTCATCGTCGATGACGAGAACCCGCTTCTTCTCGACATCAGCGATGCGTTTGTCTTTGCCGCTCTTCTGCGGCTGAACCTCGTTCATGGCGTCTCATTCTACCGACTGCTGAGAGCGGCATTGCACGACGCGTGCGCAGTTCGAGACGGGCGCTTCAAAACAGGTCGCTGTCGCCCCACGTGTAATACATCGCCTGCCTCATTCGGGGGACGATGTGGTTCTCCACGAACGGAACGCACATGAGCGAGAGGTCCTGCGGCTCGGGCTGCTTTGTGAAGCCGAGGTCGTTGAGCACGATGTCGAACCATGCCGGACGCGACGGAAACCAGCCGTCGACGCGGGCCACCGGCCACTGCGGGATGACGTGCCGCAACAGGACCTCCGGCGCGTCGATGAGATCGGGATCGAAGAGAGCGTCGCCGATCGTGGCGCGGTCGTCGCGGATGCGGAAGACCATCCAGCCCGCCAGCGTCAGGAACTTGCGGATGGCGATGACGATGTACTGGACGTCCGGGCAGTCCAGATAGCGCCACTGCACGTAACGGGCGTCACGCCGGACGAGCATCCCGTAGGCGGGTGCGACGCGCTCGAAGAACTGGTCCCATTCGCGGTCCGTCCGCTGCACGATCTGCAGACGGTAACCGCGCAGCCAGCGCTCCCGGCGGAAGATGGGCGTCAGCGCCTTGGCGTCGAGGAGACGATACGTGACCGGCTCGACGCGATCGCTGCGGAGGAAGCGCAGCGAGAACTTCTGAATGTTGGCGACGTTGAAGCCGTAGTTGAACGCCACCTGCCGCTCGCAGAAGTTGGCGTAGAAGTGCAGGGCGGTCCGGCCGAGGACGGACGTCGGGCCCCGGCCGACATGACGGACCGAGAGCTGCGTCATTGTGTCGCCGACGTGATGGGCGAGCAGGTCACGGCGGCCGTCGCGGAACGGCACCGGATATCCGGCGTAGTGACCCGCGAGAATGCCGCCGGAGTCGAAGGCGACGCTGATCCGCTCGCGTCCGAAGGGGTTCTGCCGGTACTTCCAGTCGAAGTGCTCCGGCGAGCGCGGCGCGTGAAAGGAACGGGCGAAGAGATGGAGGATCTGCGCTTCGTCGCCGTTCCGGAAGCCGCGGATGGTGAAGCGTTCGTCAACGGGCATGCGTGGGTTCTACGGAGCGGATCGTGCGGGCGTTCATCGGCGGACCGGCGCGGCGCTTGGCGATGACGCGGATGGAGCCGGAGCTGACGAGCAGCGGATCCGGCAGGATGCGCAGCAGCGCGCGGCCGAGCGGCGCAATCGCCGACCAGTGGCCGTCGATCCAGTGGCGCACGAACCAGTGATCGCGGTACTCGAACTCCGGCCCGATCGAGAGGATCTCGAAGCCGGAATGTTCGAGCAGCTCGATGAGCGCCGAGCGTGAGTAGAGGATGAGATGCGTGCGGAAGTTCTGCGTCATCCGCTGCCGCTCGGTCAGCAGGTAGATCAGCCCTTCGGTATCGAAGGTCGAGAGCATCAGCACGCCGCCCGGCTTGAGCAGATCTTTGATGCGGCCGAGGGCGTCGTGCGGATCGGCCATGTTCTCGAAGACGTGGAAGAGGGCGATGCCGTCGAACGCCGGGCCGGTGTTGACGAACGCGGAGAGCGAGGCGCAGTAGACCTCGAGACCGCGGGAACGTGCGTGACGCGCCGCCGCCGCGGCCGGATCGATGCCGACGTATTCGTAATCGGCCGCGGCAGCGGCACCAAAGCTCCCATCGCGGACGCCGACCTCCAGGACGCGCGCTCGCGACGGCAGTTGCTTGCGCAATACGGCGAGGCGGCGGACGCTCGTCTTCTCGCGCGCCGGCTGGGAGTGCTCGTCGTACGTCTTCTCCGCCACCGAGCTATGCGGACGCAAGACGCGGCGTACAGGGTGCGTCTCGTCCTCATCGGTGAACTGGTTCAGATAGCGGCATTTGCAACGGCTGCAGGCGCGCACGACGTTGGCCGGAATCTGCGCCACGGTCCAGACCTCGGACGAGAAACAGACGGGACATCGCCGCGCCGCGCGGTACTGCATGCGCCGGTTGGCGAGCCGGATCTTCATCGCCGTGAGGCAGCCCCCGAGCAGCGAGAAGGAACGCTCCGCACGGACGTCGTCAGCAGCGCTGACGGTGAGCCGTTCGACGCGGAAGCCGTATTTGTTCGCCAGAAACGCGATCTCGAGATCGCAGCCCCCCTCCACCTGACGCGTTTCGCCGAAGACGAGCTTGGCGGCGCGCCAGGAGAACGCTTTGAGCCGGATGACCGGATCCGGCAGGATCGGCACGAGCAGCCAGCGCAGGAGGTAGTGCCGCCGGTCGTCCTCGGGCGACGTCCCGGCGAAGACGATCTCTGTCGCCCCCGATTGCACCATGGCGATGGCATCGCCGATGGCGCTGACGGGATACGGCAGCTCCGGATCGGCGACCACGACATAGGTCCCCTTCGCCTCGGCCATCCCCTTGCGTAGCGCCGCCCCCATGGGACCGTCGAGCGTCAGGATCTCGTGCGTGAATCCAGCCCTCTCCAGGAAACGCCCGATCGCCTCGCGCGTGGCCGCGAGTCCGGCCGATTCCCCGCTGAGCGGGATCAGCACCGAGACGCTGATCGAGGACATGGGGGGGATTCTAACGTGGCCGGTGGTTGGGGCGTTGGGATCAGGGGAACGGTGGGACTATCGTGGGGTTTATGTAGGACAGACACTCCTGTCTGTCCGGCCGTTCCTTAAAGGTTACGGTGCACGGGACAGACAAGAGTGTCTGTCCTACATAAATCAAACCTATAGGTCCCATCGGTCTCTCGCGCTCACAGGCGAAACACGCCCAGCACGGTCCCGCTCTCCCGCTGCACCGCGCGCATAAAGAGCGGTCCGCGCCGGAACGACTGCACGACCTCCCGCGGCAGCTCGACCGTCCGGCTCGCGGGAAAGTGTCCGGCGGCGGTCGCGAATGACGCCAGCGGCGAGACCTCCACCACGACGTCGTCGCGGTCGAGCGTCAGCGGGCCGGCGAGCGGTTGCGCATCGAAGCCGGGCATCGGCCGCTCGAGCTTCTTCAGAGTCCGGGCGACGAAGGGGCCGTTCCACTTTTCCAGGTAGCGCAGCTCCGACATGACGTAGCGCTGCGATGACTCGTCCGAGCTCTGGCTGGCGCTCTGGTCGAAGAGGTGGCGGCAGCGCGCCTCCGGGACGTAGACGATTTTCCGGCCGCGCTCCGCGAGCTGCCGCACGAAATCGATCTCCTCGAAGTACAGAGGGAACCGCTCGTCGAAGCCGCCCACGGCATCGAAGTCTGTCGCGCGGATGGCCATGACGGCGCCGGAGAGCGCGTCGACCGGCGTCGTTTCGGTGAGCGACCAGAAGCGCACCCGTTTGCGGAAGCGGCGGCTGTCGCGCTCGACACGCCAGCTCCGGGCGCGGCTGGCCAGTACCTCGTCCACCTTCTCCCAGCCGCTGCCGAGGTCCGCGGGAGGGAGCATCCAGCGATGGCCGTCGTCCCAGAAGAACGCCGGGCCGGCCACGGACGTTTTCTCGTTCAACGCCGCGGCGAGACGATCGAGACAGCCTTCCGCGAAGACGACGTCGGGATTGGAGACGACGAGGACCTCGCCGCTGCAGTGCGGGCGGCCGAGGTTGATGCCGCCGGAGTAGCCGCGATTCGTTTCGGAGACGATGACGACGTCGGCGTGGCCCTGCAGCGCCTCCGCTTCGCGCGGATCGAGACTGTTGTCGACGACCACCACCTGCAGCGGCGTCCGCGTGGTGGCGCGCGCGGAACGGATCGCCTCCGCGGTGAGCGCCGCGGAGCGGTAATTCACGATCAGCAGCGAGATCATCGCGTCTCGAGCATCGGCGCCTCGACGTTCGTCTCCTCGAGCTGCCAGCGGTGGCGCACGGAGATCAGGCCGATCTCGAAGCGCTCCCCTGTCATCGAGAATGCCGGGTTGACGTCGCGCCGGTCGAAGACGGTGATCGCGTTCTCATCGCCGATGAACGCGATGATCGAGTAGTCGCCACGCAGGAGCGGCACGTCCTGCAGTTGCACGGTGAACTCGTACTCGCCGCGTCCCGCGAGCGGCTGCATGCCGTCCGCATGCGTGCCGACGGCGAAACACTGCAGGTCGTCGGACGAACGATGGATTCCGACGAGCACGTGCACCGGCTGGCGCGGGTCGTCCGACTGGATGCGCATCCGGATGTGGACGTCCTCCCCGCGTGCGAACTCCTGGCGCGGGCTGCCGCTGCGATCGCAGACGACGATCTCGCTGAAGCGCGCCAGCGTGCGCGGACGCTCCAGGTCCGCCTCGTCCGTCGCGCCGGGGAGGGCGCGGTCGCGCTCGCGCAGGAAAGTCTCGTACTCGTGGACCACATCCAGCGACGGCCCGTACGCCATCACCTTTCCGTGATCCAGCCAGAGCGTGCGGCGGCAGATCGACGAGACGTAGTAGAGCGAGTGCGAGCAGAAGAGAATCGTCTTCCCCGACTCCTGGAACTCGCGGATCTTGTCGGTGCACTTCTTCTGGAAATGCCCGTCGCCGACGGCCAGTGCCTCGTCGATGATCAGGACGTCCGGGTTCACGTTCACCGCCACGGAGAACGCGAGCCGCATGTACATGCCGGAGGAGTAGGTCTTGACCGGCCGCTCGAGGAACGAGCCGAGCTCGGAGAACTCGAGGATCGCCGGCAGGCGCTCGCGCACCTCGGCAGCGCTGAGACCGAGGATCGCGGCGTTGAGCGCGGCGTTCTCGCGGCCGCTGAACTCCGGATGAAACCCGGTACCGAGTTCCAGGATGGAGGCAATGGTGCCGCGCATCTCGATCGTGCCGCCGCTCGGTTGCGTGACACCCGTCAGCAGCTTGAGCAGCGTGCTCTTGCCCGCGCCGTTCTGCCCGATGATCCCGACCGTCTCCCCCTGCTCCACTTCGAACGACACATCCTCGAGCGCTGAAAAGACGGCGTGACGTTGCCGTCGCGTGAAGAGCTCGATGAGCCGGTCGGCAGGACGCCGGTAGATATCGTACTGCTTCGACAGCCGGTCGGCGCGAACAGCGGGTTCCATGGGGGGCATTGTACGGTTTTCGGTTTTTGGTTTTGGTTCGGGCTGGCAGCAGGAGCGCGATGCCAGCCGACGCGCAGCACCGAAAACCAAAAACCAGAAACCAAAAACAAAAATGGCGGGCCCCGTGTGGGGCCCGCCAGTGAATCCAAGTGACTGCGGAACTACTGAGCGGCGACGTACTCCGGGTCGGCCGTGCGGCGGTCAATGACCGACGCGAAGGCCCAGACCTGACCGCCACCGGAGATGATCTCGATCTTGAACGAGCCGCGATCGGCGTTGGCGTCGAGGAAGCGAAGGAGGTCCTTACCTTCCGCGTCGCGCGAACGGATGATCGACTGGTTCGGAGCGAGGTCGAAGTCGTACGAGTTCACGGCCGCACCGGTCTGCTGGTGCAGGAGCGTGACGCGCACCTTCGTCGTCTGATCCGTGAGGTTCACGAGGCCGACGTTGGTGTAGTAGCTGTCGTCGCTGCGAATGGCCGGGATGTAGGCGGCCTTGTTCGTCTTGACGTTGGCGCGAGCGGCGGCGAAGCCCGGGATGCCCTGGCCGTAGCTGCCCTCGATGCCCTTGTCGAAGTAGGTGCGGGAGAAGACGTACGGATACGAACCGCCCGTCAGAACCGTGTCGACCTTCAGCATGCCGAGACCGTCAGCCGGCTGCGGCGCGAGACGGCCCGCGCGGAGCAGATCGTCGAGCTGCATGAAGGCATTGGCCGGGATGATCTGGCTCTTCGATTCCGCGACCTTCGCGCCGGTCTGGTCGTAGTAGGCCAGGTCGACGACGATGATCTGGTCGTCCGGATTGAAGATCGAGACGTCGCTGCGCCAGTTGCCGGTGTGACCGACACCCGGGAGCACCGCGTTCTTGTAATCGAGCGAAACGAAGTCGCTGTCCGGAACCGCCGTGGCGAAGACCGGATCGTTGGTGGCACGGTCGATCATCGACGCGTAGGCGACGAGGCTCGGCGTGTCGGTGCTGATGCGGAGGCTGAACGGCTTGTTCTCCGGCAGGTTCGAGATCAGCGTGCTGATCGTGATCTGCTCGAGCTGGAAGGAGTTCAGCGTCTTGTTGAACGACCCGATCAGAGTCTTGCCTTCGTCGTCCCAGGCCTCAACCTTGATGCCGACCGGCTGAGGCGTCGGATTCACGAAGCCGACGTTGGTGCGGTAGCGCGAAGCGTTCGAGCGGAGGCCGGCGAGGTAGTACTTCGTCGGCGTCGTAGCGGACGACGTCACGCTCCCCTGCCCGTTCGGACCGGAGAGAAGGATGGCCGGGATGAACTGGCCGAAGGTGCCGGCGGCCGACACGTTGTACGTGCGGGTCCAGATCTGCGGCGGGGTGTTCGTCGTGACCGTGACGACGACCGGGCCCTGCTCGTCGCCCGCGATGATCTCCTTCATGAAGTCTTCGAAGATCGTGGTCGACTTGGTGATGTTGATCGTCTTCTTGGTGCCCTTGAAGTCGAGCGACAGAACGAGCGGCTTCGTGGCCGAGACGGTCGTGTCAGGCGTGAAGACCTGGACGTCCGTGCGCCACGTGCTGTTGTCGCCGCCCGCGCCGTGGATGACGACCGGGAGCAGGAACTTGTAATCAGAGGACTGCGTGATCGTCACGGTGTACGTGGCCTGACCGACCGGGCCGCTGAAGCCGTTACGCGCCTGCACGGTGATGGGATACGTGCCGGGGGCGAGGTACTTCCGCTTGAGCGTGCTGGTGGTGGACGTCGTTCCGGCGTGCGTGTTGTCGACACCGTTGCCGAAGTTCCAGCTCCAGCCCGTGGTGGCGGCTGCGTCGGAGGTGGCGGTAAACGTCAGATCCGCGCCGACCGAACCGGTGCTCGGGCCGCTGATGCTGATGATCGGAGCCGGAACGCCCGGGTTACCGCCGCCGACCTTCACGTTGAACGGAACCGTCACGTTGCCGTTCGGGTTCTTGACCGTCAGCTTGACGTTGTACGTCGTCTTGCTGCCGGCGAACGTGTGCTTCGGATTCTGCGACGTCACGATGGCCGTGCCGTCGTCGAAGTTCCACTCGAACGTGTCGCAGGTCTGCTGCTGGTAACCGGAGAAACCAGCGGTGAACTGGAACTCTTCGGTCGCCTGGCAGGTGTCCTGGTTCGCGTACAGACCGCAGCCGGAAGTAAGACCGGTGTAGTCAGGCGCAACGTTGAGCGCCGTCGCGTGGCCGTTGCAGTTACCACTGCCGTTGCCGGCCGGGATGATCGTGATCTGGCGGTTGACAGGCTGCGCCTGACCAGCGGTGTTCTTGATGACGAGCGACAGCGTGAACGTGCCGGCTGCCGGGAACGTCTTGATGGGCTGACCAGCGGTGGTGACGCCGGCCGGGCCGAGGTTCCACGACATCTGGTCGCAGCCCTGCAGACCACCGGACTTGTTGCCGGTGAAGACGATCTGCTCGCCGACTTCGCACGACTTGGTCGGGCTGCAGCCCTTGCTGCCGGACCACGTGAAGGAAACTCCGGCCGGTGCCGTGCAGCTCGGGCCGGGGCCCGGGCCGGGGTTGTTACCGCTGCCGAAGTAGATGGTACGGGTGTAGTTCTTCGGGCCCGAGTCGTTCGTCAGCGTCAGCGTCATGTTGTACGACGCGTTCGTGCCGTTGAACGTGTGCTCGACGGCCAGACCGCTGCCGGCCGAGCTGCTGTCGCCGAAGTTCCAGGCGAAGACGTCGCAGGCGCGCTGGATGTAGCCACCGCCACCGGCGTCGAGCTCGATGACCTCACCGACCTGGCAGGGGGATCCCTGCGTGCCGGTGCAGCCCGAGGTCTTGCCGCGGACGTTGATGCCGAAGTGCAGCGGATCGGGGTGGCCGCCGCAGGCAGGCTGCGCGACCGTGAGGGTCTTCGGAACGGCCGGAGCCGAGAAGATGGTCTTCGTCGCGATCAGCTCGACGATGTAGTTACCCGCCGTGGCGATCGTCGGCTTCCAGGGGTTGGTGGTACCGGTGGTGACGACCGAACCGCCCGAGGTCTTGAGCGTCCAGACGTACGTCCAGCCGGTGGTCGGGTCGCTGTTGCCGGAGGTCGCGGTCAGCGTGCAGTCGCTGCCGGCGTTGACGCAGCCCGAAGTGACGTTGATGACCGGCTGCGGGGTGCTGAGCGTGATGGATTCGGAGGAGACGTTGAGGTTCTGGCAAGCGGCCGAGAGGTTGGCCGTCGGCAGTTCCACATTGAGCGCCAGAACGGCGCCCGAAGGAATCGTGACGGTGGTCGGCACCGAAAAGTCCGGAATGACGCCGATCGCCGCCTGGATCACCTGCGGCGGGACGAGATCCACGGCCCCGTTCTTCAGGGTCCAGGAGACGGTCCAGTTGGTGGCACCGCTAAAGGAGCTCGGATCGCCGATGCGCGCCGAGCCGGTGAACTTGACCGCCGAGGCAGTCTTCTGCGGCGTGCCGATCGTGGCAACGAACGGACGCACCGAGTACGTCACGTTGCTGACGGTGGCGAGGAACGGCTGGCCGACCGTCGTGAGGAAGCTGGCGTTGTACGGGCCGTAGTTGGCCGCGAGCGTGGCGGTGTGGCTGCCGCACTGTCCAACCGGCATCAGGGCCGACGGCACCTGCGGCGTCGTCACGCCATCGATGATCCAGGACGCGTAGTGCCCTTCGATTGCGCCATCGGACGAGTCGGTGAAGCGATCGCTGCTGACGAGGGCCAGCGGCGTTGCCGGGGCGGTCGTCAGGA
Source organism: Thermoanaerobaculia bacterium (assembly GCA_036399695.1). Classification (GTDB taxonomy): domain Bacteria; phylum Acidobacteriota; class Thermoanaerobaculia; order Gp7-AA8; family Gp7-AA8; genus DASVEE01. The sequence continues at coordinate 11,139 of DASWMP010000386.1, read as the reverse complement.
CGGTGGCCGGAGAAGTGGTGCCGGCGCTCAGCACGCCGATGCGCGCCGTCGGGACTTTGAGAGTGATCTGGCGCGTGTCGGTGACCTGCGTATCGAGCAGGTTCTTCGCGACGACCGTCTTCGGAGCCGTGATCGCGCCCGCGGACGTCAGCCCCGCGTACTGGTGAGCGATCTGATCGCCGGCCGGTGCGCTGCGGACGTTGTTCGCGGAGTTCTCAGTGTTGCCGAAGTTCCACTCGAGCGGCGGCTTGAGCGTCGCGCTCGAGTTGAAGGCGCTGGTGAACGTGATGCGGTCGCCGTAGAACGGACCGTTCTCCGTCGATTTCGAGAAGGGGTTCGCCGTGCCGTAGCTGGTGCGGACGTAATCAATCGACAGGCTGTCGCCGGCCTGGAGCTCGTAAACGTCGCCCATGCCGTACGTCGTGTAGATCAGGTAGGTCTTGCCGCCCTGCTTGGCGACGACCGCATCGCGCTGGAGCGCGGTGTAGCCCGGGCGGGCCTGGTTCGCCGGCGGGAGGGTGTAGTAGTTCTTGAAGTACTCGTTGAGCGGGAGGTCGACCGGCGCGCCTGCACCGACCTTGATGAGGCGAACGTCGCCGGCGCTCGCGCCGATCGTGCCGCCCGGAGCCGGGACCTGGCCGAGGATGGCCAGGAAGCCGTCGCCGCCCTGCATGTTCAGCGGCTCGAACGAACCGAGGACGTCGTGCTTCGTGATGGTGTAACCACCGGCGCCGTCAGCGGCGAACTTCCAGAGGAGGTTGCGCGTCGGCGTGGAGGGGATGGTTTCGACGGCGTAGAAGTTCGCACCGTCGGCAGCGACGGCACCGAACTTCTTGGCGCCGGCGTCGACTTCGAGGATCGGGGAGCCGCCGAGCACGTACTGGCCGGCGTCGTAGATGGCGAGCTTGAGCTGGCCGGTGATGAACGCGACGCGCGTGCCGTCGGCATTCTTCGCCCAGGCCATGATGCCCTTGCTGGCGCCGGCAAGGTTCGTCGGGCCGATGGGGTTCTTCGTATTGGTGGCTTCGTAGATCGAAGCGCCGGTCGGGTTCAGGTGGCTGCTGACCACAACCCAGTACTTGCTGCCGACCTTGAGCGAGACGATGCGCGTGGCGCCGTAAGCGCCGTTCTTGCGCTGGGCCTCGAGCGGCATCATCTTCGGAACCACGCCGCTCGGCGCGGTACCGTCGTCCTTGGTGATGCCCCAGCCGTAGTAGCTGTAGGCCGAGTAGACGTATCCGCGATCGTCGACGTCGAAGTCGAACAGGCGGTCCTGGCTGTCGCCGGCGCCGAGGATGTTCCACTTCGAGTTCGGATTCTCCGGATAGACGTACTGCTCCGGCATGATGATCGATTCGATCGGCGTGCCCGAGCGGCTGTAGCTGCGGCCGTCCTGAGTCGGGAAGCTGGTGACCGGAACGAGGCCGGTCGCTACCTTCGTGAAGAAGGTGTCGAGCGCGTAGGCGCCGAGCATGGCGCCGTTCTGCATGTAGACGCGATTGCGCTGAGGCGCGATGAGCACACGGCCGCCGCGGGCGGTACGCATGCCGAAGCCCTGCGAATCATTGCTGTAATTGCCGTCGTGAATCCGGCCGACATGCGCCTTGATCGGAGGGCCGTAATGCTGGAGCTTCAGACCTGCGTTGGGCAGGCTGTAGGCATTGCTGCCTTCGCAGTCGGTGCAGAACGACTGAGGCTCCGCAGTGCTCTTGGGCTTGGGCCACAACGGATACTGCGCAGAAGTAGAGGTCGCGACGCCGCATACAAACAGCAATACGACGAGCAGTCTGGACCAACACTGTTTCAAATCACACCCCCGGGTCGGAATTATCGCGAACGAGCGAGAGAACGAACGTCGAAGTTACCAACGAAAAAGTAATAAAAGAGATACCACTGTTATTGTAAGCGGCTGCAAGCGCGGATGGAAGCGTTTTTTGAAGCTTCCCGCGAAACGATTCAGACGATGTGCGAATCGGCTTCGGGCGATGCTCCAGAGCAGCATTGCGTCCGGAACTAAAAAGGGCGGGCCGGAGATCCGGCCCGCCCGAAGGCTACTGCGTTGAATCAGGTTTACGGAGTGAAGCCGGGCGTCACGTTCGGAGCCGGTCCAATGGTGGCCGGAGCCGGGGTGAGAGCCGAGCAGCCGTTGCCGAGCCACGCCGCGTCGAAGTCGACCGAGTAACGGCCTTCAGCGAACATCGAAACGATGACCCAGTTCTGGCTGGGGCGGTCAGCGCCGACAGCGTTGTTGTGGAGGTTCAGGTACATCCAGCCAGCGACGTCACCCGAGGTGAGGTCCGGGAAGATGTCGTCCGAGGTGAGGGTGCGCGACGTTTCCGGCAGCGCAACACCACCCGGCGGGACCGGCGAGAAGCCACCGGCTGCCGTCGAGACGAACGGGTTCTCGCGCTCGTCGAAGCGGACCAGCTCAGCGACGGCCATACGGGCGTTCAGGGCGGCGTACTCATCGCACTCCGCGCCGGCGCCGGTGAGGCCTTCACGCCAGATCTTGAACGCGGTCACGAAGCCACCGGCTCCACCCTCGATGTAACGAGCGGCGAAGACGTGCGGCAGCGGCTGACGGCGGTCACGAGTCGGGGTGAGGATCGACTGGTAGCGGCTGTAGAAGGTGTACGGGAGGTTGGTCGCAACGACCGAACCCGCCGGGCCACCCTCAGGAATTGCACGGATGTGGACGAGCGGGTTGCCCTGCGCGTAGTTGCCCGTGGCGGTGTTCGGGTTGACAGCCTGGTAGTCGCCGATGAGAACGTTGTCGAACAGGATTTCCGTCGTGAAGTACGCCGGCTCCGTCGGAAGGTTCGTCGAGCACGTCGCGGCAACGTCGATCGTGATGTAACCGACCGCGTTGTTGTGCGTGCCACCGATGATCTCGTCGCCGCAAAGGAGCGGGAAGACACCCTCGGTCAGGGCCGAGACGACGTTCTGGCGGAGAACTTCCGGAACGCGGCCGCGGTTCTGGCCAACGAGGTTACAAGCCACAGCGGCGCCCGGAAGGAAGTTCGGGTTGCCGGTGAGGTTGCTGGCCGAGCGCGAGCCCGGCGTCGTCTGGTTGGACGTGCCGTTGTCCGGGGCAACGAGGCCGCGAACGAGGACGTCGTACAGGTTGATCGCCTGAACGTCATAGCCGGTCAGGAAGATGTTGAAGTCGAGGACCGGGTACGAGTAATCGGTCCAGACCGTGACGTGCGCGATCTGCGGGAGACGCGAAACGTTGGTCACCGTGAACAGCGTCGTCTGCGCAGTCGTAGCCGGGCTGTTGATGTCAACTTCAAAATACGGAAGCAGAAGGGTCGCCGCCGGCGCAACGCTGATGTCGCAGCTGTCATCATTGTTGGTCGTGGTCGGGGCGCCCGTCGCGAAGGTCGCATTCGAGACCGGAACGGCCGCGAACGCCGAGCCCGCCACCATCAGGGTGGCCATGAGAGCCCAAACAAAAAATTTCTTCATCAATTTATCTCCTACACTTCAGATTGATAGGTACGAACCGAAGGTTGCTCACCCAGTCCCCGATACAATCACCTCCGAGTCAAGTTTTGTAATCCTCACGCACAAAACCGGGCAAATTTTTCAGCTTGAACTGCTTAAAAGTATGGCGAATTATTCGTGAAGTCAATACCCGAAGCGCGTTTTTATGCGATTGCACCATATCGGCGTCGGGAATCGTTGCACTATACCCACATTCACGGGTCCCCGCAAGGAATTACTGCCTCTCAGCGATGACTCCACGATTCAAATACACCTGCACCGATCCGTTTTTCGACTCGAATGCAGTCTTTTCATCAGATTCGAACATCACCACCACGTCCGGACGCTTGTCGCCGTTCACATCCGCGACCGTCAGGTCGTAGTTCAGCGTCATCGGCAGGGTAACACCGTCCAGCGTCGCCTTCTTGAAGTTTCCGGCCCCATCGCCCAGCATCAGCACCAGCTCGCGCGGTTCCCAGCGGGTGTACACCAGGTCCAGGTTGCCGTCTCCGTCGAAGTCTCCCTGGCCGAGTCCCCACACCGGACGGCGGCCTTCCCACCGTGCGATCGGCGTGCGCTTCGGCTCCTTGCCGAACGTGATCCGGTCGAGACCGACGATGTTCTTCGTCGGCGGCGTCGGGACGACGCTCGGGTCGACGGACGAAGGCCACGAACGGTAGTGGGCCACGATCAGGTCGTCCAGCTTGCTGGCCTTGTTGAAGCGGCCGGCCTCGCTCGAGAAGAAGTACGACACCCAGGGCACGAGCGTCCCGGAGCCGAACGGCACCCATCGCGTGGCGGTCTGGCTCATATAAAGCGAGTCGGAGCTGCCGAAGTAGATGTTGGCGCCGAAGAAGTCGGGGTACTTGTCGCCGTTGAAGTTTCCGAAGCCCAGCCAGTCACCCGCCACCTTCTTCTCGGCGCCGACGATGTCCAGCCCTTCCCACTTCTTTCCTTTGCCGCGGTTCATGTACGCGCGGATGGAAGAGCTCGCGGTCTTGGTGCTGGTGTCCTGTCCGCGCGAGACCGGCCCTTCGCTGATGGCCACGAGATCGGTCCAGCCGTCGCGATCGACGTCGGTGGCCACGATGCGCCGGGTCGGGAAGTCCGTCGGCAGCCCTTCGCTCGCCTCGGTGAAGTGTCCCTGCCCGTCGCCGAGGAAGACGCCGATGCCGGTCAGGTGGATGGCGAAGGCCATGTCGAGGTGCTTGTCTTTATTGAAGTCGCCGAGGACGACGGCGCCGTAGTTGAAAGCGTTCGGGAAGCCGATGTCCCAGTACTTCCAGTTGCCGTTGCCGTCGCCGAGGTAGATCGACGGGGGTGCACCGGCCCCGCGCTCGGGCGGGAGGACGATGTCGGCATGACCATCTTCATTCATATCGCCGACGGCCAGGCCGTTGCGGAACGAGCCGGAGTTCGGCAGGCCGTTGGACGACGGCTCGAAGCGGACCTTCACGTTCGACGTCTGCGGGTCGAGCACCGTGAACTCGCTACGGTAGTTCTTGTAGTAATCGATCGCCGCCTGCTCGTACTTGTCGTACGTGCGGATCGGGTTGTCAGGCGAGGAGGGCTTCTTCTCCTTCTTCTCGAGGATCGGCAGCCACACCCAGACGTACTTTTCGTTTTCCTGGTAGATCTCGGCGCTGATGTTCACGAACGCGAACGGGCGCACCCAGCCCTCGGGCTGTCCCTCGTACTTCGCCAGGACCTTCTCGAAGCGGTGGATGCCGAATTCCTTCCCGTAGCGGACGTAGACCGTCTCGGGGTTCGGCTCGAGGCCCGGATCCTCGACCGTGCCGAGGCGCTTCTGGCGCTGCTCGGGAGTCTCGGGGCGGATGAAGCGCGGTGTACCGCCGTCGATGGTGGCGGCATCGCCGCTCTGGGCGGGCGTGGCCTGCGGCTGCGAAGCGTTCGCCGCCGGCGTCTGCGCGAAGGCAAACGGCGTCGAAATGGCCGTCAGCACGAGGCTCGCGGCAAGAACCTTACGAAGAGACATGTATTTCTCCTGTGACTCAGATGAGATCGACCAGCGTCGGCTGGGCTCGGCGAAAAAAGAGCAGTCCTGCGACGAAGACTCCCGACGCGACGACCAAAAGGAAGACGATCGACCCGGCCTCAGGTAACGGTGAGGCCAGCAAAGCGCTGCGGAACAAACCGAGCACCGCCGTCAGCGGATTCCAGAAAAAGAACTTCTCGAAACGTCCGCCGACCGGGTAGAGGATGGGACTCAAATAGAAAAGGATAGAGAGAACGAAGCCGAGGATCTGTGTCAGATCGCGAAAGAAGACGTACATCGCTGCCAGGAAAAAGCTGATGCCGAGCTGCAGCAGCAGTTGCGCGGCGAGAGCGAAGGGCAGGATCCAGATCATCCGCGGCAGGGTCCCGCGGGCGAGAAGAAAAGAAAGGAAGATCGCCAGGCCGATGCACTCGAAAATGAGCGCCGAGATGTTCGGGGTGACGACCAGGAGCTCGCTCCGGAGGGGTAAGCGCCTCACAATGGAGGAGTTGTCGACGATCGAGGTGGTCGCCCGCAGCAGCCCTTCGTGGAAGCCGAGCCAGGGGACGAGTCCGGCGATCAGAAAATAAATGTAACCGTTTCCTGCTCCGGCGGGTGTCCGGGCGGGTATCATGAGGGTGAACACGAACCAATAAAGGATGACGAGACTCAACGGCTGGAGAACGGCCCACGCCAAACCAAGCGCCGAGCCGGTAAACCGTGCGTTGAAATCTCGTCTGATGAGCTCGCGGAGAAGGTGCAGATCCCTGGAGGTTGCGGCAGCAGGCCTTCCAGGCTTGACACTTGATGTGGCTGCCTGCATATTGAAAGTTCGCCGACTTTATTGTTCAATAGCATAAAAGTCAACGAAACGCGCATGAACAGGCCCGCACAACTCGAACTCGTCGGACGCAAGATCCGCCAGCTCCGGAGGCAGCGAAAGCTGACCCAGGTAGAGCTTGCGGAAAAGATCGGGATTCATCAGTCCGATCTCTCCCGGATGGAACAGGGAGAGTACAAGGTCGGTCTGGATACACTCCTGAAGATTCTTCAGACTTTCGATCTGAGCATCGGTGACTTCTTCGACGAGAACACGCGTTCGAACAACGTGTTCGAGAAGTACAAGTCGCTGAGTCCTGCCGCCCAGAAGGAAGTCGAAAGCTTCATCGAATTCAAACGGCGGCAGGAAATGGAATCGGATGCCTGGGACGAAGACGGGGGAGAGAGCGGGGGGGAAGATGCCTGAGACACTGAAAGCCGAAGAGCTCCGTAAAGCGGCGCTGGCGAAAGTTCGCGCGGAAGAGTACGACGAGGCGCTCGCGCTGTATGACGAAGCGTCGCTGCTCGCGTCCGACGAAGAGACGCGCGAGCTGATCACGATCAACAAGGCCGACGCGATGATCGCGATGGGCCGTGACGGCGCCGAAGTGCACGCGCTGCCGACGATCCTGATGCGCCGCCGCAACCTGCACCACGCCTTCATGGCGGCGTACGCGCTGATGTTCAAGCACCGCCTCCAGAGCGACAGCAAGCGTGGCATCTTCTACGGCCAGCTCGCCCTCAACATCGCCATCGAGGCGAACGAGTCGAGCTGGAAAGTCGGCGCGCTGAACGATCTCGGCATCATCTACGAGACCGATTCGCAGTTCGACAAAGCGATCGACTGTCTCGAGCAGGCGCTCGAGCTGGTCGGCACGGTGGCCGACAACGACGAGCGCACGTTCGTCCAGAACGCCATCGTCCAGAACCTCGGCTACAACAAGCTGCTCGTCGGCGAGACCGAAGCCGGGCTGTTCCTCCTGCACAGCGTCATCGACAAAGTGCAGGCCCCGACCACTCTCGCCGATGCCTACATCGATCTCTGCTACGGGTACCTCGACCTCGAGGACTACGAGCGGGCGCGCTACTACGGCAACATCGGTCTCGAGCTCGCGGCCGAAGCCCGTCAGGTGCGCAACGCGCATTACCTTCTCGGCGAAGCGGCGTACAAATCGGGCGACACCGAAGCGGCCGAGCATCACTTCGACGAGCTGTGCAAGTTCTACCCGCAGTTCCGGAACCTGAAGAGCCTCCTCTTCGCGATCGACCTTCGTGGCATGGTCAACCTGAAGCTCTGAAATCATGAAAAAACTGCTACTTGTACTCGTTCTCGTCCTGATGCCGGTCGCCGCTTTCGCGGAAGACCTGGATCGGGACATCCTGCTCACCCCCGCGGGCACGCTGCATTCGGTTCAGGGCGAATGGGCCGCGCATCACCCGGAAGTCTCCACGGCTTCCACCCGCTACCTGACGCTCACGACGCGCGAGGGTGACACCGTGACCCGCACGATCATCCCCGGCAGCAGCAACATCGCCGGCGTGCACACGAACCCCGCCCTGGCCTACGACTCCGCTTCGAAGACGCTCTTCGTCTTCTGGAAGCACACCACCACGGGCCGCGTGAGCAACCTGATGGTCGCGTCGATGTCGGCCAACGGCAAGTGGACGGACGCGAAGGACTTCGGCAACGTCAGCTCCGTCTGGCGCACGAACTTCCGCATCGGCATCACCCGCAAGTCGTTCTATCGCGACAGCGACAACGTCGAGCACTCGTTCCCCGAGGTCAACATCCACGCCACCTGGTGGGAAGACCGCGGCGGCGAGGAAGAGCTGGCGCGCTACGCGATGCTCACGATCGAAGACGGCACGATCATCAACACCGCCGAATACGATCTCTCGCACTTCCTCGAGTTCGCCAAGAAGCCCGAGGGGCAGCACTCCGACTTCAACCACGAGATCCTTCGCCACCCGGCGATCTTCGAGTCGACCGACCACGAGAGCGTCGACATCGTCTTCGGCAACACCGCCGAGAAGAACTTCAACCGTGTCACGCTGCGCCCCTTCAAGCCGTACGTCGAGTCGCGCGTTCGCATCCCGCTCGGCGTGAAGGGCCAGTCGTTCGGCGCTCCCCGCTTCCGCGCTGAAGCGAACAGCCAGATCGGCGCGATCGGCGGCTCGGGCAACCGGATGGTCCTCTTCTTCAAGGACGACACCTCGGTCAAGTACCTCGCCTACCTCCCGGAAGCCAACGGCTGGTCCGACGTCCGTTCGATCCCCATCGACGCGACCGGCACCGCCGACGCCGCCGTCGAGGCGCTCCGCCGGATGGTCACCTCCGAGTAACTCCTTCGCTCATCGAACGAAAAAAGCCGGCGCAAGCCGGCTTTTTTCTTTTCCGACCGGTCGGTCAGATCCGTGGCTTCGAGTGACTGACGGAGACGATGATGCCGACGCCCAACAGCGCGAGCGCACCGATTCCAATCCATACCGGGGGCGCTTTCAACATGTACGCGGCAATGGCCAGGGCGATGATCAGGATCACCCAACCGATAAACGAGAGATTGAACCAGTTCACGGCATACCTCCAGCCGTGTAGCTCAGCAATGCCAGTGCCACGAGAGTCGAGAGGGTTATCCGTTGCCCGTTGCTGGTTATCCGTGGGGGCTGCTTCGGAGAACCGGCCACACACCGTCACCCGATGTGGGACAGACACTCTTGTCTGTCAGCGCGATCGCGCGCGGCAGCACGCTGAACTGGTACATCCCCCGCACACAGTAGCAACCATGCTCCGGAGACTCCTCCTCATTGCAGTTCTGCTCCCTTCCCTGGTTGTCACGGCTCAATCGCGACGCCGCGCCACCAGTCACCCCTGCCCTGCCCTGCCGGCTGTCCCTTCCACGGAACGCTACGCCGTCCGCTTCGATCAGCTCGGCTACGTGCCCGGTTCTAGCCGCTACGCCATCGTCGTGAGCAATGGCCTTCCGGCGCCGCGGTACCGGATCGTCGATGCGCTCACCCGCTGCAACGTCACCAGCGGCGTCGCAGGGCCCCGCGTGGTCGACGAGGTGGCCCGGACGGGCGACCGGCTCACCGCGGAACGCCTCGACCTCTCCTCGCTGCCGCAGGGCAGCTATCTCGTCGTCCTCGAGGACGGCTCCCGCTCCGGTCCGATCCACATCACCACGGATCCGTACGACGGCGTCGTGCCGCTGCTCATGCGCTTCCTGGCGGTGCAGCGCTGCGGGCCGACGAACGTCGCCACGTCGATGCACGGTGCCTGTCATCTCTACTCGTCGGTGGTCGACGACAACCCGACGACCAGCTCCGGTGACGGGATCGCCGTCCCGTACGGCACGCGCGTCTTCAGCAGCTCCGGCGAGATCGTCGACGCTGAAGGCGGCTGGCACGACGCGGGCGATTACCTGAAGTTCGCCGGGACGACGTCGTTCGTTCTCGCGCTCGATCTGCTGGCGCTGCGCGACCATGACTTCGCCGGCGCCGCCGAGGTGCGCGAACAGACGCGCTGGGGCGTCGACTGGCTGCTGAAGATGATCGATCGCGAGGAGCCGCTGCTGCAGGTCGGCTCCGCCGCCGATCACGATCGCTTCCGCCTCCCGGAGGACGACACGCGCCGTCCGCTCGCCGACTACATCCACCGCCCGGTCGTGAAGATGCAGCCGGGCGCCGGACGCAATCTCCTCGGCCGTGCCGCCGCCGTGTTCGCGCTCGCGGCGCACGTGTGGCCCGAGGACCGCGAGCGCTTCATGGCCGCGTCGCTGCGCGCTTACGCGGGAGCGCGCGAGCGTGGCCGCGTCCAGTCGCACGATCCGTTCTACGCGGAAGACACGACCGACGACGACATCGCATTCGCGGCGGCAGTGCTCGCCCGCGCTACCGGCGATTCGCGCTATCGCGGCGATGCCCTCAATTACGCGCGGCGGATCAGCCCGAGCCAGCTCGCCGTCGTCGACTGGTCCGACCTCGGCACGCTCGCGATCAGCGAAACGGCACTCCTCTACCCCGCCAATTCGTTCGAGCGCCGCGAGCTCCAGGCACAGCTCACGAAGCTCCTGGAGCCCTTCGTGAAAGCGTGGCGGCTCCGCGACACGCCCGCCGGCGCCTACGGCGTCGTCGTCCGCACCCTCGGCAACGGCAGCAGCGCCCGCATCCTCGGAGCCGCCGCCGCGGCCATCGCTGCCAACCGCGTCAACCCCTCGCCGGAGCTCGTCGAGATCGCCCGGGCCCACCTCCACTGGCTCTTCGGCCTCAACCCGTTCGGCCTCTCGTTCGTCGTCGGCGCCGGCCAGCGATGGCCTCACAACGCGCATCATCAGCTCACCAGACTCGAAGGTATCGAGGTGCCGGGCGCCATCATCGGCGGCCCCACGGCCCGTACGGAGCTGAAAAACTCGCCCGGACGGAGCGGGCCAAACGCCCGCTGGTCGACGGAGAACGTGCTGTTCGAAGACCTGTTCGAGCAGTACGTCATGACCGAGCCGGCGATCGATTTTCACGCGCCCCTGGTGTTCGTGCTGGCGGAGCTGGGAGGGAAGTGACGCGCGAGCAGTGACGGCGGGGGAACGTGGATGTGGAAAGGCGATTCGGGGTTGCACGCCGGAGGCGTGACGGAAATTAGCAGATCGTCCGGCACCCCTCCGGGGTGCATCTCTGCTTGGCACCCGATACCGGTGGCGGCGTGCCTTCGGCACTTGCCACCGGCTAATTTACGTCACGCCTCCGGCGTGTAGGCCGCAGCCGAAAGTCCGCCCTCCTCCTCGACCCCAGCACGCGAGCGGTACCGGCGGGGGAACGTACTTGTGGAAAGGCGATTCGGGGTT
>DASWMP010000385.1:0-2748 GCA_036399695.1 Thermoanaerobaculia bacterium | reverse complement strand
CACACGCAAGTCAAAACTGACAGGGAACGATGGGACAAATGTAGGACCTAGTGTCGCGTCACGCTTAAAAGCGTAGGTGATTTGCGAGCGCCGGTGGGCTGGATGCAAGCCGCCGCGACGCAGGCGATGCGGTGGCATCGTTGAGGAGCGGCGGCGCCGCAGCCGGCCCGCCGCCGCCGCAAAGCACCCACGTTTTTAAGCGTGACACGACACTAGCTACTTCTTCGCGGCTTTGGCCGCCCGCTGCTCCTCGCGCTTTTTGGCGGCCCACCCTTCGACCACCCGTTGCGGGGTGCGGGAGAGGGCGAGCGCGTCGGCCGGCACGTCCTTCGTGATCGTGGAGCCGGCGCCGACGTAGGCGCCTTTGCCCACCCTCACGGGTGCGACGAGCTGGGTGTCGGAGCCGATGAAGACGCCGTCTTCGAGGACTGTCTTGTGTTTGTTCACGCCGTCGTAGTTGCAGGTGATGGTGCCGGCGCCGATATTGACGCCGGCGCCGATCTCGGCGTCGCCGATGTACGAGAGGTGCGAGGCTTTGGCGCCGGCGCCGAAGACGGCTTTCTTCGTCTCGACGAAGTTGCCGACCTTCACCTTTTCGCCGAGGTGCGTGCCGGGGCGGAGGTGGGCGTAGGGGCCGACGCTGGCGCCGTTCTCGATCACGGCGTCTTCAGCGACGGTGCCGGTCTTCACGTGCACGTTATCGCCGACTTTCACGTTCACCAGGTGCGTGCCGGGATCGATGACGCAATCGCTGCCGATGGAGGTCGTGCCTTCCAGTGTGACGAACGGATAGACGACCGTATCGCGGCCGATCGTGACGGTGGAGTCGATGACGACAGTGGACGGGTTGCGGAACGTGACGCCTTCGGCCATCAGCTTCTGCACGACGCGGCGCTGGATCTCGGTCTCCACCTGCGCGAGGTCGGAGCGTGAGTTGACGCCGAGCGCTTCGATCGGATCGTCGGCCACGAGCGCGCCGACGCGGTGACCGGCTTCGCGCAGCGTGGCCAGCAGGTCCGTCAGGTAGTACTCCCCCTGCGCGTTCGTGTTCGAGAGGTTGCGGAGGTTGTCGAAGAGGTGCTCGCCGCTGAAGACGTAGATGCCGGCGTTGACCTCGTCGATGCGCTTCTCGTCTTCGCTCGCGTCCTTCGCTTCGACGATGCGCTGCACCGCGCCGCCACCATCGCGGACGATGCGGCCGTACATGGCCGGATCGGTGAGCTTCATCGTGAGCAGCGTGAGCGCGTTGCCAGCGCGATCGTGCTCGTCGAGCAGGCGCTGCAGCGTCTCCTGGCGTGTGAGCGGCACGTCGCCGGAGAGGATCAGGATCTTCTTTCCGGTGACGCCTTCGGCTTCGAGCACCTCCGCCGCCTGCAGCACGGCGTGGCCGGTCCCGAGCTGTTCCGCCTGCACGGCGTAACGGGCACGCGCACCGATCCGCTCCTGCACCGCTTCGCGCTGGTGGCCGATGATCATCACCGGCGGCCGTTCGCTGAGGGCCGTCGAGAGATCGAGCACGTAGTCGATGATCGGCCGGCCGGCGGCGCGGTGCAGGATCTTGATCGTGGCCGACTTCATCCGCGTCCCCAGGCCGGCGGCGAGGATCACAACTTCCAGGTTGTTGACGTTCATCGTGGGCATCGTACTGCAACGAATTGCAAGAGCCGGGCTACGTGTCCCGCCGCATGCGCTCGAGGGTGCGGCCGTAGCGGTCGTACAGGCGGAAGATCGTTCCGGCGAGGGCTTCCGAGTCGTGGCGGACGAAATTGCCCTCGGCGATGATGTCGCCGAAGAACGGGGTCACGCCCAGGTCCTTTACGGCGGCGATGTCGAACGCCACCGGGATCTGGTTCAGCCGGCCGTAGTTCTCCAGGATCTGCTCGGAAGGGCGTCGTCCGTTGACGATCATCACGTCGACCACGAGGCCGGCGTGCTCGATGATGGCGCTGAGGTGATCTTCCGCCGAGTAGCCGTCGGTTTCGTTCGGCTGCGTCATGACGTTGCAGATGTAGACGCGGAGGGCGCGCGACTGCCGCAGCGCGTCGGCGATCTTCTTGATGACGAGGTTCGGGAGCACTGACGTGTAGAGCGAGCCGGGGCCGATGATGATCATGTCGGCTTCGGCGAGCGCGGTGATGGCGCGGTCCGGCGGGGGGGCGTCGGAGGGGTCGATGCCGAGGTGGACGATGCGGCCGTGACGTGATTTCGTCGTCGGTTGTTCGCCGATCTTCGAGCCGCTGATGGCCACTTCGCCGAGGAGTTGCGTGCCGTCTTCCAGCGTGGCGCGGATGCGGACGTCGGAGAGTGTCGATGGATAGATGTCGCCGCGGATCGCCAGGACTTCGGAGGCGGCCAGGATGGCGTTGTCGAAGCTGCCGGTGATGTCGGTCATGGCCGTCAGCAGCAGGTTGCCGAGGGCGTGGCCTTCGAGCGCGGAGCCGGCGTCGAAGCGGTAGGAGAAGAGGCGGGAGAGGAGCTGTTCCTGGTCGGCCAGGGCGACGATGCAGTTGCGGATGTCGCCCGGCGGGAGCATGCCGAACTCCTTGCGCAGCACGCCGGAGCTGCCCCCTTCATCCGTGACCGTGACGATGGCGCCGAGACGGCTGATCGACCAGGTGCCTTCCACGGCGACGTAGGCCTTGAGGCCGCGCAGCAGCGTCGAAAGGCCGGTGCCGCCGCCGATGGCTACGATGTTCAGGCCGCGTTGCATGATTGGGTTGGGCGGGTTGGGGTTGGGGGGGTTGGGGG
>DASWMP010000384.1:0-6177 GCA_036399695.1 Thermoanaerobaculia bacterium | reverse complement strand
AACTCGCTTCTATCGCCTTTCGGCTTCTGCCACTGCCAACCGCCAACTGCCAACCGCCAACTCGCTTCTATCGCCTTTCGGCTTCTGCCACTGCCAACCGCCAACTGCCAACCGCCAACTCGCTTCTACCGCCTTTCGGCTTCTGCCACTGCCAACCGCCAACTGCCAACCGCCAACTCGCTTCTATCGCCCCAGCCCCAACCGCTCCTCCAGCTCCTCACGTCGCGAGCGGCTGAGACTCAGCTCGGTGCCGTTCTTCAACCGCACGGCGTAGTCGCCGCCGGAGCCGCGGAGGAGCACGTCCACCCTGTCGAGTCGGACCATGGCAGAGCGGTGAATGCGGAACCATTTGGCGGGATCGAGTTGCTCCTCGAGGGTCTGCATCCGTTCGCGCACGGCGAAGGTCTGCCCCCCGACGTGGAGCTCGGCGTAGGGGCCGCTGGCGGTGATGTACTCGATGCTCTTCACCGGGACGGCACGCACCTGGCCGCGCTGCTCGACAGCGATGGTTTCGAGGTACTGCGATCGCGGGGCGATGGCGCGTCGTGCGCGGCGCAATGACTGCTCGAAGCGTTCGTCGTCGAACGGCTTGACGAGGTAGTCGAGGGCGGCCAGCTCGAACGCCTTCACGGCGTGCTGGTCGTAGGCGGTGACGAAGATGGTGCGAGGCATCTCCTCGCCGAGCGTCTTCGCCACCTCGGTGCCGGTCATGCCGGGCATCTGCACGTCCAAAAAGACGAGGTCGGGCTTCAGCGCGCGGATCTGCTCGACCGCTTCGTGGCCGTCGCCCGCCGTGCCGACGATGGCGATGCCTTCCTCCTTCGCCAGCAGGTCCTCGATGCGCTGGCGGGCGAGCAGTTCGTCGTCGGCGATGAAGACGCGGAGGTCAGACATGCGAATCCTTCGTCACATGAAAAGGGAGGCGGAGCTCCGCGGTCACGCCGCCGCCGTCACCCGAGGCGATGACGACCGAGGCGGCGTCGCCATAGAGTTCAGAGAGACGCGCGCGCGTGTTCGTCAATCCTACGCCGGAAGCATTCGTCTCGCCGAGGCCGGGACCTTCGTCGCGGACGTGGAGAATCAGCTCGTCGCCGTCGCGGCGGGCGCCGAGCTCGATGCGTGCGTCGCCGCTGCGGCTGACGCCGTGCTCCAGGGCGTTCTCCACGATCGGCTGCAGGATGAAATTCGGCACGAGCGCGTCGAGCGTCACGGGAGCGATCGTCTGCGTCACGCGCAGGCGTCCCTGGAAGCGCACCTCCATGATGTCGAGGTACTTCTGGAGGAACGCCATCTCATCGCGCAGCGGCACCTCGTCGGCGCCGCGGCTGCCGAGCGTCTGCCGGAGCAGGTCGGAGAGGCGGGCGATCATCCGGCGGACGCCCGAGGGATCGCGCTCCACGAGCGCGGAGATCGCGTGCAGTGTGTTGAAGAGAAAGTGCGGGTTGATCTGCATGCGCAGCGCGTCGAGGCGCGCCAGCGCAAGCTGCGCTTCGAGCTGCGCCGCGCGCGTCTGGAGCGAGATCGACTCCCGCTGCCGCTCCTGGTCGCGCTGAAAGTACTCGCGCGCGAAGCCCGCCGCCAGCACCGCCCCATAGATGAGGAAGCGGCCGATGCCGCGGAAGGGCGAAAAGCGTTGCAGCCGCCGCCGTGGCCCAGGGAAGAGCTCGACACGGATCACGTCCAGCAGCACGTCCGCCGCATAGGCGATGAGGAGGCCCGCCACGACCAATAGCGCAGCCCGCCAGACCCAGTGGTAGCGCTCGTTCAGCGACTTACTGCTGAGCCAGAGAATGACCGGCGTCAGCGCCGCCCAGAGCCACGCCTCTATATAAGGAAAGATCAGCGGACCGCCGCCCGATGGGATCACGCGCAGCCCTTCCCCTCGCGGATCGAACAGGCGGTTCACCAGTGAGAGCGAAGCCACCGCCGTCCAGAAGAGAAAGATGAGGAGCAACTCGCGGGTACTGAGATGGAAGCGTTTCATGGCCAGTTGGCGGTTGGCAGTTGGCGGTTGGCAGTGGAACGGGATCGAGATCCCCACGATTCAGGACGATTGCCGCAGGCCGTCATCGCTGCTCGGTGGTCGTCGCTTCACTCTCTGCCAACTGCCAACTGCCAACTGCCAACTCGCACTTTACCTGCTCTTTCCGCGCCTGAAATGCAGTTCGTGACACCCGAGTGCAACTCGTGTCCGGGCGGAAAGAACGGTCGTTTGCGGGTTGTCTTTCAGGGCAACAAGGAGACACACCAGATGAAAAAGACAATCACCGCAGTGGCAGTCCTCGCTCTGAGCGCTTCGCTCGCGATCGCCGCGCCCGGCGAAGGAAAAGCTGGCAAGCACGGCCGTCATGGCAAAGGCGCTCATAGCCAGCGTGGTTTCGCCAAGCTCAATTTGACGGACGCGCAGAAGGCGCAGGTCAAGCAGCTCCGCGAGCAGTTCCGCAACGAGAACAAGGCTCTGTTCGAAGGCATGAAGCAGACGCGCACCGAGATGAAGGCCGCGCGTGAGGCCAACGACACCGCCCGTCTCGAAGCGCTTCGCGGGACCGCGACGTCGCAGCGCGAGCAGCTCAAGGCCAAGTCGCAGGCGCTCAACGCGCAGGTGCTGAACCTGCTGACCGCCGAGCAGCGCGCGCAGTACGAGGCCCAGAAGGCCGAGCGCGAAGCGCGCCGTGCCCAGCGTGGCGAGCGTGGCCGTGGCCAGCGTGGCCAGCAGCCGCAGTCGCAGCGCTAATCACCGCGTCGTCAACTTCCGAGGCGCGCGGGACTCCCGCGCGCCTCTTTCATTTTGAACGAAGGAGGCTCTCTTGAAATCGAAACGCACACTCACCGTGCTCGTGCTGGTCGCGCTGGTCGCCGCGGGCCTCTTCATGTACCAGCGCAGCGCGGCCGCCGATGCACCCGCGTACCGTTATGCCGAGGTCACGAAGCGCGATCTGCGCCGTACCGTCTCGGCCACCGGGACGCTCAACGCCGTCACGACCGTCAGCGTCGGCACCCAGGTGTCGGGGCAGGTCGCCCAACTCTATGTCGATTTCAACGATCGCGTGACGAAGGGGCAGCTCCTCGCGCGCATCGATCCGAAACTCGCGCAGCAGGCCGTCACGGATGCCGAAGCGAACGTCGATCGCAACCGCGCGCAGCTCGTCGCCGCGCAGCGGGAGCACACGCGTAACCGCGAGCTGATGGCCTCCGGCCTCGTCGCCCGGAGCGCGTTCGACACCACCGAATCGCAGCTCCTCGTCGCCCAGGCGAACGTCAAGTCGGCGCAGGTCAGCCTCGACCGCGCGCGCCAGAACGTCTCGTACACCGAGATCGTCTCGCCCATCGACGGTGTCATCGTCGAGCGCAACGTCGACCTCGGCCAGACCGTCGCGGCCAGCCTGTCGGCGCCGCAGCTCTTCCTCATCGCCGAAGACCTATCGAGCATGCAGATCCTCGTGAAGGTCGACGAGAGCGACATCTCG
This sequence comes from Thermoanaerobaculia bacterium, assembly GCA_036399695.1. Taxonomy (GTDB): domain Bacteria; phylum Acidobacteriota; class Thermoanaerobaculia; order Gp7-AA8; family Gp7-AA8; genus DASVEE01. The sequence continues at coordinate 2,710 of DASWMP010000384.1, read as the reverse complement.
CTCATCCAGCAGGGGCAGGACGTCACGTTCACCGTGCCGTCGCTCCCGCGTGAAAACTTCCGCGGCAAGGTCAAGCAGGTGCGCCTGCAGTCGGCTGTCACGGAGAACGTCGTCAACTACACCGTCGTCATCGAAGTGGACAACAAGCAGCAGAAGCTCCTGCCGGGCATGACGGCGAGCGTCGACTTCCTGGTCGCCAGCGCCGATGACGCTCTGGCCGTGCCGAATGCGGCGCTCCGCTTCACGCCGGTTCGCACGGGGAACGCCGGTGCTGCAACGGCGACGAGCACGACCGGCAGCGGCAACGCCACCGGCCAGCGCCGCTCCGGCACTCGTACGCCGCGCAGCGCCGACTCCGGACGTCTCTTCATCGAAGGACAGGACGGCAAGCTGCAGGCCGTGCGCGTGAAGACCGGCATCACCGACGGCACGTTCACGCAGGTGACGGGCGAAGGCGTTCGTGAAGGCCTGAAGATCATCGCCGGCTCGAACGCGCCGGCCGACGCCACCGCACAGTCGCAGACGGGCACCAGCCCGTTTGGCGGCCAGCAACAGCAGCAGCGCGCGCCGCGCCCGGGAGGCTTCTGATGAGCGACACGGTCATCCGCCCCGCGGTCATTAACATCGAACAGCTCCGCAAGACGTACTCGGAAGGGACGACGAACGAAGTGCACGCGCTTCGCGGCGTCGACCTCACGGTGCAGGCGGGTGAGCTCGTGGCGATCATGGGCACCTCCGGCTCCGGCAAGTCGACGCTGATGAACATCCTCGGCTGCCTCGACACGCCGAGCGCCGGCGCGTACGAGCTGGACGGCCGCCGCGTCGACGGGCTCGGGAAGAACGAGCTCGCCGACCTGCGCAACCAGAAGATCGGCTTCGTCTTCCAGGGCTTCAACCTCCTGCCGCGTACCAGCGCGCTGGAGAACGTCGAGCTGCCGCTGCTCTACGACCGCATCGGCCGCAAATGGGACACGCACGCCCGGGCCGCCGCCGCTCTCGAGCGGGTCGGCCTCGGCAAGCGGCTCGATCACCATCCGAGCGAACTGTCGGGCGGTCAGCAGCAGCGCGTGGCCATCGCCCGTGCGCTCGTGACCGAGCCGGCGCTCATCCTCGCGGACGAGCCGACCGGAAACCTCGACAGCCGCACGACGCTGGAGGTCATGGCGCTCTTCCAGGAGCTCAACGACGCCGGCATCACGCTGCTCCTCGTCACGCACGAGCCGGAAGTGGCCAAGTACGCGAAACGCATCGTGGAAGTCCGCGACGGACGCATCCGCCGCGACGAGCCGGTGCGCAATCGCCGCAACGCCGCCGCCGACCTGCTGGCCGAGGAAGTGGAAGAGGAGGTCGCATGAACAGCAAGACGCTCGTGAAGATCGCCACGCAGAGCATCCAGAAGAACAAGATGCGCACGCTGCTGACGATGCTCGGCATCATCATCGGCGTGGCCGCGGTCATCGTCATGGTCGCGATCGGCCAGGGCGCCCGCGCCCGCATCCGCTCCCAGATCGGCAACCTCGGCACGAACATGATCGTCATCACGCCCGGCGCCCAGACACAGGGAGGGGTGAGCCAGGGAGCGGCGGCATTCGCCACCATCGAGCTCGAAGACCTCGAGAAGCTCGAGCGGGAAGCGACGACGCTCGCCGCCATCTCGCCCGTCATCGTGACGCGCACGCAGGTCCAGGCCAACGGCAACAACTGGCGCACGACGATCAACGGCGTCGACGTCGACTACCAGCAGATCCGCGACTGGACGCCGGTGGACGGCTCGTTCTTCGCCGAAGACGATCTGCGCACCAACCGCAAGGTGGCAGTGCTGGGCAAGACCGTCGCGGACCAGCTCTTTCCGGGCACGTCGGCGGTCGGCCAGCGGCTGCAGGTCCGCAACGTGGTGTTCGACGTCGTCGGCGTGCTGCCGGCGAAGGGGCAGATGTCGAGCGGCACCGATCAGGACGACGTGATCCTCATCCCGTACACGACCGCGCAGACGCGCCTCGCCGGCCGGACACGCATCCCGCAGATCCTCGCCAGCACGGCGACGACGGAAGAGATTCCGGCCGCCCAGGAGGAGATCCTCGGCATCCTCGGCCGCGAAGAGTTCACCGTGAAGAACCAGACCGACCTCGCCGCGGCTGCCGAAAGCAGCACGAAGGTGATGACGATGCTGCTCGCCGCGATTGCCTCGATCTCGCTGCTCGTCGGCGGCATCGGCATCATGAACATCATGCTCGTCAGCGTCACGGAGCGCACGCGCGAGATCGGCATCCGCATGGCCCTCGGCGCCCGCGGCGGCGACGTGCTCACGCAGTTCCTCGTCGAGAGCATCGTCATGGGCGTGGTGGGCGGTCTGACCGGCCTCGTGATCGGCTTCGCCGGCGCAAAGGTCCTGGGCCATTTCACCGGCTGGAGCACCGCGATTTCCCCGGTCGTGGCGTTCATCGCCATCGTGTTCTCAGGCGCCATCGGCGTGTTCTTCGGGTACTACCCGGCGAAGAAGGCCGCGGCGTTGAACCCGATCCAGGCGCTGCGGTACGAGTAACGGTTTTTAATCTCGGAGTGCGGTGGCGCACGGAGGGTGTCTCAAAACGGAGCGCACACACTCTGATGGCCTGATTAGAAACCGGCGCCTGCGGGCGCAGACAGACAAGAGTGTCTGTCCCACAATGAAGGCCAGCGTGCCCGCGGGTGCCCGATATGCGGCGGAATC
>DASWMP010000383.1:0-12194 GCA_036399695.1 Thermoanaerobaculia bacterium | reverse complement strand
TGGCCTCCCGCGGCGTCACGCCGATGCGGCCGGCGGCGAGGACAGCTTCCATCTCGGCGTGCGTGGTGCGGCCGAACTCGAGGAGGCTCATGACGCGAGACTTCTTGAAGACCTCGCGGGCGTCGTCGAGCTTGGGCCAGCCGGCGCGCTCGGCCAGGTCGAGGAGCTCGCTCAAAATCTGCTCCGCGTGGACATTCACGGAGTCGCGATCCTGGTGGATGTCCCGCCGGTCGTAGTTTTCGCCGGCGCGATAGAGGCCGCCGCCCGCTTTCGGGACGTCGTTCCAGCCGATGCCGAGGACCTCGTTCTCCGGTGAGACGAGGACGGCGCCGACCTGACGGCCGAGCGCGCCGGAGGAGAGCGACGCGGCGTACGCCTGAAACATGAATTGCTCGTCGGCCCACGGCGTCTCGCCGAGGTCGCCGAGGATCAGGCGGACGAAGCGGTCGACCTGTTCGAAAAGAGAGGTGGCGGCGATCGGGGAGACGAAGAGATCGCAGAGCTGGAAGACGTCGCGGAGACGCTGACCGTACTCGTCCGCCGATTCCTCTTCATCCCGGCGCGCCAGGGCCTCGGCCTCGGCGGCATGCGTGGCGAAGTTCGGCGAGGCGGCAGTCTCGTTGTGCGACTTGGCGAAACGGCGGGCCAGCGACTCGACCCGGACCGGCCGGGGCACGTTCACGCCGAGGAGGAAGAACCCCGGACCGTAGACACGGCGGAGAAGGTGGACCTCCTCCGGGCGCTTGAGGGAGCGGAGGACGTAGGCGCGCCGCGTGGGGACCCCGCCGTGCTGCTGACGGCGGCCACGGATCTCGGCGATGGCCGCGGAGGCGACGGCGGCGGGGTTGGAGGCCAGCCGGCGCACGGCGTTGCCCCCATCCATATAAGAAGCGATGCGTTTTTCCTCGGGACGGTCGAGCAGAGAGAAGGTCTGACCCCCGGCATTCGTGAGGGTGCGGCGGGCGGCGATCTGACGGAGGAGGGCACCGACGCTGATCTCCTCGACCTCGTGGTAATCACACTTCTTGAGCGCGTCCGCGAGGGTGCGGCTGACTTCCTGCAGGTCCGCACCGACCGGTCCGGCGAGTGCGAAAACGAGCTCCAGCTCCCGTTCCGGAGCCTCTCCACGAGTCATGGTCATCTCTGGTCTCTGCATCCGCGCATTGCCTTTGCCTCCTCCCTCCCAGCGCGGGTGCTGCGGTTGACAGAGAGTAACAGAAGGACGTACAAGTACAAAAAAGGACTTACAAGGACAGCGATTTCGTGTAGGTCGAGGAGGCACGGATGAGTGCAACGGCGGTCGAGCGCTGCCCCTGGTGCGGAAATCCGATCACCCACGCCAAGTTCGTCCAGATCCAGGCGTCCATCCGCGACGACGAGCGGAAGAAGCTCGCCGAACAGGAGAAAACCCTCCGCGCGCAGCTCGAAAAAGAGGTGGCGCTCCAGGCCAGGCGGCTGATGAAGGAGCGGCAGGCCATCGACGCCGACCGCGCCAAACTCACGCGCCAGATCGAGACCATCCGCCTCCAGGCCGACAAGCAGAAGAAGAAAGAAGTCGCCGAAGTGCGCAAGATACTGCAACAGGATCGCGACGCGGCGATCCTGAAGAAGGAAGCGGAGTTCGCCCGCGAGCGCGCAGCCCTGCAGAAGAAAATCGCCGACATGGACCGCCGGATGAAGCGCGGTGCAGAGATAGGAGAGGGGGGCGAGCTCGATATCTACGACGAGCTGCGCGGCGCGTTTCCGGAGGATCACATCTCCCGGATCAAGAAGATCGACGGCAATATAGTGCACGACGTCCGCTACAAGGGGAAGTCGGCCGGCAAGATCCTGATCGACGCCAAACCGCGGGCGGCATGGCAGCACGCGTACATCACGAAGCTGCGGCAGGACCAGACGGAGGTGGGCGCCGACCACGCCATCCTGTCGACGCCGGTGTTCCCGGCCGGCAAGCGGGAGCTGTTCGTCGAGTCAGGAGTGATCGTCATCGCCCCTGCCCGGGTCCGGGCCATGGCCGAGGTGCTGCGGAAGGCGCTGATCGGGATGCACGTCGCGAAGCTGAGCGACGCCGAACGGTCGGACAAGCTGAGCAGACTGTTCGGGTTCATCACGTCGCCCGGTTTCAAGCGCAAGATCATCGAGGCGTCCGATCTGGCGGGTGAAGCGCTGCAGATCGACGTCGACGAGAAACGGACCCACGACAACGTCTGGAAGAAGCGGGGGACGGTGCTGACCCGGATCAAGCACGTGCTCCGGGAGATCGATACGGACGTCAGCGCCATCGTGGAGGCTCGTGACGACGCCCCCGATCCTGAGGCTTCCGGTACCCTCCGCGCCGCCGCTTACCGGGTCCGCACTCCATGAGCGCCCCGAATCATCCCTGGCAGGAGCGCCGCCTCGGGCGGACGATTCTCCGTACCTATCGCGACACCCGCGATCTGTACGACGTCGTCCCGAACGAGCGGCAGCCGCGCATGGGCCCGAAGGAAGACCTCGAGCTCCAGCGCCAGATCGAAGCGAACGAAGGGATCTTCGAGCCGCTCCTCGTCGAGCCGCACCCCGATCTCGAAGGCAAGCTCCGGATCATCGACGGCGACCGCCGCTGGACCAACTCCAAAGTGCTGGTCGAAGGGCAGGGGAAGGAGGAGTACCGCCGCATCCCGCTCGAGATCACGGACCGGACGCTGACGGACGACGAGCGCCTCCGCGTCTGGATCTACATCCACCGGCAGCGCAAGGAGTGGGACGCCAAGGAGAAGGAGATGGTGGCGTACGGTCTGGTCGACATCGTCGGCCGCGCCAGCGCCGCGAACATCCTCGGCATCACGGTCCGCGAGCTCGACAAGCTGGTCGACATCTATCAATTGTCCGAGCAGTTGACGAACCTCGCCGAGCCCGGGGCCTCGATCACCTGGGCCCGCGAGATCAAGAACATCAACAAGGCGCTCCTCACCCCGACCGTGATGGACACGATCGTCCGGAAGGTGAACGAGAAGGAGATCACGAACTCCAAGGACATCCGCAAGCTCCGTCTGGTGCTGCGCGATCCCGTGGCGAAGCAGAAGTTCGTCGACGGCGACAGCATCGACGCCGCCCTGGACGTGCTGGAGCCGCGCGAGAACAAGAAGGGGAGCCTGGCCGGCGACATCGAGGAGCTGACCCACGCCCTCAAGCGGCACCCCTGGACGACCCTGGTGGAAAAGCGGGGGGATGCGGACCTGCTGAGGCAGCTCGAGGAAGCGGAGAAGCTGCTGCGGGAACTGAAGAAGGCTTTGGGGTAAAGGGTGCGCTCACGCGCCGGACAGACAACGGAGCACCTGTCGATCTCGCTTCGCTTCGTGTGACGTGATAGTGAAGCCACACACGAAGAAACGAAGGAGAAAAGTACATGCGATTCATGGTTCTGGTCAAAGCCACCGCTCAGTCCGAAAGCGGACAGATGCCGGAAGATCCGTCAGCGTTCGTCGAGATGGGCAAGTTCAATGAGGAGATGGTCAAGGGCGGCGTCCTCCTCGCGGGCGAAGGGCTGCACCCTACGTCGAAAGGGAAGCGCATCCGCTTCTCCGGTTCGCAGCGCACCGTCATCGACGGTCCGTTCACCGAGACGAAGGAGCTGATCGCCGGCTTCTGGATCATCCAGGTCAAGTCGCTGGACGAAGCCGTCGAGTGGATGAAGCGCTGCCCGAATCCCCACCCCGGTCAGGAGTCGGAGATCGAGATCCGCCAGGTCTTCGAAGCCGAAGACTTCGGCGACCTCCAGGAGAAGATCCCGGAGGTGTTCGAAACGGAGAAGAAGCTGCGCGAGCAGATCGAGAAGAAGTAGTAGAGGCGTGGCCGGTGGTCAGTGGTTGGCTCTAGACGATCGACCCGCCACCGTCGATGACGAGGGTCTGGCCGGTCATGTAGCTCGAGGCGTCGCTGGCCAGGAAGAGGGCGGCGCCTTTCAGCTCGCCGGCGGCGCCGATGCGGGGAATGGGATTGCGGCGCTCGATCTCTGGTTCGATGAGGCGGATGACCGGGTCGGCAAGCCGCGAATGGAAGAACCCGGGGGCGATGGCGTTGACGCGAATGCCCTGCGGCCCCCAGGAGGCGGCCAGCTCGCGGGTGAGCCCCATCAGCGCTGCCTTGCTGGAAACGTAGCCGGCGTAGTGCGGGCCGTGAGTGGACGAGCGGAGTCCGGCCACCGAGGCGATGTTGATGATCGAGCCGCGGCGCGCTTCGAGCATCACGCGGCCGGCGGCCTGGGCGAAGAGGAAAGCGCCGGTGAGGTTCGTCTCCAGCACCGACTTCCAGCGGTCGAGCGGCATCGTCTCCGGCCGTTCCCCCCAGGAAATGCCGGCGTTGTTGATCAGGATGTCGAGGCGGCCGAAGGTCTCGACCGTCGCGGCGACGACTGCCTCGACCTGGGCGGGCTCGGTGACGTCGCAGAGGCGTCCTTCCACGCGGAAGCCGCGGGCCCGGAGCTCGTCGAGTGCGGGTGCGAGCCACTGCTCGCGCCGCGCGCAGAGCATGAGTGACGCGCCGGCTTCGGCGAGACCCTCGGCGAACTCGTGCCCAAGACCGCGCGAGCCCCCCGTGATGACGGCCACGCGGCCAGTGAGGTCGAAGAGCTGCTGGATGCGTGTCATGTCGTCGATTACCGCTTTCCGATTTCCGGGCTGAGCGTGGCGAGCCCGACGCAGACCCGCAAGTATAGGTCGGCACCGGCGCGCTCTGGGGCAGTCGTCGCGAACGCTTGGCCGCGGTACATCAGTGGAGGACGGACAATCTTGTCCTTCACGCCCGGAAGCCGCCACGAAGAGAATGCGTACCTGCGCCATTGCTCGCGTGACCGGACAGGATTGTCCGTCCTCCACACGTCAGACCTTTACGGTCTGGGCCATCAGCAGCCGCACCAGCCCCGCGAACTTTGTCCGCGCCGTCCACCCGAGAGCCTGCGCGGCTCTTGCGGGGTTTCCGCGGCTGTAGTGGATGTCGGACGGCCGCAGGAGCGAGGGGTCGACGCTGATGTGCTCGCGGTAGTCCAACCCCGCTTCCGCGAACACCGCCTCGGCCAGCTCTGCCACCGTGTGGCTCTCGCCGGTGGCGATGACGTAGTCCGCCGGCTGTTCCTGCTGCAGCATGAGCCACATCGCTTCCACGTACTCGGCGGCGTAGCCCCAGTCGCGCCACACCGACAGATCGCCGAGCGCCAGCCGCCCCTTGAAGCGCCCCTCCGCGACGGCCGTCGCGGAGGCGACCATCTTCCGGGTCACGAACGCCTCGCCACGCAGCGGCGACTCGTGGTTGCAGAGGATCCCGGAGACGGCGTACAGCCCATGCTCCTGGCGATAGCGGACCGTCGTCCGGTGCCCCTCCGCCTTCGCGGACGCGTACGGGCTGCGCGGGGCGAACGGCGTCCGCTCGTCGGCGGCGGTGCCGTGGGGGAGGTCGCCGAAGCATTCGCTCGACGCCGAGAAGTAGACCCGCGCCGACGATCCGAGGTCGCGCAGGGCGTCGAGCAGCCGGAGCTGCGCGCCGGCGATGGAGTCGTGCGCCAGCTCCGGCGCGGCGAACGACGAGGCCACGGAGCTGAGGCCGGCCAGGTTGTAGATCTCGTCCGGGGCGATGGCGTCGAGGCACTGCCGCAGCTCGCCCGGATTTGTCATCGAGAGCGTATGCGTCACCACCCGCTCGCGGATGCCGAGGGCGTGCAGGCGCGCGAAGGGCTCGCGGACCGCATCGCGCGACGTGCCGTGGACGGTGTAACCGTGGGCGAGGAGCAGGCGGGCGAGGTAGGCACCATCCTGCCCCGACACGCCGAAGATGAGAGCCGTTTTCATGGACCGCTCCGGCATCATATACGGCGTGCTCATCCTGTTCTTCGCAAAGTATGTGGCGGTGCTGGCGCTCGTGCTGACCATGGCCGCCGCGGCCGGCACGAGCGCCGCCGGCGCGCGCGAAGGACTGGCGTTACGCACGGCACTGGGGCTGGCGCTTTGGGCGCACGCGGCGTTCGTGCTGAGCGTGCTCGGGGTGCTGCGGCCGGTGCCGCTGGTCCTGCTGGCGGTGGTGGCGATCGGCGGTGCGCTATGGCGGGGCAGGTATTGGCGCAGCGGGGGGCCTATGGGACCGATGGGACCTATGGGACGAATGGGGACGCGCGGAGCGGCGCTGGCGCTGTGTGCGGTCCCGCTGTTTGCGTTGGCGCTCTATCCGCCGATTGCTTTTGACGAAACCCTGTACCACCTGGAGTTCGTGCGCACGTTCGCGGCCGAGGGCACGCTGCGCTTCGTGCCGGAGCTGCGCTTTCCTGTCTTCCCCCAGCTCCACGAGCTGCTCTGCGTTCCCGTCTTTCTCCTCGCGGGGGACGTGGCCACGCATCTCGTTGCGCTGGCGGAAGTCACGGTCACGGCGGCGCTGCTCATCGCGTGGGGACGCCACTACCACGCCGGCGCCGGGACGCTCGCGGCCGCGCTCTTTCTCGGGAGTCCGTTGGTCGTGCAGCTCGCGACGGTCCTCTACGTCGACGCCGCGCTCACGCTGTTCGTCGTGGCCGGCTTCTACGCGCTCGACCGGGAGCGCTACGCCTACGCCGGTTTGTTTCTCGGCACCGCCTGCAGCGTGAAATACCTCGGCGGCTACTTTGCCGTCGCCGCGCTCGGCATCGTGCTGATGCGCGCGGCCCACCGCCGCCGGGACCTGCTGCGCTACGCCATCGCCTGCGCCGCCGCGGCGCTGCCGACGACGGTCTGGCTCCTCGCCAGCACGCGCAACCCGGTCTTTCCCTCATTCGGCACGAGCCTCTGGGCGCCCGACCTGAATCCCCCGATGCCGCTGACCGACCGGTTGTTGGCCACGCTGCGCGTCGTGTGGGATGTGACGTTCTCTCGCGAGCGGATGAACCACCAGCCACCGGTGACGCCGCTGCTCGGCGTGCTCGTACTGATCGCGATTGCCGCGGCGGTGCGCGACACGCGGGCGCGGTGGATCGTGCTGCTGAGCGGCGGCTATCTGGCGGCGTTTTCGTTTCTGCCGCAGGACTCGCGCTACCTGATGCCGCTCTTGCCGCTGGTGAGTATCGTGGCGGCGGTGGCGATCGTCAGGAAAACGATGGGACCTATGGGACAGATGGGCCGGATGGGACGGGTGACGGCGGTGTTGGCGGTACTGGCAGTTGCTCCCGGGATGGCCTACGCGGGCTATCGGCTGCTGCGGCAGGGCGTGCCGCCGGTGGCGGATGCGCAGCGGCGCGCGTGGCTCACGGAACGCATTCCTGAATACCGGGCCCTCCTCCGCGCCGGCACTGACCGCATCTACGTCTGCCGCGCCGAGCAACTGAAAAGCCTCGCGGGCGGCCCGCTCCTCGGCGATTTCGCCGGTCCCTACTCCTACGCCCGCATTCTCGACGGTGCCGCCACGACGCGCACCATCGCCGCGAGACTCCGGCCGCTCGACGTCCGCTACTTCCTCGTCGCCCGACGCGACTGCACCCCGCCGTTCGCGAATGGCGGGATGCACCTCGTCTACGAAGATCCGCAAGCGCAGCTCTGGGAAGTGGACGTGGCGCACCCCACCGACAACGAACAACGAGCAACGGACAACGCCCCCCACACATGATCCGCGTGCTCCAGCTCACCCCCCGCCTCCCGTACCCGCCGACCGACGGCGGACGCGTCGTGATGCTGCAGATCGCGCGGGCGTTGCAGCGCGTGGGGGCGGACGTGCACGTGCTTTCGCTCAACCCGCGCAAGCATCGCGGTGACCCCGCGCTGGCTCCCATGGACATCGAGGCGGTGGACATCGACACCTCCGCGCATCTGGCGGCGCTGCTGCGTGCGTTCCGTATCGGGGCGCCGCAACTCGTGGCCCGGTTCTACTCACGGCGCGCCGCCGATGCGTTGCGCGCGCGGCTCCGTGCGCAGCGCTTCGACGTCGTGCAGGTCGAGAGCCCGTTCCTGCTGCCGTACGTCCCGGTGATCCGTGAGAGCGGGGCCGTGGTCGTGCTCCGTTCGCTCAACGTGGAGTTCCGCATCTGGGAACAGCTTGCGGCGCAGGAGACGAACGTCGTCCGAAGGATCGCGCGAAGCTGGATCGCCCGCGGCCTGCGCCGCTACGAGATCGCCCACCTGGATACTTGCGACGCACTCGTGCCGATCACCGAGGAGGATGCCCGCGCGTTCGGCGAGCTTGGCTGCACGAAGCCGATGCACGTCCTGCCGGGCGGTGTCGAGCCGCCGCCGCTGGACACGACCGGCGGCATCACGCTGCCGGACAGCGTCGGCTTCCTCGGGTCGCTCGATTACCGGCCGAACCAGGAGGCGGCGCTCTGGATCGCCGACGAGCTGCGGCCGCGGCTTCCGAAGGCCGTGATCCGCATCGGTGGCAGCAACGCGCCACAGTGGCTGCGCGAGCGGCTCGGCGCCAGCCTCGAAGCGGACGTCCCGGACGCCGCCGCCTTCATCCGCGGCATGCAGGTGATGGTCGCGCCGATCTTCGCCGGCGGTGGGATGCGCATCAAAATCATGGAAGCGATGAACCTCGGGCGCCCGGTCGTGGCGACGAGCGTCGGGGCCTCGGGGATGGACGTGCGCCACGGCGAGCACATCCTGCTGGCCGACGACGCCGCGTCGTTCGCCGCCGCGGTGGCGAAGCTGCTGCGCGATCCGTCACGGGCGCGCGCGATCGGAGAGGCCGGCCGGCGGCTCGTCGAGACGCGTTACGCCAGCGACGCCCTCGCCCGCGGGCTGCTCGCGTTCTACGAGCAACTGACGGAGAGCGCGCGTGTAGATGCGCGTCGTTGATTGCGAGCGGCGTCTGGCTTCCGCGCGCATGAACAGCTCGCGGAGGCGTCGTGCTGTGAGGCGCAGCATCGCCGCCGCGCACATGACCGGTTTGGCGGCGCGTCCGCGGAAGATGCCGAGGTGCGTGCGCGCCCAGTCGAGGACGTCGGGCCAGAGGAGCGCGGGATCGTGCGGCAGTTCGGCGACGTCGCGCCAGCGGCGGACCGTGGCCCCGCCGTCGTGGATCACGCGGGCGCTTTCGACGACGCGCACGTGCCAGCCCAGCGCGCCGGCGCGGCCGCAGAAGTCGAGGTCCTGCGCGTAGAAGCGATAGCTCTCGCGCAGCGGACCGGCCGCGTTCCACACCTCGCGGCGAAAGGCCATCGCCGCACCGCTCACCCAGCCGGCGTCGCCGGTGGAGGCGCGACGGCGTCGCGGCAGAAAGCGCGCGCAACCGCTGACCATGACGAAGAGCCAGAGCAGCGTGGGGAGTGGGCCGCCGCTCCATTGAGGAGAGCCGTCGCAGTTGAGCAGGCGGGCCCCGGCGATGCCGAGGTGGGGGTCGGCTTCCAGCGCTGCGAGCAGGGCTGATGGGGCCTCGGGGTCGACGCGGGCGTCGCTGTTGAGCAGGAGGATGACGTTCGCGCGCGATGCCGCGACGCCGGCGTTGGCCGCTCCGGCGAAGCGGCGGTTGGTCTCCATGCGCAGGACGGTGATGTTCGGGAGCTCGCGATGGAGCAACTCCGCGGTGTCGTCGGTCGAGGCGTCATCGACCACGATGATCTCGGCACTCGGCGCCGCCGCGAGCACGTCCCGGCAGGTCTGCAGCGTCATCGCCGCCGTGTTGAACGTCGGGATCACGATCGACAGCTCGGGCATGGGCAGCGTCACGGCGAGCGCGATTGTAGGTGAGGCGTGCACCGGCTCTGATTTTCAACCCCCTCCGGGAGAGACCGGTTGTCGCGCTAAACTGACTGCTGTGTTCCGTTCCCGTCCGCACTCCCTCCAGTGGTGGCTCGGAGGACTGGTGGCGGCTGTCGCGTTACCGGCGCTGATCCTGCTCGGGAGTATCTCGGTGCTGCAGGTGCGGCGCGAGCAGTCCGAGGTGCGGCAGCGGGCGCTCCGTACGGCACGCGCCACGGCGCTGCGCATGCGCGAGCAGCGCATGGAATCGCAGGCGCTGCTCGCCCGTCTCGCGGCGCGGCCCGGCATCACGGCGCTCGATCCGGCGGCCTGCCGCTCCGACTTTTCGGTCATCGACTTCCTCCCGCGCTATGCGGACGTCTTTCTCTTCGACGCGTCTGCGAAGCTGGTCTGCTCCGGCAACACGGAAGCGGAAAACGAGCGGGTCTCCACGCTCGCACGGCAGTGGGCCGAGGCGGCGCTGCGGGCGGGGCGGCTGCAGCCGGGCGTCACGCACGAACAGACGTTCGCCGGCCAGCCGGTGATGATCCTGGTGGCACCGGTGCAGCGTCACGGCGGGACGATCGTCCTGCTCGAGCTGATGTCGGTGATCGGTCAGGACGCGTTGATCCCCGGCTCCGTCATCACGGTCATCGACCGGCACCGGAGGGTCGTCGTTCGTTCCGACGCGCCGGACGTCTGGAGCGGCCGCGATGTGGGACAGACCTCCATTGCCGCCCTCGGCCTCGGCGCGAGCGAAGGGGTGGCCGAAGCGGCCGGCTTCGACGGGGTGCGGCGGCAGTACGGCTTCGTCACGCTGCCGGAGCTCGGCTGGACCGTTTACGTCGGAGTCGAATCCTCCGAGATCTTCGAGCCGGTGCGGGAGATGCTGTTGAACGGCGCCGCCGGTACCGTGGCCATCGCCTTCGTCGTCACCGTCATGACGGTGGCGCTGGCGCGCCGGATCGGCGGTCCGATTCACGCGCTGGCCGAGGCGGCGACGAGGGCCGATGACGGGACGTACGAGCGCGTGGCCGTCCTGGAGGATCCGCTGGAGATCGCCACGCTCACCAGTGCCTTCAACCGCATGATCGACCGGCGGGAAGAAGCGGATGCCCGGATGCGCAGCGGCGAGCGGAAGCTGAAGGCGCTCTCCGATTTCCTGCTCACCGTGCAGGAAGAGGAGCGGAGCCGCATCGCCCGCGAGCTGCACGACGACCTCGGTCAGTCGCTCACCGCCCTCAAGATGGACATCATCGGCCTGCTGAATGCCGCCTCGCCTCCGCCGGCACTGGGCTCGACACGCGACCGCATCCTCCGGACGCTCGACGCCATGGTCACGGCGGTCCAGCAGATCTCCTCCGAGCTCCGCCCGAGCGTGCTCGACGACCTGGGGCTGGTCGCGGCCATCGATGCCGAGGCGCGGCTCTTCGAGGAGAGGTGGGGCATCGAATGCGCGGTGTCGGTCATGGGGAACGTGGAGCTCGACCGCGACCGCGTCACCACGATCTACCGCATCGTGCAGGAAGCGCTGACGAACATCGCCCGCCATTCGAACGCCACCCGCGCCGAGCTGTCGCTCGTCAACAGCGGAGACGAACTGCAGGTCGAGATCTGCGATGATGGACGTGGCGTGACGGAGGAGGAAATCAGCGACCCGCTGTCGCTCGGCCTGATCGGTATCCGCGAGCGCGCTGCGCTGGCCGGCGGAACCGTCGCGTTCAGCGGGGCCCCCGGTCGCGGGACCGTCATCGCCGCGCGCTTTCCGCTGACGGCGAAAGTGAGGCCGGCATGATCACGGTCCTGATCGCCGACGACCACGACATCGTGCGCGAGGGCTTGAAGCAGATCGTCTCGGAGACGGCGGAGATCGTCGTCGGCGGCGAGGCGAAGAGCGGCGCCGAAGCGGTCGAGCAGGTGCGCCTGCGGCACTGGGACGTCGTCGTGCTGGACCTCAACCTGCCGGATCGTCCGGGGCTCGACGTCCTGTCACAAATCCGCGCCATTGCGCCAAACACGCCGGTGCTCGTCCTGAGCATGCAGCAGCATCCTTCTTACGCGATGCACGCCCTGCAGGGCGGCGCGCTCGGATACGTGAGCAAGAGCAACGCACGGGAGCACCTCGTGACGGCGATCAGCCGTGTGGCGAGAGGGGAGCGCTTTCTGACGCCCGCCATGGCCGAGAGCCTGGCCCTGGATCTCGTGCAGTCGCATCGCGACCGGACGCATCACTCCCTGTCCGAGCGGGAGTTCCAGGTCCTCTGCCTCATCGCCGCCGGCAAGCCGCCGCGCGAGATCGCCACGGAGCTGAGCGTGAGCGTCAAGACGGTGGCCACGCATCGGGCCCGCCTCCTGGAGAAGATGGGCTTCCGCAACAACGCCGAGATCGTGCACTACGCCATCGAGCACGCGCTGCTGCCCGAGCGGCGCCGGTAGGACCGTGGCGGAGTGCGGCGGCACGCCGCTCTTTTCTCGGAGTGCGGTGGCGCACGCCACCGCTCTGGTACACGTGTAAAAGAGCGGTGGAGT
>DASWMP010000382.1:0-8171 GCA_036399695.1 Thermoanaerobaculia bacterium | reverse complement strand
TATTCGGCGGAATCTGAATGTGGGACAGACACTCCTGTCTGTCCGCGCCCGCAGGCGCCGGTTCATCGACGGCAGAACCAAGGGAGTAGATCGAGGCGCACCGTTTTGAGACACCCTCCGTTCGCCACCGCACTCCGAGATGGCTTTCGCCTATCCTTGAGCACCCATGCCCTGGCGTATCGAAAAGCAATCCAACGGCAAGTTCGCGATCTTCTCCACGCGGATCGACAACTACGTGGTCATCGATGCCGACCCGGCGGAGATCGAGCGCATCTACGCCGAAAAAGGGGTGAAGGTCTACGTCGCCAGCGCTCGGGCGCAGATGGCGAAGGACCTGGCGGTTCCGGCGGAAGGGGAGGCGTTGATCGACGCCAGCCGGAAAGGGGGAGGACCGCCGCAGGAGCCGCCCGACACACCAATCGGCGCGACGGGCTTCACCTACGGCGATTGACGATCAGAGGCGGCGGCGCACCGGCGCAGCCTTCTTCTCGAACTCCTCCCACGGGTCTACGCCGGCCACGGTGCAGCGGGCGATCTTCTCGCCGAGGGTTTCCTCGATCTTCTTCACCATCGTGACGTCGGGCCAGGTGGCGATCGTCGAGACCGTTCCCTTCGCCTCGGCGCGCGCGGTGCGGCCGGCACGGTGGATGTAGTCCTCGACGCTTTCGGGGATGTCGAAGTTGATGACGTGCTCGATGCCCGGGACGTCGATGCCGCGGCCGGCGATGTCGGTCGCGACCATGATGCGGTGCTGCCCCTGGCGGAAGCTGTCGAGGGCGGCGGTCCGTCCTTTCTGCGAGCGGTCGGCGTGGATGCGCGTGACCGGATGTCCCTGCCGGTCGAGCACGGCGTGCAGCCACTCCGCGTCGATCTTCCGGCGGACGAACACGAGCGTGGAGCCGAGCTCCTGCAGGAGCAGCGCGACGAGACAGGCGCGTTTATCCTCCGGCTTCACGAGGTACAGCCGGTGCGTGATCCCCGCGGCGGCACCGACCGGCATGATGTCGATGCGGTGCGGGTCGCGCATGAAATCGCGGGCGATCATCTCGATCGAGTCCGGCATCGTGGCGGAGAACATCAGCGTCTGGCGCTCGCGCGGCAAACGGCGGAGGATCTCCTTCATCTGCGGGAGGAAGCCGAGGTCGAGCATGTGATCGGCTTCGTCGAGAACGAGGATCTCGGTCTTGTCCACCGAGACGGTGCGGCGGTTGATGTGGTCGAGCAGGCGGCCCGGCGTGGCGACGATGACGTCCGGCTTCGCGTGCAGGGCGTCGAGCTGCGGCTTCATCTTCACGCCGCCGATCAGAACGGCCGAGGTGAGGTTGTGGACCTTGCCGAAAAGCTCGATGAACGCCTGCGTCTGCAGGGCGATCTCACGCGTCGGCGCGAGGATCAGCGCGCGCGTGCCCTTGCCGTGCGTCAGCCGTTCGGCCAGCGGCAGCACGAAGGCGGCGGTCTTGCCGGAGCCGGTCTGGGCCAGTCCGATCACGTCGACGCCGGTGAGCGCGGCTGGGATGACGGCGGCCTGGATCGGTGTCGGGTTGATGAAGCCGATGTTCTTGACGGAGTCGAGCACCGGCTGGGAGAGGCCGAGCTGATCGAACGGACCGTCCGTGGTCGGCACCGGATGTTGCGGGATGTTGTACGTCAAATTGTTGTCTTTGTCCTTTCTACTCGAGACTGACAGGAGTGTCTGTCCTACTTGAGCAAACGTGCGTACACCGTCAGGTTCAGGATGAGGACGAAAGCGCCGATGGCGATCTCGATCCCCCGCGTCAGCCCGTTCGGGTAAATCAGCGCGAACAGGTAATGCGCCACGAACCCGTCGTTGTACCCGGCCTTGCCGGCCTCGCGCAGGAAGTGATTCTCCCAGCGCGTGAGCGGGCAATACCAGCCGGCGAACTCGATCATCACGCCCCACACCGCCGCCGGCAGATGAAGGAACGCCATCTTCGGCCATCGCAGCACGACGAGACCGCCGAGCACGACGAAGAGGATGAAGGCGAAGTGAACGATCGCGGTCGCCGTCGCGAGTATCTGATAAAGCATCTTACGCATCGGGGAAAGAAGAAGGATACAGGAGTGCCGCGCCCGCCGTGCAGGTGACGGGGGGCGGAGGGTCTGAATCTGGTTGTTGGTTTTCGGTTGTTGGTTTTTGGTTTCGTTCCCCACCAACAACCCAAAACCAACAACCTCCCCGGCTACCCCCCGCCCCGCTTCCCTTATCATTCCCGGCGGATGAAACCGGTTCTCGCCATAATTCTGTTCCTCTTCGTCGGTTGCAGCTCGTTCCGTCAGGAACCGGTTCACGTCATCGTCGTCGGCACCACGGACGTGCACGGCTGGTTCAACGGGCACGTCGAGACGCCGAAAGGGGGAGGGGAGGGCATCGCGTATGGCGGGCTCTCCATTCTCTCCAGCTACGTGGAGGCCCTCCGCGCCAACAATCCCGGCCGTGTCCTCGTCGTCGATTCCGGCGACATGTTCCAGGGGACCCTGGAGTCGAATCTCTTCGAAGGCGAACCGGTGATCCGCGGGATGAACACCATCGGGTACGTCGGCGCCGCCATCGGCAACCACGAGTTCGACTTCGGTCCCGCCGGTCCCGACTCCGTCCCCCGCAAGCCGGGCGACGACCCCCTCGGCGCGGTCAAGCGCAACGCCTCGATCGCCCGCTTCCCCCTCCTCTCGGCCAACCTCATCGACAAGCAGACCGGCAAGACGCCGTCGTGGGTCCGGCGGTCCGTGACCGTCATGGCGGCCGGGGCGAAGATCGGCATCATCGGCCTCTCCACCCCCGACACGCCCAACGTGACGATGGAGGTCAACGTCCTCGGCCTCGAGTTCACCGATCCGGTGAAGGCGACGATCGAGACGGCGAAGGAGCTGCGCCAGCAGGGGGCCGACGCCATCATCCTCATCGCCCACATCGGCGGACGCTGCGCCGACACGAGCGACGAACATTCGCTCGAGAGCTGCGACCGCCAGCAACACGCCATGCAGCTTCTGGAAGCGCTGCCTCCCGGGACCGTCGACGCCTACTTCGGCGGCCACACGCACGCGCGGATGCGGCAGTTCGTGGGCGGCGTCCCGGCCATGCAGGCGCTGCCGTTCAGCCGCGAGTTCTCCACGCTCGACCTCTACGTCGACCCGCGCAAGAACCGCATCATCACCGAGCGCACCACGCTGCGCACGCACACCATGATCTGCCCGCTCGTCTTCCAGGGCACCGAGACCTGCGATCCGAACGAGCGCACCGGCGCGCTCGTGGCCCGCACGTTCGAAGGACGGCGCATCGCGCCGGACGCGCGGGTCGTCGACCTGTTCGATCCCTATCTGCGCCGTGTGGCGACCAAGCGCAACGAGCGCCTCGGCATCACCACGGCGGCGGCGTTCTCGCGTGCCTACCTCGAGGAATCGCCGCTCGGCAACCTCGTGGCCGACGCGCTGCGCGAGGGGACGAAAGCGGACTTCGCGGTCGTCAACTCCGGCGCCATCCGCGCCGAGCTGCGCGCCGGCGAGCTGCTCTACAGCGACATCTTCGCCGTCAGCCCGTTCGACAACTTCCCCGCCGTCGTGCAGCTCTCGGGCGCGCAGATCGGCGAGCTGCTCCGCCTCACGACCAACGGCGAGCGGGGGGTGATGCAGGTCAGCGGTCTCAAATACTCGTACGACGCGGCCCTCGACCAGCAGAAGCCGCCGCAGGAGCGCAACCGCCTCGTGACCGTGACGAAAGCCAGCGGCGAGCCGCTCGAGCCGGAGCGCTTCTACACGGTGGCCATGCCGGACTTTGTCGCCGCCGGCGGCGACGGCACCGCGCCGCTCATGAAGACGCTCGATCCGGAGAAGATCTTCGTCGACCAGAACCGGCCGATGCGCGAGCTGCTGATCGAGGTGCTGAAGAAGCGCGAGGGAACACCGCTCTCGCCGCTCGTCGAAGGACGGATCACGGTGATGAACGCGGCGAAGAAGGGATGAGCTCCGGCGCGCGGTCCGCGGCCGGCCTCGCGGTGGCCGCCGGAATCCTGCTGCGCATCGTCCTGGTCGCCACGACGGCCGGCACCACGGACGTGAAGCTGGCCCGCGACTGGGCGAGCTATGCGGCGGAATCGGGCGTCTCGGGCGCCTACGCCCATCACCCGTGGGTGAATCACCCGCCGCTCTCGCTGGCCGTCATGAAGGGGTGGTACCTGGCGTCGCCGCACGTGGGGATCACGTTCGGCGATCTCTTTCGCTACCAGCAGGTACTGGCGGATTGCGTGTCGCTCGTCTGCCTGCTGCTCCTCGGCGGGCGGCGCCTGGCGCTGCTCTACTTCCTTTCGCCGGTGGCCATCTTCATCTCCGCGTTTCACGGCAACAGCGACGCCACGATGGTGATGTGCGTCCTGCTCGCGCTGCTCCTGCTGAAACGCGAGCAGCCGTTCGCGGCCGGCATCGCCCTCGGCGCCGCGGTCGGGATCAAGATCCTCCCGCTGCTCCTCCTGCCGTTCCTGCTCCGCTATGTCTATGTGCGCCACGAGGCGCGTAAGTTCGCCGCGAGCTTCACCGTCACGGCCGGCCTGATGTTCGTGATCCCGCTCGCCTCTGCCGGGATGGCGCTGGTGATGAACGTGTTCGGCTATCGCGGCGTCGGCACCTGGTGGGGACCGGTGTCGATGTTCCTCACGGCCGGCCTGCCGCGGCTCGCGGAGCTGTACGTCAACACGAACACGCTGCTCGAGCTGGCGCTCGTGGCCGCGCTGGCGGTCTGGTGGTGGCGACGCTCGCCGGAGCTCGAACAGCTCGTGGCCATGTGTGGCGTGGTCCTCGGGACGCTGATCGTGTTCGGGGCGGGGTTCGGCGTGCAGTACCTCATCTGGCCGGTCGCGTTCCTGCCGTTCGCGTTGCGGACGCGCGAAGCCGTGGTCCTGCATATGGTGCTGGCGGCGTTCCTGGCGTTCGTGTACACGCGCTGGTCGGGCGGGTGGCCGTGGTGGTACGCCGACGCCGAAAGCCCCGGCGCCATGACCATGCAACTGGTGGTGGCCGGGTGGGTGGCGTGGGGGGCGCTGGTGTATGGCACCGCAAGGACGCACCTAAATCTAGGAGTGCGGTGGCGGTGAGCCTCGATCTACTCCCTTGGTTGTGCCGTCGATGAACCGGCGCCTGCGGGCGCCGACAGACAGGAGTGTCTGTCCCACATTCAGATTCCGCCGAATATCGGGCACAACGCGGGCACGCTGGCATTCAATGTGGGACAGACACTCTTGTCTGTCTGCGCCCGCAGGCGCCGGTTTCCAGGCCATCAGAGTGTGTGCGCTCCGTTTTGAGACACCCTCCTGAGCGCCACCGCACTCCTAGACTGCCGCGCCAGTGGCGCCCGGCCTTGCGGCCAGCTTCTGCCCGACCTTCCACAGCACCCACACCAGCAGCAGCACGGCCCCGGGCACGAGGAACGGCAGGAAGATCGCCACGATGCTCAGGCCGAACGACACGATGTCCTCCACCACGGAGATCACCGGATTCGCGCAGCCGAACGTGGCCGCGGACGACACCACGCGCGTGCCTGCTTTCAGCGTGTGAAAGCCGAAGGAGATCGGTGAGCCGACGATCAGCCCCACCACCGCCGCCACGACCGGGTCGGCACCATCGAGCACCGAGGCCATGGCCAGGCCGCCCGCGACCGGTCTGGCGAACGTGCCCATGGCGTCGAGGAAGTGATCGACCGCGGGGAACTTGTCGGCGACGATCTCCAGCACGCAGGCGACGATCAGGATGATGATGGCGGTGTCGGAGGCCAGCCAGCCGAACGTCCCGTTGAGCGTGATCCCGGCTACGTGGAACTTCGCGGCGCCGGCGAGCAGCAGCAGCGGGAGGAAGGTATTGAGCCCGGTCGACGCGGAGAGGCCGATCCCGAGCAGCAGGGCCAGCGCCACGTCCATCGGACTCACGACACGCCACCCACGCGCCGCATCCGGCACGTCACCTCACGCGAGGCGTAGTACGGCAGCACGACGATGAAGCCGCGCTCCGAGTACTTGCGTTTGTAGAGGAGGTCTTCCCCTTCGGTCTCGAGCGACCAGGTGTGCTCGCCCGACGAGGCCAGCACCATCGGCGTCGACTGCTTCTCCGCCGCCTGCATGTGAGTGAAGCGGCTGCCGTCCCACTCGCCTTCGAACTGCTTCCAGGTCGTGCCGAGCTGCAGGACGACTTTGCTGCATTCCTTCACCGCGACGTCGATCTGCATCTGTCCGCGGACGATGCGGGTGTCGTCGGGGAGGAGCATGACGGTGGTCGGCTTGAGGAGGCCGATGTCGGTCTTGCAGGTCGTGGAATCGAGGATGTAGCTGCCGGCGAGTGCCTGGCATTCGTCGATCCTCGAAAGGGTCGACGCGCAGGCCACGACCGACAGCGAGGCGAGGGCCACCAGAATCGCTCTCAAGATGCCTGCAAGTTTACGCTTACATTCCTGTTGGATGCGCGGGCAATCGCGAGGTCGAGCTGCTTTTCGAGAAACTCACGAAACGGAATGTCCGCCGCGCGCAGTTCCTGCGGCACCAGGGAGCTGATGGTCATGCCGGGGAGCGTGTTGAGCTCGAGGAAGTACATCTCCGCTTCGTTCGCGGCCATGATGTCGGTACGCGAGTAGCCTTCGCAGCCGAGGGCGATGTGCGCCGCGAGCGCGGTGGACTGCGCCGCCGCGGCCATGGCCTCCGGGATGTTCGCGGGGCAGATCTCCCGCGTGCCCTTGCCGAGGTATTTGCCCTCGTAGTCGAAGGAAAAACCGGCGTCGACTTCGATCTCGATGACCGGCAGCGCGAACGGGCCGTCGCCGTTGTCGATGACGCCGACGGTGAGCTCGCGCCCCTTGATGTACTGCTCGACGATGTACGGGATCCGCAGCGCCCGCACCTTCTCGACGTAGGTGTCGACATCGGCGTTGCGGTCGAGGAAGAAGAGCCCGCGGCTGGAGCCGGCGGCAAGCGGCTTGAGAACGATGCGCTCGTGGCGGTCGAGGAGGTCGCGCGCCGCTTCGGCTACTTCATCGGCGTTGCGGGCGATGCGCGATTCGGCGATGTGCACCTTCCCGGCGACGAGCTCCTTGGCCCGTCCCTTATCGAACGCCGCCGCGCTCGCCTCGGCGCCCGACCCGGTGAACGGAATCCCCCGGCTCTCCAGCATGCGTTGCAGCGTCCCGTCCTCGCCTTGCCCGCCATGCAGCGCCAGCAGGAACACCGGATCGTCCACCGGCATCGTATCGAGCGCCTGCTCGACGTCCGGCCAGATCGCCGGCCGCGAAGGCACGAAATCGAGCTCGAACGGACGCTGATGCGCCAGCAGCTCGGTCGACGAAACGTCGTGCACCCGCCCGTCCGGCGCCCAGAACCAGCAGAGCGCATTGCCAAGCGTACGAACGATGTTCTGAGCCGAAGCAACCGAGACATGGCGCTCGTCGCTCGTGCCACCGAATAGGATGATTGTTTGAGTCACGGAGGCGCCAAGTGCAAACGTGGCGCCGAGGGCCCGGGGCCCAGGGCTCTGGGCTCGGTTGCGGGTCAGGCCCGAGGTTCAAGGGGGCTTTGTGCCAAGGTCTGCACTGTCGCTGACCCAACGGGACAAAAACCAGGGCCCAGGTTCAGGGCGCATCCGCCCCCTGAACCCAGGGTCCGACCCCCAACCGGGCCCCGAGCCCCGAGCCCCGCCTCCTAATACCTCTGCCCACACTCCGGGCAGAACTTCGGCGCTCCCTCGGCCTCATGTCCGCACTCGTTGCAGGCTTTCTTCGTGACGAAGGGCTCGCCGCACTCCATGCAGAACTTGCCGCCTTTGGTTTTTGCGCCGCACTTGCCGCAGACGGCGCCCGTGACTTTGGCCACGTCGCGCTCTTTCGTCCAGTTCACCGTGCGGGCTTTTTCGTGGATCTGTTCGCGGGCGGCTTCGGCCTGGGCGGCGGCCAGTTCCTCGTCGAGGTCGGGCGCGCAGTTCTCGCAGAGGCCCGCTTTCTTGTTCCAGCAGATCGGCTCGCAGACGAAGTTGCCGCAGCGGGTGCACTGTTTGAAGAGCGGCGAGATCTCCTTGACCGCGTCCTTGAGGGCGGAGTCATGGGCGGTGCCGCCGACGGCGCGCTGCATTTCATAGGTAGTGTCGGCGACGCGTCCGAAGACGCCGCCGAAGAGGCCGCCGGCCATGCG
>DASWMP010000381.1:0-19250 GCA_036399695.1 Thermoanaerobaculia bacterium | reverse complement strand
GAGCTTCCGCCCTTTTGGTGCTGCACCACGTGGGCCGCAGCTCGACGCTGCGGCTATGGGAAAGCGGCAGCTGATGAGGCGTCGCTGCCGCACTCCAAACTCTGCGTTGCCTACCTCGCGACGATCCCTCTTCGCGGATGCTTTTCCGTGATGCGCACCTTCAGGGCGGCGTCGGCGACCTGGGTATACATCTCGGTGGTGGAGATGCTGCGGTGGCCGAGGAGGCGCTGGACGTAGCGAATGTCGACGCCTTCTTCGAGGAGGTAGGTGGCGACGGAGTGGCGGAACATGTGCGGTGTGACGCGGTCGCGGACGGCGCTGCGCTCGCCATGGATGCGCACGAGGCGGCGGATCATCTGCGGCGAGGCAGCGTCGCCGCGCGAGTTGACGAGGAACGTGTCGGCGGCGGCGCAGCGGTCGCGCACGACGCGGTAGTCGCGCACGAGCGACTTGAGGTCGTCCGGGAGAAAGACGCGCCGCTGGCGGTTCCCTTTGCCGATGATGCTGATGGTGCCGGCCTCGACGTCGACAGCATCGTCGAGCAGGCCGGCCAGCTCGCTGACACGCATGCCGGTGGCGAACAGCAGCTCGGTGGCGACGTAGCCGGTGAGATCCGCAAACGTGCCGGGCGGCTCGTGGAGCAGCAAGCGCCGGAGGTCGGCACGGGCGATGACGCGCGGGAGACGCTTCGGCATCCTGATCCGAATCCGCGCGCCGCGGAACGGGTCTTCGATGGCGTCGTCGTCCTCTTCGAGCCAGCGAAAGAACGACCGCAGTGTCGCGAGATGACGCTTCACGCTCGCTTCCTTGAGCGCGCGCACGTCGAAAAGGTGGCGGACGTAATCGTGGATGACGCTCTTGTCGCAACTGGCGACGGTGGCGCGTTTGCCGAGGAACTGGGAGAAGCGGGCGAGGTCGAGCTCATAGGCGCGGATGGTATGCGGAGAGAGTTTCCGGATCGACTGACAGTGGCGGAGGAATGCGGTCGCCGCTTCACGGAACATCACCCGCGCACGGTACCCGATGGAGGTGTGCACGTCGAGAGACGGACCGGAGGCCCCCGGTCCGTCTCCCGCGTGCTACAGCTCGATCGTGATCGAGGGCGATGCCTTCGCGCGGAACACCACCTCGTACTTGCGGCCCTTCTTCTTTTCGGCGGCGAAGAACGCCTTCACCTTCTTCGCGACGGCCTGGTCGGCGAACTCGGAGAGCGGGTGAGTGAAGTGGATCGTGAAATCGTCGTCGGGGCGGGCGGCGGAGATCATCTCCAGGGTCGGGATGTCGGGGTTGCCGTGCTTGCCGTCGGCGGAGATCACGTAATGCTTCGCCAGGATGCGCTCGAAGTAATCGTGATTGACGTTGCGGTCGCTGCCGTGGTGGGGGCACTTGAGGATGTCGATCTTCATCGTCTTGCCCTTCTTCAGCAGGCCTACCTTCTCCAGCCCTTCCAGCGTGTGATCGCCGCGGGCGTCGCCGGTGAGGAGCATGCGTTTCTTCCCATCCTCGACCAGGAAGACGAGGCTCGAGAGATTCGGGACTGACTCGTCCAGGTACTCCGCGATGCGGCCTTTCTTCGTCTTGTCCTTCTTCAGCTTCTTCACGTCTTCCGCCCACTCCTTCTGCAGCTCCGCGACCTGCTCGGCGAGCGGTGCCACGACCGTGAACTTCAGGTTCTTCAGCTTGAAGGGGCTCTTTTCGTGGCCTGTGACGATGAGCGATTTGAACGGGCTGTTGTTGCCGATCCCGAGGCTTTCGAGGTTCTGGCGCACCTCGCGGCCCTGGCCGACGCTGGCGATGACGGCGGACGCGTTCGGCGCGGAGCTGCCGATCGACGCCGCGCTCACGAGCGAGGCCGTCGTGCCGAGCTCCTCGTCGTCATCGTCCAGCAGATCGTTGAAGCTGTTGTGCCAGAAGCGGGCGAACTCCAGCGGCGGCACGACCGTGTTCTGCACCATCTTCGACGTCAGCGCGGCGATGCCGTTCACATGATCGTCGTCGATGTGGCTGACCATCCCGAGGTCGATCGTCAGGCGCTTCGGCTCGCCGCGCTCCTTGTGGATGGCCTGCAGGCGGGGGAGCAGCGACGCATTCAGCACGCCCGCGGGGCCGCCGTCGATCACGGCCAGGCCCGGGTCGGCCTCCGTGCCGAAGTGCAGGAGCAGGGAATCGCCATGTTTCGCCGGGAGCGCTTCGAGAATGAAGACCATCGTTTCTCCTTGTGCGGCCGATCTCAGACGGACTGCAGCGCGCGGAGGATGTCGAGCATCCCGGCGCCCTGGAAGTAGCGCTCGCGTCCGAGGTCGGTCGCGGTCGCGCAGAGGACTTCTTTGATCTGCACCGGCCGGCCGACCAGCTCGTTGTGCCGCGCCATCAGCAGCGCCGCGGCTCCGCTCACGTGCGGTGCGGCCTGACTCGTCCCGTCCTTCGGGAGCTCGCCGCCGTGCGGAATCGGGCTGGTGATCTTTTCGCCCGGTGCCACCAGGTCCGGTTTGCTGCGGCCGTCGCCGGTCGGGCCACGGCTCGAGAAGTAGCTCACGCCGTAGGTGTGCGGCCGGGTGCGGTGCGTCGCGCCGACCGTGATGACCAGATCGGCGTTGCCCGGATCGGTGATGCTGCTCGAGCTGTACGTCTCCATCGTGCCGTCGGGCGTGGAGAACTTGCGGTAGCCCTGATTGCCGGCGGCGACGACCACCACGATGCCGGAGTGCACCACCCGCTCCGCTTCTTCGCAGACCGGCGTGCGGCCGCAGGCGAAGTTCGTCACGTCGTGCGGGATCGACATGCTGAGGTTCACGCCGTGGATGGCCATGACGTCGTTGGTGGCGTTGAGATAGCGGACGAACTGCAGCGCGGCCATGACGGCGAACTCGTCGCCGGTGCCGTCCGGGCCGCCGAGGACGCGGAGGTCGTAGAGATTGATGTCGGGACAGACACCCTGCAGCGTGTCGGCTGTGTCGGGGCGGCCGTCATCGCCCCCCTGCCAGTCGGCGCCGATGATGCCGGCGACGTGCGTCCCGTGATCGTTCTCCG
The DNA here is from genome assembly GCA_036399695.1 of Thermoanaerobaculia bacterium. GTDB lineage: Bacteria > Acidobacteriota > Thermoanaerobaculia > Gp7-AA8 > Gp7-AA8 > DASVEE01. The sequence goes on along the minus strand of DASWMP010000381.1, from coordinate 16,220 downwards.
GGATGTCGCTGTCCTTGTAGTCGGAGATCGGGATCTCCAGGAAGCGGCGGAGGAGCTTCCAGTCGATGGACATCCCGAGGCGGAGGGAGGTGCGCAGATGCGTGAGCTCGTCCTCGACGGCCGGGTCCTTGCGCGCGGCCTGCACCCGTTTGGGCAGTTCGTCATCCGTGGCATCGGGATCGAGCAGCGTGCCGATGCAGGTGAAGTCGAACGTGCCGGCGATGCGGGTGTTGTTCTCTTTCGTCTTCTTGTCGTACCAGGTCGAGGGCGGCTTCTCGCCCGGTTTGCGTTTGCGGAACGCGGGGTGAGTGGCGTCGATGCCGCTGTCGATGACGCCCCAGGTCAGCGTCGAGCAGGAGATGTTGAAGAGGCGCCGTGCGGCGTCCGCTTTGACGGCCAGCGTCGAGCCGGCCACGGTCGGACCGGCCACGCGGTTGAGGCTCACCGAGTAGATCTTCGCCTTCGGCGGCTTCAGGTTTTCAAGCCCGTCGATGGCGTCGAGGGCGGCGTCGGTGAGCTGGCGCCAGATCGGATCGCGGGACTTCACCTCGGGCGCTTTCTTGCGCATGTCGGGATCGCGCGTCGAGAGCGGCTCGGGCATCGCTTCTTCGCCATGGAGGATGGACAGTGCGCCGACCACGCGCACGAGCCAGAGGACGTCGGCCGTGAGGTTGAGCGTATCGTCGGGCGGCTTGGGTGGATGCTCCGGGTCCTCGATGGCTCGGGCGATGTACTCGCGCACTTTCGGGCGCGCGAAGCTCTTGCTGTCGACCACATGCGGCGCGATCTTCCGCCACCACCAGTCGGTCATCGGCAGGACGACGCGCAGCAGGTCGCGGAAGGTGAGCGTGGCCGAGACGGTGGACTGGTTGTAGATGACGCGCGAACGGCTTTTCGGATCCTTGTTCTCCGCCAGCCGCTCGGCGAGCTCGCGCCGCACTTCCCCGGCCGGGGCATCGAGGTAGGGGTTGAGCAGCAGCTTCTGCGGCTCGTCGTGGCGCGCGGAGTTTTTGTATTCGTCCGCGGTGTCGACGCCGGCGTAGCGCAGCCAGACGTCGGGGAGCACCGGCGTGTCCTGCGTGAAGCGGCGCGTCCGCCCCGCGCCGAGCATGAGCTGCTCCATCGCCTTGCGGCTGATCTCCCGTTTCTCCGCCATCGGTGCTCCTGATTTGAACTGGACCTGCTCTAAGGAGTGCCGTGCGCGGCCGTTTCCCTACCCGGGGCTGCGTGGGGGGTGCCGCCGGCTCACGCCGGCTCGATCGAAGGCCCATCGATCGACCCCGGGCTGGCGCCCCAATGGCGTTGACTTAGAGGTTTGCCTCAGGTGGGACAGACACTCCTGTCTGTCCGGCCCACCCCCGAGGTCGATTCCTCCAGACAAGCGGCCGTTCGGGTGCACGGGACAGACAAGAGTGTCTGTCCCACATCTAAAGTTAACGCCCTTGGGGCTTGCGCCCGGGGCTACGCATCGTTCCCCGCCTGCACGTAAAATCACGCCCGTGATCCGGTCGATCGTGGTGGCGTGTGCTTTCGTGGTGGCGGCGGGCTCCGCGTTCGTGCCTGATTATTGGGCGGCCGTGGCCGACCGGCGGGCCTTGCGCACGAAGGTTGACCATTTCTCCCCCGAGTTCCGGCGCTTCGTCCACAAGCTGCCGGGCAAGACCCGCCGCGGCGAGACCGTGGCGGTGGTGCTCTCCGCGCCTCACGCCCCTCCTTACTTTCATGCGATGAAGAACCTCGCCGGACGCACGGTGCTCCTGGCGAACGGGGAGACCGGCAAGGACATGCAGCGCGTGCCGGAGGCGGACGTCGTGGCCGTCTGGCCCGACACGCTCGGCGTGCCGGCGCCGTTCCACGAGACCGAGCGCTTCGACGGTGGAGTCATCGCGCGACGATGACGGCCGTTCTCCTCGCATCGCTGCTGTTCGTCGTCACCGGCTGGCCCATCGTCCGCCGCTTCGATGCCGGCGCCTCCACCGCCGTGGCCATCGCCCAGTCCTTCCTGCTCGGCACCCTGGCCCAGGCCGTGACGCTCTACGTGCTCTCAGAGGCCGGCCTGCGCTGGTCGCGGCCGCTCCTGCTCGTCGCGCCATTGGCGCTGCTCCTCGTCTCCAGGTTCATCAAGCCGGAAGCCACCACGACGCACCGCGCCGGCGTCGCCTGGCCCGAGCTCGCCGTCATCTTCGTCGTCGCCCTGCTGCACGCCCTCTTCGGCACCATCGCCCCCATCACCGAATGGGACTTTCTGGCGATGTGGGGGATGAAGGCGAACGCCTTCTTCGACTACCGCGGCATCGACTGGGTGTTCCTCGAGCGCCCCGAGCACCGCATCCTCAATCCCGATTACCCGCCGCTGCTGCCGGTCGTCTACACGATCTCCACGTTCCTTCGCGGGGCGTGGGAGGAGCGCTTCCTGGCGCTCTTCACGACGTTCTTCGGCGTCGCCGCGGCCGCGATCGCCTGCGACGGGGCACGTATCCGCCGCCTCGCGCTCTACCTGCGCATCCCGGCGATGATCGCGCTGACGCTCGTCGCCTTCTCGAACCGCATCGGCCTCGCCGAAGCGCCGCTCATCGCCTTCACCATCGCCGCGCTGCTGCGCCTCCGCGACGGCCTCACGTCCCCTTCACTCCGCCCCTTCCTCCTCGGCGCGGTCTTCCTCGGCGCCGCCTCCTGGACGAAGAACGAAGGTCTGGCCCTCGTCGCCTCCGTCCTCCTGGCCGTGCTGGTCGCCGGCGCCTGGCGGCGGATGCTGCACCTCTGGCCCGCCGTGGCCCTGGCGGTCTGGTGGCAGACCGTCCGCGCGCTCCACGACTTCCGCACCGAGCGCACGCGCGGCAATCCCTTCCTGCGGATGGCCGAGACGCTCTCGCATTTTTCCGAGTGGTCGCCGCAGCTCTGGATCACGCTCGAAAAGCCGGCCTTCTGGATCGCGATGCTCGTCATCGCCGCGGCCGCGGGTGCGCGTGCCTTCTGGCGCGAGCGCTTCATCACCGCCGCGCTGCTGGCGCAGTTCGCGGCCTTTTTTGCGGCGTACCTCAGCAACTACGTCGGCATCGCCCTCGAGCTGGAGCACTCGTGGGAACGCATCAGCCACCAGCTCGCACTCGTCACGGTCGTCACGGTGCTGCTGGCCTGGCACCGGCGCAACGAGCGTCTGTCAGGGCTGCAGCCACTCGCGGAGCTTCGTCCAGCGGCGGCGGGTGTTGGCGGTGGTGACGGCCTGGCGTAACGCGCTCTGCTGGCCGACGATGACGACCAGCTTCTTGCCGCGCGTCACCGCCGTGTAGACGAGGTTCCGCTGCAGCATGATCGTGTGCTGCGTCGTCAGGGCGATGACGACCGCCGGGTACTCCGATCCCTGCGACTTGTGGATCGTCGTGGCGTAGGCGAGCACCAGATCGTCCAGCTCGTCATCGGCGTACTCGATGGGCCGGCCGTCCATGTCGATGATGGCCTTCGAGTTTTCGGTGTCGATGGTGACGATGACGCCGGTGTCGCCGTTGAAGACGTCCTTCTCGTAGTTGTTGACCGTCTGCATCACCTTGTCGCCGGCATGGAACGCGGTGCCCATGCGCTCGATCCGCGCGGCCTCCGGCTGCGACGCGCGCGGATTGAGCCGCTTCTGCAACGCGACGTTCAGCGCCTCGACGCCGGCCGCGCTCCGCCGCATCGGGCAGAGCACCTGGATGTCGCGCAGCGGATCGAGCCCGAAGCGGTTCGGGATCCGTTCGGCGACAAAGTCGACGATCCGCTCCGCGGCCGCGATGCCGTCTTTCACGTTCGAAAAGTAAAAGTCGCCGTCGCGATGCGAAAGCTCCGGCAGCTCTCCCTGGTTGATCGCATGGGCGCTGACGACGATCCGGCTCTCCGCGTTCTGGCGAAACACCTCGGTGAGACGCACCACCGGAATCGCGCCGGAGCGGATCACGTCCGCCAGCACCTGCCCCGGTCCGACCGCCGGCAACTGGTCGACGTCCCCGACGAGCAGCAGCGCGGCCTCGGGTGGCAGCGCGCGCACGAGCGCCTGCATCAGCATCACGTCGATCATCGACGCTTCGTCGACGACGAGCAGGTCGCATTCGAGCGGCGCCGACTCGTCGCGCAGGAACTCGCCCGTCTGGGCGTTGACCTCGAGGAGACGGTGAATCGTCTTCGCCTCGCGGCCCGTGCTCTCGCCGAGGCGGCGGGCGGCGCGGCCGGTGGGAGCGGCCAGGAGGACCTCGGCGTCCTTCGCGGCGGCGATCTGCACGATCGAATTGACGATCGTCGTCTTGCCAACGCCCGGCCCGCCGGTGATGACGCAGACCTTCGACCGGAGCATCAGCTCGATAGCCGCGCGCTGCGACGGCGCGAGGTGGACCTTCGTCTTCCCCTCCACCCACTGCAGCGCCTTCTCGACGTCGATCTCCGGCCAGGACGGCCGTCCCTGGACGAGCCGGCGGAGCGTCTCGCCAATGTCCTTCTCGGCGTTGTACAGCCAGGGGAGGAAGATCGCGTCGGCGCCGGCGAGCGTGTCGCGCGTGAGGCGCTTCGCCTCCAGCTCGAGCGTGATGGCTTCGCTGATCCGTTCCGTGCCGATGCCGAGGAGCTTGGCGCAGGAGTCGGTGAGCTCGTCGGCGGGGAGCCCGCAATGGCCTTGCGTGGCCGCTTCTGACAACGCGTGCGAGAGGCCGGCGCGAATGCGCTCGATGGCGTCGCGGGCCAGGCCGAGCTTCAGCGCGAGCGCGTCCGCCGTGGCGAAGCCGATGCCGCGGATCTCCCGCACCAGCCGATACGGATTCTGCTGGATGAGGCGGACCGCATTCGCGCCGAATTGCTTCTGGATGCGGCCGGCGCGCGCCACGCCGATGCCGCTGTCCGCGAGGAAGAGCATCAGCTCGCGCGTCGAGCGCTGCGCCGCCCAGCTCTCGCCGATCGACTTCGCCCGCGTCGGCCCGATGCCGGGGATCTCCCGCAACCGCTCCGGTGCTTTCTCCAGGATGTCGAGGATCTGATCGCCGAACTGCGCCAGCATCAGCTTCGCGGTGGACGGGCCGACGCCCTTGATGGCCCCGGAGCCGAGAAAGGCTTCGATCTGCACCCGCCCCTGCATCGGCTGCGGCGCGATGCTCGTGGCCACGAACTGCCGCCCATGCGTCCGGTCCTCGCGCCAGTCGCCGTGAGCGACGATCCGTTCACCTTCCGACAGCGCGGCCGTGTTCCCGACCACCGTCACGATCCCGGCATTCCCCCCGCGCGGCCGCACCCGCAACACGGAAAACCCATTCTCCGCGTTGTGAAAAGTGACCCGCTCCACGATGCAGTCAATCTGCTCCGGCACGCGGGGGCATTGTACGGCCCGGAGCGCCGGCAGCTTGCCGGCCGGTGCGCCGGCTGCCAGCCGGCGCCTCAGCGGTTCAGAGATTGCCGCCGGCAAGCTGCCGGCGGACCGGCCGGCAGGCTGCCGGCGCTCCAAGCGGCTGCGCCGCGCACTCCTATCCCATGAGTCCCATAGGTCCTATCGTTCCCCGCTGCCTTCCCCCACCAGCAACGCCAGCGCCGCCGCCGCCCCCCGCTCGTACGCGGGGGCCAGCGTCTCGGTGAGCGGCTGCTCGCCGCGCCAGAACGGCAGGTTGCCCAGCAGCCGCACCAGCACCGCCGGATCGCGCGGCGGCTCCGCCGCCAGATCCAGCGCCGCCGCCCTTCCTCCCTCCCAGAACGGCTCCTCGCCGGCCAGGTCGTCCACCCGCGCCTCCGGCGGCTCGAACAGCGTCGCCACCGGACCGCTGCCGATCAGCGCCGCCGTATCGATCCCCCGCAGCCGGAAGATCAGGAACGGATCGCGGTCGAACTCCTCCCCCAGCAGGTAATAGACCGCCGCGATGTGCTTGCAGGGGTTCGACCAGTCGGGGCAGGAGCACTCCGTCTTCAGCTCGCTCGCGCGCGCCGGGAACAGCGACACGTCCGCCGCTTCGAACACGCCCTCGATCTCCGGCGGCATCTCTCGCGCCAGCAGCTTCGCCAGGCAGTACGGATTGCGCTCCAGCTCCGCCGCCAGGCGCGGCGTCTCCTTCGGCGTCAGCTTGCGCACGCCCAGCGTCACCGCGTACGGCTTCGGCATCGAGCCCTGGACGCGCGCCCGCACCGTGCCGGGCTCGATGTCCAGATCCAGCACCTGCCCCTTGCGTGCGTACGTCCGGCCCCGCTGCAGCCGTCCGCCGAGGTTCAGCGCTTCCAGGACGGCCAGCCAGCGGCGGCCCCACCACTTCGTCGCGAAGTCCCCCCGCTTCGAGCGGGCCCGGATGCCCCCCTTCGCGACAATCGGCTTCGCGGCAGGAAACGGATTGTCGTACCAGGCCATCGTCACTCTCCGATCGCGTCCGCGCGCAGCGCGAACAGCTCGCTCAGCTCCGTCGTCGACAGCTCCGTCAGCCAACCTTCGCCCGTGCCCACCACCTTCGCCGCCAGCTCCAGCTTCCCTTCGATCATGGCGTCGATCTTCTCCTCGAACGTGCCGCCGCAGATGAACTTGTGCACCTGCACCGAGCGCGTCTGCCCGATGCGGAAGGCGCGGTCCGTGGCCTGGTTCTCCACCGCCGGATTCCACCACCGGTCGAAGTGGAACACATGATTCGCGCGCGTCAGGTTCAGCCCCGTGCCGCCCGCCTTCAGCGAGAGGATGAAGATCGGCGGCCGGCCGGCGTCCGTCGACTGGAAACGCTCCACCATCTGATCCCGCTTCGCGCGCGCCGTGCCGCCGTGCAGGAACATCGCTTCCACGCCGAGCTGCTCCTGCAGGTGCGTCTGCAGGATCGTTCCCATCTCCGCGAACTGCGTGAAGACGAGCGAGCCGTCGCCTGCCGACACCGCTTCGCCGAGCATCTCCGTCAGGCGGGCCAGCTTGCCGGAGCGGCCGTCGATGGGGGAGGCGTCGCCGAGCAACTGCCGCGGGTGATTGCAGACCTGCTTCAGCTTCGTCAGCGTCGCCAGGATCAGCCCCTTGCGGTTGATCCCTTCCGTCTCGGCGATCGCATCCTCCGCCTCCTTCACCACCGCCTGATAGAGCGAGGCCTGCTCCTTCGTCAGCGTGCAATAGACCTTCATCTCGTTCTTCTCCGGCAGGTCGGCGATGATCGACTTGTCGGTCTTGAGGCGGCGGAGGATGAACGGCCCGGTGAGGCGGCGCAGTTGCTCGATGGCATTCGGATCGCGCTGCGTCTGGATCGGGAGGAAGAAGCGCTGCCGGAACGACGAAGCGCTGCCGAGGTAGCCGGGATTCAGGAAATCGATGATCGACCAGAGATCGCCGATGTTGTTCTCGACCGGCGTGCCGGTGAGCGCGACGCGGAAGCCGGCCGCGATCGCGCGCGCCGCCCTGGCCTGCTTCGTCTCCGAGTTCTTCACGTTCTGCGCTTCGTCGAGGACGACCCCTTTCCAGGGCACGTGCTGCAGCGTCTCCACGTCGCGCGCAAGCAACGAGTAACTGCTGATCACGAGGCCGCTCTGCTCCGCTCTGGCCACGAACGCTTCCCCCCGTTCGCGGTCGCTGCCGTGATGCAGCAGCAGCGGCAGCTCCGGCGTGAAACGGGCCGCTTCGCGCACCCAGTTGCCGGTGACGGACGTGGGGCAGATGAGCAGCACCGGCCCGCGCGCTTCGAGCCACTGCCGCTGGATGAGCGCCAGCGTCTGCACCGTCTTGCCGAGGCCCATGTCGTCCGCCAGACAGGCACCGAAGCCGGTCGTCGACAGAAAGTCCAGCCACGAATAGCCGCGCGCCTGGTACGGCCGCAGCGTCCCGGCGAAGCCCTCCGGCGGCGGCAGCTCCTCCCAGTCGCGCTTCCCCGTGACCCGCTCCAGCAGCGTGGCCACTTCCCCTTCAGCCGAGACGCCCGTCACTTCCAGCGCGCTCGCTCCCGGCGCGGTGCCGGAGAGATCGAGCCGCACCACTTCACCGAGCGTCACCTTGGCCGCCTTGGCCCGGGCGAAGCGGATCGCTTCCTCGATCTCGTCCGCCCGCAACTGCACCCACTGGCCGCGCAGCCGCACGAGCGAGACCTTCATCCGCGCCAGCGACTGCAGCTCCTCCATCGACAGCACCTCGTCGCCGAGGGCCACGCGCCAGCGCACCTCGACGAGCGATTCCATCGACAGCGCGCCTTTCGACTTGAACTTCGGCGCCCGCGCTTCACCGCGCAGCGAGAGCCGCTTCTTCGTCCCGCGGCGGCTCCACCAGGAGGGGAGGAAGACGCCGAAGCCGGCGCTCTCCAGCGCCGCGGCGTCGGAACTGAGGAAGGCGAACGCGCCGTTCGTGTCCGTCGTGATCTCCGACGGCATCGGCTGCCGCAGCAGCGCGTCCACCGAACGGCTCAGCGAGGCCGCGTGCGCGAGCGAGCTGAGGATGAAGCGCTTCGCCTCGCCGCCGCCGCGCCGTAGGAGACGCCGCACGTCGGCCGCCTCTTCGCCGCGCTGGCCGCTGTTCCAGATCGCTTCCAGCGGCACCAGCAGGCTCGGGTCCTCGATGCTCTGCAGCAGCAGGCGGATGGTCCAGACGTCGTGCGTGTCGCCGACTTCACCGTCCGGCGGCGGCTCCTCGAGGCGGAAGGCCACGCGAAAGTCGAACAGCGACTGCTCGACGACCGGCCTCCGCCACTCCGCCACTGTCTGCGCCAGCGCTTGAAGCTCCGCGGCGTCGCCACCAAGCGCGCCATCCTCGGTGAAGAGCGCCGCCAGCCAGCGGTCGTGCAGCGACGTGCCGCCCGTCTTCACGCTCTGCTCGCGACGCATCAGCCGGTCGGCGACGTCCCCGAGAAAGCGCTCGACGACCGCGCGCCGGTCGACCGCCGGCGCCCCCTCGGCATCCATCCCGAGCGCCACCGCCGACGGCGGCATCGCCCGCGCCAGCGACGCGATCTGCTCGTGCTCCGCCGCCGCCGGCGCCAGCGCCCAGCGTGCCCGCCATGCCTTGCCGCGCTGTTCGAGCGACGGCAGCACATGCCCCCGCGTCACCAGCACCGCCGCAAAACGCATGGCCGTGGCGAAGAACGCCAGGTCCGCGCCGACCAGCACCCCCGGCGCGAGCAGCCGCTTGCCGACCGCGTCGGCGAGCAGGTCCATCGCCGCGGCGGTGTCGATGGAGAGGGCGTCGACGGTCCAGGGGGTGATGGTGGCCGTCTTGTCCGTGATCTCGCCGAGCATTGGCGACGAAGGCACCGGGTGCTTGTCGACCGATGGCAACCAGGCGGTCATGCGCCGTTGCTTGCCGCCGAGGCTCACCCCCGCGCGGTCGAGCGCTTCGGCCAATGCGCTGAAGGCTGTGCGCCGCGCCTCCGTCTCCCCCCACAGCGCGAACCCGTCGCCGTCGACCGCGAGATGCAGGACCAGGATCACGCGCGGATTATCCCCGCACTTTGTGGAAAACCAGTTTGGAGTGCGGCAGCGACGCTTCATCAGCTGCCGCTTTCACTAGCGGAAGCGGCGAGCTTCCGCCTCGCGGCGTGCACCACGCGGGCCGCAGCTCGACGCTGCGGCTATGCGAAAGCGGCAGCTGATGAAGCGTCGCTGCCGCACTCCAAACTGCGCTGCGTGAACCGCAAAACGCGGTGCGTGAACCGCAAAACGCGGTGCATGCACCGGAAGACGCGGTGCGGTGAACCGCAAAAAAGCGATGCGTGCACCGGAAGAACGCAGTTCGTGAATCGCTGAAAGCGGTGCGTGAACCGCAAAACGCGCTGCGCGAACCGCAAAACGCGGTGCGGTGAACGCAAAAACGTGAAGCGCGAACCGCGAATCGCGGTGCGTGAACCGGAAATCGCGGTGCGCGTACCGCAAATCGCGGTGCTTCCCGCGCCCCTCTGGCCTCGACTGCCGCGCGGCGCCTCTGCTATACGAGCGAGATGACGATCAAGAGACTGGACCACATCAGCGTCGTCGTCGACGACCTTCCCGCCGCCATCGCCTTCTTCACCGCCCTCGGCATGACGGTCGAAGGCCAGGCGCCGATCGAGGGCCCCTGGGTGGACCGCATCAACGGGATCGAAGGGATCCAGGTCGACATCGTGATGATGCACACCCCCGATGGCCACGGCAAACTCGAGCTGACGAAGTTCCGCAACCCGAAACTGGTCGACCTCCACCCCGCCGTCGCCCCCCCAAACGCCCTCGGCCTCCGAAGCGTCATGTTCACCGTCGAAAACGTCGACGCCACCGTCGCCCGCCTCCGCCCCGAAGGCGGGGAACTGATCGGCGAGGTGGTCCAGTACGAAGACAAGTACCGACTCTGCTACATGCGAGGCCCTGCGGGGATCATCGTCGCGCTGGCGGAGGAGCTGTTCTGAAGATGGTCAACGGAGCCGTAGCGTTGCGTCGCCGTGACCACGACGGCACCCCTCCGGGGTGCGAATCGTCTTGCAACCAAACCGGTGGCGGCTCGCCTTCGGCGATTACCACCGGCTAATCTACGACACGCCTCCGGCGTGCGAATCGTCAGGATCTCGGAGTGCGGTGGCGCGCAGCCACCGCTCTTTTACACGTGTAGCAGAGCGGTAGCTGCGGGCCGGCGCCCTCCGCCACCGCACTCCGAGATGCGGAGCGCCGGCCGCTTGCTGGAACTTTTGAGCTCCGTGCGAAAGGACGTAACCGAAAGGCGATTCGTGGTTACACGCCGGAGGCATGTCGTAAGGTAGCCGGTGGCAAGTGCCGAAGGCACGCCGCCACCGGAGGCGAGACGGGGCGGTTCGTGGACCGCGGTTCCGATCGGAAAGCGGCCGGCCGCTCGCGGAAGTAAATGGCATCGGCCGCAGATCGCGGGTCTTCGCGTCAGCATCGAGGCGGGCTGATCGTCGGCCGCAGGAGGTAGAATCCAACCATGACGCGTCTGGTGGAAAAACTTTACGAACAGGCCGCTGAGTTACCAGAAGCTGACCGCGCTGAGCTTGCAGGTCTACTGCTCGAGAGCATCGAAGAGCCGGCCGATGACGGGGTCGAGGAAGCCTGGGCGGCAGAGATCGAAAGACGGATGGCCGACTATCGAGCGGGAAAAGTGAAGACGATCGCCTGGGCCGAGGTTCGGGCACACCTGCACCGCGCCGACCGCTGATGCATCTGGAGCTCTTCGAAGACGCGGCTGCGGAGATCGAAGAGGATCGTGCGTGTACACGCCGGAGGCGTGTCGTACGGTAGCCGGTGGCAAGTGCCGAAGGCACGCCGCCACCGGATGAGATCCGCCCTTCGTTTCGACCCCGGCAGGGGTCGGGTCCGGCACCCCGCCGGGGTGCACTTTCTCTGCAACCGTAACCGGTGGCGGCTCGCCTGCGGCGATTGCCACCGGCTACCTTACGACACGCCTCCGGCGTGTGGAGAGGTCGGGGCGAGAGCGTGCCGAGGGCTCGAATGCCGCCCGCGCACGAGGGTATCGGCGCACTCTGTGCGCCTGTACAACGGCTCCCCGCCCTTACACCAACGCCGCCAGCTCCTCATCCTCTACATATGGCGACTGCAACCTCACGGGCGCGCCGAGGTCTTTGAACAGCAGGTCGCCGCGGCCGAGGAGGGTGGAGGCGCCGTTGTCGCCGCCGAGGACGATGCGGGACTCGGCGGGTTTGACGACGCGGAGGCAGACGCGGGCCATGAGGTTCGTGTCGATGACGCCGGTGACGATTTCGCGGGACGGGCGTTGGGTGGCGAAGACGAGGTGGACGCCGGCGGCGCGGCCTTTGGCGGAGAGGCGGCCGACGAGGCGTTCGGTCTCTTTGCGTTCGGCCGGGCGGCCCATGACCAGGTCCGCGTATTCGTCGCAGAAACAGACGATGCGCGGGAGGGGGTCGTGCTTGAGGTTGTACGCGCCGAGGTCGGGGAGGCCGGCTTCGCTGATGAGGCGGTAGCGGTGCTCCATCTCGTCGATCAGCTCCGTGAAGATGGGGGCGATGTCGACGTCGTCGGGGTAGACGACGGGGACGTGCAGCGAGCGGGATGATTCGAAGGCGTGGAAGGCGGTGCGTTTCGGGTCGATGAGGAGCAGCCGTAGCGTCGATGGGGTGTTCTGCGCCAGGAGGCTGGCGATGGCGGCGCGGAGCCATTCGCTTTTGCCGCTGCCGGCGGTGCCGGCGACGAGCATGTGCGAGTCCTGGGGCTTGGCGAAGTCGGCCCAGTGCAGCGTGCCGTCGATGGCCACGCCGACGGGGAATCTCGAACTGCCGGCGCGCGACGGTTGCGCGAGCTGATCGCGGAGGTCGCGCCAGTAGACGGTCTGCCGGTCGGCGCGCTCGACGTCGATGACGATGCGTCCGCGCTGGATGGAGATCTGCGGCGGCTCCAGGGTGCGCAGCCGGGTCCAGATCGTCATGGCGAGCTGCGGGATGCGGTCGGGACGGACGCCCGGCTCGGTGTCGACGAAGTAGCGGACGAAGGCGGGGCCGGTGAGCGGCTCGCCGTCGAGCTTCACTTTCACGCCCCCTTCGCGGAGGGCGTCGATGATGCGCTGGCCGGTTTCAGTTGGCAGTTGGCGGTTGGCGGTTGGCGGGGGAACCGGAGTTGCGGGAGTTGCCGGAGCGGGGGACGGTTGGCTGGGTTTGCGCTTTTTCGCCGGAGCGGCCGATTCGTCTTCGAGGACGCCGCCGAGGCGGCCGATCAGGGCTTTGAGTTTCGTCTGGGCTTCTTTGAGTTGGTCGGAGGCGAAGCGTTGTTCGTGGGGCTCGGGCTTGAACGACAGGAGGGCGACGTCTTCACTGCCGAGGAGGAGGCGATACATCGCGGCCTGGCAGGCGTCGGCTTCGGGGGCGGTGCGGCCGGACTTGAGCTCGAGGGCGCAGAGGGCGCCGGTGCGCGGCTGGCGCAGGAGGGCGTCGATGCGGCCGTTGACCGTCACGGGCGCGCTCCACTGCTCGTCGTGCAGCGTCACGCTGACTTCACGCTCGCTGCCGGCGAAGACGACTTCGCGCGCTTCGGCGACGCTGCGGCCGGCGCCGCGCTGCTCCCAGACGAGATCGGCGAGCCAGCCGGTGAGGTGGCAGACCGCTTCCCAGTACGACGCGACGGCCGCCGCTTCGCCCTGCAGCTCGGCCTGATGCTCTTCGAGGCGCGGGGCGACGTGCCAGGCGTAGGCGTGCGACGCCAGCTCGCGCCGCCAGGACTCCGGCGTCGCATCGGCGCGCTCGAGCGGCCGGACGAGGTTCACCCGTTCGTCGCTGCCGGTGAGGCCGGCGAAGGCCTGGTGGAACATCGTGCCGAGGAGCGGCAGCGCGCGCGAGCCGTCGCCGGCGGAGCGGGGACCGCCGGCGGCCCAGTAGACGTTGTTGCGGATTTCCGTGACGTTGACCAGTCGGGTCATGGCTCAGGCTCGCTCGATGGCGCTGCTGCGGAGGTACAGGAGGTCGCGGTCGCCGCGTTCACCACGGATCAGGCCGAAAATTGCGCTCTCGCGGGCGACGACGTCACGGAGGTCGTCGACGGACAACTTCGCGTCGGCGGCGAGCGTTTCGAGCGGGACGATCCAGCGCCCCACGAGCAGCTCCTGCACGCGCGACGCGGTCTCCTGCTGCGGCGCCGTGTCCGCGGCCGCTCCGGCGACGGCGCGCACCGCTTCGACGACGGCCGGCGGGGTGTTCTGCGCGAGCCAGGCTTTGAGCTCTTCGGGTTGCACGGGACGGCCGTCGAGGGTGAGGTCGCCGGCAGCGGCGTCGGCGAGCAGGCGCCGCAGCGCCGCGAGCGCGGCATACGCCTCGGCGGAGAGGCGCACGACGCGCACGCCCCCTTCGGCCAGCTCGCGCAGGCGCTGCTGCGCCGCCTTCGCCGTGGCCTTGATCGGCAGCCGCTGGTCGCGCACGACGACGAGCTCGTCGAACTTTTTCTGCGCGTGGAGCTGGCCGAGCCGCTTGAGCCGCGTGGCCAGGCTGGTCAGGTTCTCGGCGTTGCAGACGGCGACGGCGATCGATTTGCCGTCGCGCTTCATCAGCACGTCGACGTCGCGGATCTTCGTGGCCCGTTCCGCCTGCACTCCCTCGCTGCCGGCGGCGCGCAGGAGGCCGTCGACGATGACGCCGTCGTCGATGAGTGCGGGACGCTCCCGTTCTTCGTCCAGCGCGGCGTCCCAGACGTCGTCGAGTGACGCCGGCACCGCCTGGACGGCCGCTACGACCTGCGCCGCCGGACGCTCCGGTTCACGCATCTGCCAGGCGTCGAACAGCTCGCGGCAGCCCATCAGCAGGCGGCGCGCGCTGACGCTCGGCATCGACAGGAGCTCGATCTGTGAATTCGTCAGCGGCCAGACCGCATCGGCGTTCTTCGCCTGCTCGAAGAGCTTCACCTGCCCGATGTCCGGATCCCCATCGATCCGCTGCTGCACGAGCTGCCTCGCTTCGGACGGCGTGACGAGCTTGAGGCTGGAGCGCCGTTCGGCGATGCGGTCGAAGAGCGCGCGGCCGACGATCTCCTCCAGCCGCCCGACGAAGTGCACCTGCGCGCAGGTGACGATGGCCACGTTCTCGTGCAGCGCGAGCAGTTGCGTGGCGGCGTGGGCGTAGGCGAGGAGGCCGGTGCGGTCGTCGGGATCGATCTGCAGCCCTTCGATCTGGTCGAAGGCGAAGACGACGGTCGAGAGCTCGCCGCCGAGGCGGATGAGCGTGGAGAGGGCGGTGAGCGCCGTCGATTCTTCGTCGAGGCTGAAGGCGACGCCGAGGCGCTCCAGTGTCTCGTCGGGGAGCGAACGGCCGAGGAGCCAGTCGCGCGCCGCGGCGCGGTTACGGCCGGCCAGGAACTGCGCGACGACGCGGACGACCGAGCCGTCGAGATTGAGCGGCAGGACGAAGACGTCGAGATGCTTCATCAGATAGCCGGCGAGCGCGTCGCCGGCGGGGTATTCGTCCATCACGCGGCGCCACCAGCCGGCGATGTCGCGGATCGGCGCGTTGACGTCGCTCATGAAGAGGCGGGCCACGGCGACGGCGAGCTGCGTGATGCCGTGGGTGTCGGGGGCGCCGCGGGTGATGTCGCCGGCGGTGGCCTGCAGGATGTCGCGGTAGACGCGGTCGGGGGCGGTGATCGGGAGGATGTAGACGAACCAGGCGTGCTCGTCCTGCTGGATCCAGCGGCGCACGCGGTTGAGCAGGTGCGTCTTGCCGGAGCCGGGCTCGCCGGCGAGCAGCAGCCCGTGCGACTGCCGCGACGAGCGGACGTCGGCGATGGTGCGCAGCACCTGGTGGAACGCGTCGCCGTTGATGGCCGCGACGTCAGTGGCGATCGAGCGCGCGTCCCAGGCGGTATCGACGCGGTTCTGGAGGAAGGGGTTGCGGAGCGTACGGCGCAACATCTGGAGCGCGTCGGTCATCGGGGTCTCCGGTCAGCGAAGGCCGATGGCGCTGAAGTAGCCGCCGCGGCCGTCCTCGATCATTGCGTCGCGTTCCGCGGCGCCGAGGAGGGAAGGGGTAGGGTGCGATTGCAACTGGATGGTGCCGCGGGCGAGCAGGCCGAGGACGGCGCGGTCGAATGACGGCTTGTCGTTGAAGGACGAGGCGAGCGCGGTGCGGAGATGCGGCAGGTAGACGAGGGCGCCGTCGGGGTTGAGCTCGCGGATGGCGGCGACGATCGGATCGTCACCCTTCGTTGTGGCGACGCCGAGGAGCGTGCGCAGGGCGTTCTTCGCCTCGGCTTCGCCGATGCCGAGTTTGGCAGCGCTTTCGAGGAGCCGGGCCAGCTCGGGACGCAGCAGCTCCGCCGGTGACGGTGGCTGCACGCCGTAGCGGATGACGCGCTGCTGCTTCGGATAGGCATGCAGCTCGCCATCGGCGACCAGTTCACCGAGCGCTGCGCGCACGCGGGTGGCGGGAGCGCGGAGCTGCCTGGCGATGGCGGCGGCGGTGAGCGCCTCGTCGCCGGTGAGGCGGAGGATGCGGTCGTGGAGCGTGCGGTCGGGCTGCGCGCTGTAACGGCGTCCGATGCGGAAGAGGCGCTTCGCCTCGGCGAGCGCGCCGACGACGACGCCCAGCGCTTTCGCCGCCGGCCGGAGCGCCTTCGGCATGGCCCGGTGGATCTCCGTGACGGTCACAGGCCGCCCTTCGGCCGCAAGGACGTCGAGGATGAGAGTCTCCAGTTCCGCGGTGGAGAGCTGGGGTTTGGGCGTGGCCATAGGAGTGAGGGCGGAAGTGTAGTTCTCCGGTTGAAGGTCCGCAATTCGGGGGAGAAGTGGAGGACGGACAATCTTGTCCGTCACGCGCGAAATGACGCAAGAACGCTGCACCTCCGCGGAC
>DASWMP010000380.1:0-12231 GCA_036399695.1 Thermoanaerobaculia bacterium | reverse complement strand
AACAACCAGCGCTGCCGGGCGTGCCGGCCCGCCGGAGAGGCCTTACGTCGTCTTCTCAAAATAGCCACCAGCCGGGGAATTGCGGCGATCGGTCCCACTCACTAGTGTTCAGCACGAGTGGAAAGAGAGATACCGATGCGTCGATTCTTGAGGTTGCCCGCAGTCCTCGCGCTCACCATCACGATCCTCGCCTGCACCGAACGGCCGGCGGCACCGCCCAAGGGAACGGCTCCGCCGCCCGCGCGACCGGTGAAAATCACGATCGCCCAGGCGGGAGACTTTTTCCTGTACGCGCCGCTTTACGTGGCGCTCGATGCCGGCTTGTTCAAGAAGCACGGCCTCGACGTCACGATCACGACCACTGGTGGTGACGACAAGACGTGGGCGGCAGTCCTGAGCGGCAGCGCACAGTTCGGAGTAGCCGATCCGACATTCGTCGCCGTGGCCGCCGAGCGAGGCCAGCCGGGGAAGGTCGTCGCCTCGATTGTCAACGGCGTGCCGTTCTGGGGCATCACCTTCTCCTCGAAAGTGAAGAACATCTCGCAGCCTTCCGAGCTGAAGGCATTGTCCGTTGCCACGTTTCCTGAGCCGTCCACCGCGTATGTACTGCAGGCGAAGATGTTCCGCAGCGGAAACATCAAGCCGAACATCCGACAGGGCGCGTTCGGAACGATCATCCCGATGCTCAAAGCCGGTGCGGCCGACGTCGGGCTGGAGCTCGAACCGAACGTGTCGCAGGCGACGAATGACGGCGCGCGCGTCGTCTATTCCTTGGCTTCGCGATACGGTGATTTCGCCATCACAGGCCTGACGGCGTCTCCGCGATACGCTACGCAGAATGCCGATGTCGTGGCGCGCACGACCTGCGCGTTGCAGGAGGCTCTCGACCTGATCCGGACGCGTCCGCAGGAGGCACTTCCGCTGCTGGCGCGCCGGTTCCCCGAGGTGTCGCAGCCAGTGGCTCAGAGCGCGCTTGAGCGCGTCGTTGCCGACGGCATTCTCCCGCGCACGCTCGTCACGAGCGCAAAAGCGTGGGACAGCGCCGTGGCGCTCCGCCGGGAAGCCGGTGACCTGCACGCCGCGGCACCTCTCTCCACCTACGTCGACAACTCCTTTGCGGAGCGGGCGATCCAATGCGCGTCGAAACACTAGGGGACCGCACGAGCAAGGCGGTACTGACGGTGGTCGAGACCGATCACCACTTTCTGTATCTGCCGTTCTACTACGCGAAATACAAGAATTTCTTCGGTTACCTGCCGGAGGAGTTCGCGCTCGACCTGACTCCTGTGGTCGCCCGATCCGATAAGGCATCGCTGGAGCGTCTCGTCTCCAGCCGGCTCCCGGATTCGACGGTCGAATTCGCCTTGGCAGACCCTGTGTGGCTGCTGGATGACAGTGTGCGCGACAGTACGGCGCGCGGTTGCCGTGCGGCGGTGGTCGCCGGGTTGATCACGAATGCAGCCTTCTGGGCTGTCGATCATCAGACGCATCAGATCCGCCATTTCGCGGACCTCGGCCAGTTCGAGCGGGTGATTACCTACGACCAGGGCACGACTTCGTACGCGATTGCCAGCCGGATCCACCGTGCGGCCAAGAAGCTCGGAACCGTGGCGGAGTTCGTCCGGCCAGTGGCGCGCGGCTTCGAACTGGTGGCGCTGAAGAAGGCGGAGCCTGGAACGGTAGCGCTCTCGCCGGATCCTCTGCAGATTGCGGCGCTACTGTCGGAGAGGCAAGGCTACGGCATCGACATCGCGCTCGGTACGACGCCGGAGTACAACAACGTTCTCGTCACGGCGCTGGTCACCCGTCAAGACGTCATCGATGCGTACCCGCTCGTTGTGGCGGGGGTCGTACGAGCCCTGCAACGTGCCACGCTGCTCGTACGCCTGCAGGATCCGGACGTACTGGCATTCGCGCGCGATCATTTCCCGTTCGGCCACGAGGCACCGGCCGCGTTGAAGCGTGCATCGGACTCCCAGGTCTTTCCAATCACGCTCGACATCAGCGAGGCGCATTGGCTGAACGCGGCGCGGGCATTCGCCGATGCACATGGGATCGACTTCAAAGATGTGGAGCTGCGCCGCGCGAGCGACACCTATGAGGCGTCGATCCAGTACTACTCCCGGTATGCGGAGGAAGCGGCAAAGTCCGAGCTCCTGCTGCCGCTGACGGAGCATCGGCCGCCGCCCGAGTCGGCGGCTGACGCGGCCGCGGCCCGGCAGCTCACGCCACGCCGGTTGGTTGCTTTCCTTGTTGCGTTCACGATCGGCGCGGCGGTGGCGAAGTGGTTGCACCCTGTGTCGCTCCTCGTCGTGCCGGCGACCGCGCTGCTGGCGGTATTCGTCTCGTCTCTTCTGAAGCTGCCACGCCAACGCGTGCGGTTCATCCTCCTCTGGATGGTCGTACTCGGCGCGGGTGCTTGTGCACTCATCGGAATCGAATCGGCCTGGGAACCGACAGCGACAGCGTCTCTCGTCGTGTCGGTGCTGATCGCATTGTTCACCCTGGTGCCGGTCGAGCCGGCATCGCCGGCGGGGGGGAGCTGATCGATGACCGAGGTGATCCAGGCACAGGACGTATCGTTTTTCTATGAGGACAAGAAGCACCGGCGAACGGATGCATTGCGCAACGTCAGTCTGAAAGTACGTGAGAAGGAACTGCTGTCGGTGGTCGGCCCGAGTGGCTGCGGCAAGTCGACGCTGCTCAAGCTCCTTTCCGGCCTCCTCCAGCCGAGCTCCGGAACGATCGTGAAGACGGCGCTGGCGGATTCGACCTCCGCGTACATCGCCCAGGCAAGCAGTCTGTTGCCGTGGCGGACGCTCCTTCAGAATGCGTGTCTCGGCCTCGAACTGCGCGGGCGCCTGAATGAAACGACGGTGGAGCAGGTCATGCGGGCCATCACGGAGTACGGCTTGCGCGGCTTCGAACATTACATGGCTGAAGCGCTCTCCGGAGGAATGCAGCAGCGCGTGGCGATCCTCCGGGCCGTTGTCAGCGAGCCACGCCTGCTGTTCTGCGATGAACCTTTTTCGGCGATCGATTTCGTGACACGGCTGCGGCTGAACGGCGTGTTCAAGCGCATGTGTCAGGTGTACGGGATCACCACCGTCTTCGTGACGCACAACATCGAAGAGGCAATCTTCCTCGGCGATCGCATCGTCGTGCTGTCGGCGCATCCCGGACGCGTGGTGGCCGAGTACATTCCTGATTTGCCGGCCGCGGTTGCCCACGACGCCGTGCGGTGCCGCGAGACTTCCGAGTTCTCGGCTCTCTTCAATCAGATCTGGAACGACCTGCAGGTGGCTCATGACTCATAAGCGGCACGAATGGATTACACGCATGTGGCAGGCCGGGATTGTCGTGGTGGTCCTGGCGTTCTGGGAGATCATCGGACAGACGTCCGTCAGTGCCATGTTCTTCGTCGGACGGCCGTCGGCGATCGTCATCGAGCTGGGGCGCCTGCTTCGCGAAGGGCTCGTCTACGATCTCTTCGTCACCGCCAGTGAGGCCATCGTGGGCCTCCTGATCGGGACCGCCGTCGGAACGGTGGCCGGTCTGTCGCTCTGGTCTTCCCAGCGCACCGCGGAGGTGGCGCAGCCGTTCGTCGTGGCGCTCGGGTCGCTGCCGGTGTTCGTGGTCGCGCCGCTGATGATCGTCTGGTTCGGCGTCGGGTTTACAATGAAAGCGGCTCTGGCGGCGCTGTCGACTGTGTTCGTTGCCTTCAACCAGGCGTACAGCGGTGCGATGCAGGTCGACGTGAATCTCATCAACAACGTGCAGGGGATGAACGCAAGCCGCCGGCAGCTCCTGGTGAAGATCATCATGCCGGCGTCGATCCGATGGGTGATGAACTCGATGAAGCTGAACGTGGGGTTCAGCCTCCTCGGCGCCTTCATCGGTGAGTTCATCGCCGCCGAACGAGGGTTGGGTCACGTGCTGCTCAAGGCCGCCGGCTTGTACAACATGCCGCGTGCGCTTGCAGCGGCGAGCGGGATCTGCCTGCTGGCCATCGCGTTCGATCGGGCGGCGTCGTGGATCGAGAAGCGGAGCGATCACATTGTGCAGGTGATCGGCGTGCCGAGCATGCTCTGGACGTACAACCGGCCGGCTCGATCGAGCGTGGCCAACGAGCCGCGGACGTCACCCACGGTTTGACGTACCGGCAGGCGTCATGACCGGCCCGCTGGCCGCCGGCGCTAACGCGTACGCGTGCGCCGGCGCACGCGGGGGGCCTGTTACGCCCATTGACCATAACAGCCGAGTCACACGTTTTTGCGCCGCAATAATGGTAAGGTGTAGCTCTCCTTTTCTGCTGGTATGAGTGCCTTGCCGCCGGACGAATTGTTTCTCCGTGAGCTCGCGACGATCGAGAGGGTGATCCGTCGTGTCTGCAGGCGCGGACGTCTGTATGGGGCGGATGCGGAGGATTTCGACTCGCAGGTCAAGCTGAAGCTGATCGAGAATGATTATGCGATTCTGCGGAAGTTCGGGGAGCGCTGTGAGTTCATAGCGTTCATCGGCACCGTGGTGCGGAATCTGTTGCTCGACCTGCGCAATCACACGCTCGGCAAGTGGCATGCGTCGGCCGAGGCGAAACGGCTTGGTCCGACGGCGATGCAGCTCGAGCAGTTCATCCATCGCGACCGTCTTTCCGTTGACGAAGCCATTCAATTGATGCTGCGTGGCAATGCGTCGCTGGAACGGGAGGCGCTCGTCGCGCTGGCGGAGAGGTTGCCGCGACGGCGAGCCCGTCTGCGGGAAGTGGGCAGTGAAGCGCTCGAATACGAGCCGGCGACGCCGCGCGACGACCCTTCGTCCGCGGTCGTCGAGCAGGAGCGGGTCGCGCTCGGCCGTACCGTCAGCGTGTGCGTACGTGAGGCGATCGACGGACTGCCGGAAGAGGACCGGCTCATTTTCCGGTTGCGATTCGAGGCGGGATTAACGACGGCGCAGGTCTCGCGTATGCTCGGCATCGAGCAGAAACCGCTGTACCGGCGCATCGAGAACCGTCTCCGCGAATTCCGCCAGAAACTGGAAGCAGCCGGGGTGCGCGCGTCCTTCATCGAGGAGCTGATCGAGGAGCCGGCGGTCGATCTCGACTTCGGATTGCTGACAAATGCGACGGCGCGTCCGTCTAAATGAGGAGTGGGGGCATGAGCGGTAGCGATCAGGAGAAGCGCACATGAACGCAACCGCGCCGCGTCACTGCCCGGACCCCGAAGTGCTGGGGGCATTCTTCGAGGGACGACTGCAAGGGTCGGAACTGGCTGAAGTCGGCCGCCACGTGGAGGGCTGCGCGAGATGCGTGGCGATCCTCGGGGAGCTCGGACTGGAAGAGCGGGAACTGGGAATCGAGATTGTGGAGCCTCTTGCCACAGATGTTGCGCCGGAGCCGGCCGCACAGCCGGCCGTGCCGATAGTCGCGCCGCGCAAGCAGTCGTGGATGCCGACGTTTGCCGCCGCCGCGATGATCGCGCTGGTGGTCGGCGGGGCGGGGTGGTGGCAATCGCGTAAGGGCCCCTTGACTCCAGTGAATCTGGCACTTGGAACGGCGCCAGTACGTCCAACGATCGCGCGGATCAGCAGTTTTCCGTATGCGCCGAGGCCGGACACGCCCCGCGGTCCGTCCGACGAGGAGAAGCGTCAGTACGCAGTCGACGCGGCGGCCAGTGGTGTCATCGGGGACCTCCTGGAATCGCAGCGGCCCGAGGACCTTCATGCGGTCGGGGTTTCCTACCTGGTGCTCGACCGCAAGTACCTGAACGAAGCCATCGCGAAGCTGGAGCTTGCAGCGAAAGCCGAGCCGGATAACGCGACTTACTGGAACGATCTTGCCTCTGCTTATTGCACCCGTGGCAGCGAAGCAGATCTCGCGCACGCCGAAGCGGCCGTGAAGCGCGCCCTGACGCTCGATCCCGAACGCCTCGATGCGAAGTTCAATCACGCGGTGATCGTGGAAGCGATTGGCCGAGACAAGGAAGCGCTGGCTCTATGGCAGGCGTACCTCGCGGCGGACCGGGATCCGGAGTCCCCCTGGCGCACCGAAGCCGAGGGCCGGATCTCGCATCTCCGCGAGTACGCCGAATAGCCGTACAATTTCGCGCACCTTGCGCGACCACATCCTTTTCTACATCAACGGGAAGCCGCAGCGCGTCAGCAGGCGTGCCGAGGCCTTTCAGACCCTTTCGCGCTACCTGCGCTACGGCCAGCGGGCCACCGGCACGAAGATCGTGTGCGAGGAGGGGGACTGCGGCGCCTGCACGGTGCTGGTCGGGCGCGTCGAGAACGGCGCGTTGAAGTACCGGCCGGTCAACTCCTGCATCCAGTTCCTCTTTCAACTCGACCTCACGCACGTCGTCACGGTCGAGGGGCTCGCGCCGCGCGGCGAGCTGAATGCGGTGCAGGAAGCGATGGTGCGCTGCCATGGGGCGCAGTGCGGCTACTGCACGCCCGGCTTCATCGTGGCCATGACGGCGATGTACGAGGAGACGTCCACGCCTGATGAAGCCGACATCCGCCGCGCCGTTACGGGTAATCTCTGCCGCTGCACCGGCTACGAGCCGATCGTGAAGGCGGGGCTCGAGACGGACGGCGCGCGCATGCAGCGCATCGAGCAGCTCTATCCGGGTGCGACGATGCTGCGCAAGTTCGAGGCGCTGGCCGGTGAGGCCGTGCGCATCGACAACTTCTTCAAGCCGGTCGATCTCGCCAGCGCGATCGCCTTCAAGGCCGAGAACCCCAAGTGCGTGATCGTGCAGGGGGCGACGGACTTTGGTGTCTGGTGCAACAAGCGGGGCTTCGTGCCGGACGCGGTGCTCTCGCTCTCCGGCATCGAAGGAATGGGCGACATCGGTCTCGACGACGGCACGCTCGTCGTCGGTGGACGCGTGTCCCTCGCGCAGTTCGAAAGCTTCGTGCGCGAGCTCGTGCCGCAGCTCGCGCCGGTCATGGACCGCTTCGGTTCGCCGCAGATCAAAAACGCCGGCACGCTGGCCGGCAACATCGCCAACGCCTCGCCCATCGCCGATTCGCTGCCGTTCCTCTACGTCACCGGCGCGAAGCTGGAGCTGACGGGCAAAGACGGCGCGCGCGTCGTGCCGATCGACGCCTTCTACAAAGGCTACAAGACGCTCGACCTCCGGCCGGACGAGATCATCACGCGCATCCTCGTCCCGCTGCCCGCGGGCAACGACACGCTCCGTCTCTACAAGATCTCGAAGCGGAGCCACCTCGACATCTCCAGCTTCACGGCGGCGATGCTGCTGCGCCGCGACGACTCGCGCATCAGCGCGATCCGCATCGCGTACGGTGGCGTCGGGCCGCTGGTGCTGCGGCTGCCGCGCACCGAGGCCTTTCTTTCGGGGAAGCCGTTCGCGCTGGATGTGCTCGATGAAGCGGGGGAGATCGCCCGCGAAGAGATCACGCCCATCTCCGACGTGCGCGGCTCGCGCGACTTCCGGCTGCAGCTAGCCCGGAACGTCCTCAAGAAGTTCTACTACGACGTAAGCGAGGCAGGCTCATGACCGTCGTCGGCAGGAACATCGAGCACGATTCGGCTCGCGGTCACGTGACCGGCGAGTCGCTGTACATCGACGACGTCGCGCCGCTCGCCGGTGAGCTGGTCGTCGACTTTTACGCCAGCCCCTACGCGCACGCGCGCATCGTCTCCATCAACCTCGGTCCGGCGCGCGACATCGACGGCGTCGTCGGCCTGTACACGCACGAAGATCTGCACCACAACCTCTTCGGGCCGATCCTCAAGGACGAGATCCTGCTGGCCGAAGACGTGGCCACGTTCATCGGCCAGCCGATCGTCGTCATCGCCGCCGAGACGCCGGAGGCCGCGCGCTACGCGAAGATGGCCATCCGCGTGGAGCTCGAAGAGCTGAAGCCGATCCTCACGATCGAGGAAGCGGTCGCCGCCGAGAGCTTCATCGGTGAGACGCGCTTCATCCGCCGCGGCGATGCCGCTCGCGCGCTGGCCGAGGCGGAGCACGTGCTCGATGGCGTCTTCGTCAACGCCGGCCAGGATCACTTCTACCTCGAATCGCAGGCCGCGATCGTGGTGCCGGGGGAGCATGGCGCGCTGACGATCCATTCGTCGACGCAGAACCCGACGGAAGTGCAGGAAGTCGTGGCCCATCTGCTCGGATTGACGATGAACCAGGTCGTCGTCCTGACGAAGCGGATGGGGGGCGCATTCGGCGGCAAGGAGTGTCAGGCCACGCAGCCGGCGGCGATGGCGGCGCTCGTCGCGCAGAAAACGCGTCGCCCCGCGCGCATCGTCTACGACAAGGACCTGGACATGCACGCGACGGGGAAGCGCCACCCCTTCCGCAACCGCTACCGCATCGGTTACACGAACGACGGTCTGATCACCGGCGCGATCTTCGATCTCTTCTCCGACGGAGGCGCCTACGCCGATCTCTCCCCGGCGGTCATGGGGCGGGCGATGACCCACGTCGAGAACGCCTACTGGCTGCCGCACGTCGAGATCAGCGGCACGATCTGCCGGACGAACATGCCGCCGAACACGGCGTTCCGGGGTTTCGGCGGACCGCAAGGTGTGGCCACGATCGAATGCGCGATCGAGGAGATCGCCGCGAAGCTCGGGAAGGACCCGCTCGACGTGCGACGCCTCAACTGCTACGGCGTCGATGCGAACAACGTGACGCCGTACGGCGAGATCGTCCGCAACAACACACTGCCACGCCTCTTCGAGGAGCTCAGCGAGCGCTGTGACTATCGCGGCCGGATGGCGGACGTCCTCCGCTTCAACCGCGAGTCGAAGACGCACCTGCGCGGCCTGTCGCTGACGGCCGTGAAGTTCGGCATCTCGTTCAACACGAAGTTCCTCAACCAGGCGAACGCGCTGGTGAACATCTATCTCGACGGCAGCGTGCAGGTCTCGACCGGCGCGACGGAGATGGGGCAGGGCGTGAACACGAAGATCCGCCAGCTCGTGGCCGATGAGCTGGGCGTGAACGTCGAACGCGTGCTGGTGATGATCACGTCCACGGAGAAGAACAACAACACCTCAGCCACCGCCGCGTCGAGCGCGGCCGATCTCAACGGCAGCGCGGCCGTGGACGCCTGCCGCCGCATCCGCGCGCGGATGGCCGAAGTGGCGGCGCGCGAGCTGGCGCTGATCGACAAGGAACTGGAGCCGTCGCCGGAGAGCGTGCATTTCGTCGACGGCTGGGTGTGGGACGAGCGGGCGCCGTCGACGCGTCTCCCGTTCGACCAGGTCGTCGCCGTGGCCTATCGCCTGCGCGTCTCCCTCGGGGAGCGGGGTTTCTACGCGACGCCACGCATCGACTGGAGCTGGACGAGCGGCCGTGGCAACCCCTTCCTCTATTACACGATGGGCTGCTCGGCGTCCGAAGTGCTGATCGACCGTTTCACCGGCGAGCTGAAGGTGCTGCGCAGCGACGTTTTGATGGACATCGGCAAGCCGCTCAATCCCGGGATCGACCGCGGCCAGATCACCGGCGCGTTCATTCAGGGGATGGGCTGGCTCACGACCGAGGAGCTGCGGTACGACGAGAAAGGGCGGCTGCTCGCGCATTCGCCGACGACGTACAAGATCCCGAACGTCAACGACCTGCCGGCGGTGTTCAACGTCGACTGGATCGACGCCGACAACCCGGTGAACATCGGCGGGAGCAAGGCAGTCGGCGAGCCGCCGCTGCTGATGGCGATCAGCGTCTGGACCGCGGTGAAGCACGCGCTCGGCGGCGGACAATTGCAGGTGCCGGCGAGTGGGGAGGAGATTCTGATGAGGATGACGGCGGCGACGCGGTCGGAGGTGTTGGCTCGATGATGAACGCAGAACGCAGAACGCGGAACGCAGAGTTGAGAAGAGGGGACGGGGAGCGCTTTCTTCATTCTGCGTTCTCCGTTCTGCGTTCTGCGTTCATCAAGAGGGCGGCGCGATGATCCCCTACGACGTTCAGGAGTGGCTCAACCTCGCGTTCCGCTGGACGCACATCTTCGCCGCCATCATGTGGGTCGGGGCGACGTACTACTTCACCTGGCTGGACCGCCGTTTCCACACCACCGATCCGGAGCAGGTATGGATGGTCCACAGCGGCGGCTTCTACGTCGTCAATAAAGAGAAGATGCCGGCGGCCGGCCACACGCTGCACTGGTTCAAGTGGGAGGCGATGATCACGTGGCTCAGCGGCGTCATGCTGATCACGGTCGTCTACTATCTCGGCGGCCTGATGGTGGACGGTTCGCCCGGCCAGTTGAGCAAGGGCTGGGCGGTCGTGGCCGGCATCGCCACGATGATCCTCGGCTACAAGGTGTACGACGTCCTCTGGCTGACGGTGAAGAACGACCTCGTCGGGATCGTGATCTCCTACGTGCTGCTCGTCGGCCTGGCGTACGGGCTGACGCAGATCATGACGCCCCGCGCCGCCTTCCTCCACGTCGGCGCCCTCCTCGGCACGTGCATGTTCGCCAACGTCTGGGAGCGCATCCTCCCGGCGCAGCGGAAGATGGTCGCGGCCGCGAGCACGGGCGCGATCCCGGATCAACGCCTCGCCGACCGCGCCAAGACCCGCTCGAAGCACAACACCTACATCGTCGTCCCCACCGTCTTCCTCATGATCAGCAACCACGCCCCCGTCGCCGTCTACGGCGAGTACCGGATGGTGGTATTCGCCGTGCTGGTGCTGGTCGGGTGGGGTGTGGCGCACATGATTAGAAAGCAGTAGAGGCGAGCCACCCGCGCCGCCAGTTGTTGGTTTTTGGTTGTTGGTTTTTGGTGCTTCGCTACGCGATGCTCTCGAACGCTGAACACCAACAACCAACAACCAACAACCAAAAACTATGAATTCAACTCTCTCCGACGCCGATCTCTCACCTCTCATCGCCAGGGCCGATCCGGCTCTCTCCGCGTTCATGCGCCGCTTTCCGGGCAACGCGGGGGAGCGGCAGCCGGTGCATACCGTCTATGGCGGCGCTCATCTCTTCAAGTCGGATACGACGGTGAAGCTGGGTGAGGCGGCGGTCCGTGCTCTTCACGAGTACGGGCGCGATCCGTACACGTTTGCGCGCGCGATCGGGCTGGGCAACGAGACGATGGCGGACGCGATATGGCAGCGCGTCGCGGAGAAGCTGACGCGCGAGCCGGTCGAGGACTTCCGCATCGATTTCGAGGACGGCTACGGCAATCGCGCCGATGCGGAGGAGGACGGCCACGCTGCCGCCGCCGCGCGGGAAGTTGCGGCGGGGATGCGCAAAGGCACCCTGCCGCCGTTCATCGGCATCCGCATCAAGACGTTTTCGCAGGAGCTGCTGCGCCGCGGCATCCGCACGATGGACATCTTCCTGACGACGCTGCTCGCCGAATCAGGGGGCGTGCTGCCGCCGGGCTTCGTCATCACGCTGCCGAAGATCCAGATCCCGGAGCAGGTCACGCTGCTGATCGACGTGCTCGACCTGATCGAGCCGCGGCTCGGCCTCGCGCCGAACACGCTGCGGATGGAGTTCATGATCGAGACGACGCAGTCGATCCTGAACGAGCGGGGGGAGTCGAACCTGCCGCGCTTCCTCGACGCTGCCCGCGGCCGCGCCGTGGCCGCCCACTTCGGGACGTACGACTACACGGCGAGCTGCAACATCACGGCGGCGGAGCAGCGGATGGATCATCCGTCGTGCGACTTTGCGCGGCACATGATGCAGGTGGCGTACGCCGGCACGGGGCTCTGGCTCTCCGACGGCGCGACGAACATCATGCCCATCGCGCCGCATCGCGGCAGCGGGCTCACGCCGTCGCAGGTCGAGGAGAACCACACGGTCGTGCATCGCGCCTGGCACCTGCACGTCCGGCACATCCGCCACTCGCTCGTGCATGCCTACTATCAGGGCTGGGATCTCCATCCGGCCCAGCTCCCGACGCGCTACGCCGCGATCTATTCGTTCTTCCTCGAGGGGCTGGATGCCGCCACGCAGCGGCTGCGCAACTTCATCGACAAGGTGGGGCAGGCCACACTCGTCGGCGATGTGTTCGACGACGCGGCCACGGGACAGGGGCTGCTCAACTACTTCATCCGCGGCCTGAACAGCGGCGCCCTCACGGAAGAAGAGGCGCTCGCCACGGGGCTGACGCTGGAGGAACTGCGCGGGCGCAGTTTCGTGAAGATCGTGAAGGGCAGACTCGCGCGGTAAATCTCGGAGTGCGGTGGCGAACGCCACCGCTCTTTTATACGTGTACCAGAGCGG
>DASWMP010000379.1:0-32549 GCA_036399695.1 Thermoanaerobaculia bacterium | reverse complement strand
GGCACGGATGCGCGTGTCGCGCTCCGCTTCGAAGAGCCGGCTCTTCTCGACGGCCGATGCGGCGCGCCGTCCAACCTCTTCGCCAATCAACAGGTCGAATTCATCGTACTGGCGGAGCTCGCGGGTGATGGCGAATGTGAGGATGCCGTACGTCTGACCGAAGGCGCGCATCGGGACGTTCATGGCGGAGCGGATGCCGAGCTCCATCAGCAGGCGCCGGTGCTCCGGATTGGCGACGTAATCCCACGCTCCCGGCGCGACGACACGATCGAGGCGCGACTGACCGGACTCGATGAGCGGACGGATCGCCGACGTGGCCGGCGGGAAGCGCGCCCACATGTCGCGCACCGCCCGCTCCTGCTCCGGTGTGGCGGCGGCGCTGACGTGGCGTTTCAGCTCGCCGGCGCGGTCGACGAGATAGACGAACGCCAGATCGGCGAATTTCGGGATCGAGAGGCGGGCGATGGTCTGCAGCGTCTCTTCGAAGACGAGCGATTCGCCCGTCATGGCGCTCGCTTCGGCGAGAAAGGCGAGCGCCTCCTGCTCGCGGCGCTCGTCCGTGATGTCGACGAACGTCGCCACGGCGGCGATCACTCTCTCTTCGGTGTCGCGGAGGGGAGCGGAGCTGACGCGGATGAAACCGTAAGTGCCGTCGCCGCGCCGGATGCGGATGTCTTCACGTGGAACGGTCTCGCCGCCCAAGGAGCGGGCAATCGGCCATTCCGGCGGGAGGTAAGGGCTGCCGTCCGCATGGAATCCTTCCCACTCGGCATAATCGTCGACGTTCTGCGAATAGTGCGGAGGACGTCGCCAGATGACGGCGCACTGTTCGTTGGCGGCGAGCACGCGGCCGGTGGGCGCTTCGACGACGATGACAGCCGCCGGCAACTGGCGGATGACCTCGGCGAGCAGGGACTTTTGTGATGATTCCGAGGGCCCGATCCCCATTGAGGAAAGGCAGTGTAACACCGCTCACCGGCTCACCCTTTGCACCTTTCGCACATCGCGCGCGGCGCCCGATTTACAGCTTTATCGGACATTGCGCACGGGCTCCCGGATGGCGATTACGACCGTGAACGCGCGCATTGCGGCAGCGGAGGCAGCGTCCTCGCGAGCACTACAACAGCGGCCATTACGGCGGCGGCACTACGAAAACGGTCATTACGATCGCGGCGGCAACTACGACCGCGGCAACGATGGCGGCGTGAACTACGGCCACCGAAACTACGGCAGCGGCAATTTGCATCAGGCGGGGGCGTCGAGCCCCCGCCCAACGTCTTACTCGCTGGCTTTTCCGATGTGAATGGTCCGGTCCTTCACGGTGAGCCGGTTCTGCACGTCGTGCACGCCGCTGCAGTGCAGGGCGATCTCTTCGGCAATGCGTTTCTGGTGGCGGGTGGCCACGTGACCCGTGAGCGTCACCTCGCCATCCTTGACCTCGATCTCCATGTCCGAAGCGTCAACTTCGTGATGCTCGGTCAGACGCTCGGCCACTTCGTCCCGGATGCGCTCGTCCGAGCGGCGCCAGTTCTTCGGGCCGCGTCCGCGGAAGCTCGTGCCTGTCGCGGGGTTGCTGTCACGCGACGCCGCCACGTTGCTGCCGTAGCCGTAATCGTCGCGGGAGCCGCCGCCTGTCCAGCCGCGCTCGCGCGCGTAATCGTCTCGCGCGCCGCCGCCGCTCCAGCCTCCGTCGCGGGCGTAATCGCCGCCAAAGTTCTGGCCTGACGACATCTGTCCGTAGGGGCCGCCGGAAAATTCACCGCGATTCCGTTCGTCGTCGTCGCGGTTCCAATGACTTGCCATAGGTCCTCCTTCGCCTGGAGGGAGTGCAAGTGACGTGCTCTGCTCAGCCGTTCTCTTTCTTCAGGAGCTGTTCCTTGCGGTCGACGCCCCAGCGATAGCCGCCCCGTCCGCCATCGCCGCGCACGACGCGGTGGCAGGGGACGACCAGCGCCACGCGGTTCCGTGCACAGGCGCTCGCCACCGCCCGTACCGCCTCCGGCTTGCCGATGGCCGCCGCCACCTCGGCATACGTGCGGGTCTCACCGTAGGGGATCTGGCGCAGGGCGTTCCAGACGCGCAACTGGAAGGCCGTGGCCTGGACGTCGAGCGGCAAGTCGATCGCGGAGGCGCGCCCTTCGAGCTGCTCGACGATCGCGCCGACGGCCTGCGTGAGCTCGGCGTCGCCGGCGCGTTCGAGCGTCGCGTTCGGATACTCGTGCCGCAGTCCGTCTGCCAGCGTCGCGTCGTCGTCGCCGAGGGAGACGGCGCAGACGCCGCGGCGGGTGAGGGCGACGAGCATCCGCCCGAGGGGGGTGCTCACGGTCGTGTAGCGGATCAGCATCCCGCGGCCGCCGTCGCGGTACGTGGCCGGCGTCATGCCGAGGCGGGCGTTCGTCTGGGAGTAGAGGCGGCTGCTGGAGCCATAGCCTGATTCATAGATGGCGTCGGTCACGGATTTCCCTTCCTTCAGTTCGTTCTTGAGCCGTTCGGCGCGGCGGGCCGCCAGGTACTCCTTCGGCGACACGCCGACCTCCCGCTTGAAGACACGCTGGAGGTGATGCGCGCTGCTGCCGGTCGCTTTCGCCAGCTCGTCGAGCGTGATCCCTTCTTCGACGTGCCGGTCCAGCACCTGCCGGACGCGCTCCGCGAGCGGCGTCTCGTCCTTCCCGCACCGCTTGCAGGCCCGGAAGCCTTCGCGCTCGGCGGCGTCCCGCGCCTCGAAGAACCGGACATTGCCGCGCCCCGGCCTCCGCGCCGGGCACGACGGCCGGCAGTAGATCCCGGTCGACGTCACGCCGAACACGAACCGCCCATCGAACCGCCGGTCGCGTTCGAGCACTGCCTGCCACGCCGCGTCTTCAGAGATTGTGTTCACAGTGGGCAATGTAGGGCAGGGGCGAGACGGGCGCTATCCGGAAGTTGCGGTCGAAGTGGAAGCGCAGGCCGCTGTGCGGCCGTAAGGTCGGCAGCCCGCCCTGGCTGGCGCCAGCGTCGTAGCCCCGGGCGCGAGCCCGGGAAGCGGGCCGCCCTTCTGACGGTTAGCCGGTCCATGCGCCGGATTCTCGTCATTTCCCTCCTGCTGTTCATTGCCGTTGCCGCGGTGGCGGACGACCGGGCCATCTGTGCGGTCTGCGGGCCGCGGGAGGGGGCCGGGTTCGAGCCGGTGAAGGCGACGGCGACCTACAAGGGGAAGCAGTACTTCTTCTGCAGCCTCGAGTGTAAGGTCGCGTTCCTCAAGAATCCGGCGGAGTTCCTCATCACGGACGCCGGCAAGCCGGCTCCCGCTTTCGCCCTGCAGGGCTTCGACGGCAAGGCCGTGAAGCTCGAGGATTACCGCGGCAAGGTCGTCCTGCTCGACTTCTGGGCGACGTTCTGCGCCCCCTGCGTGGCCGCGTTGCCGGAACTGCAGGCGATGCACGCCAGGTACGGCAAGGATGGTTTCGCCGTCATCGGGCTGACGGTCGACGACCGTGAGGCGCTGGTCCGCAAGGCCACGACGCGGGCGAAGGTCGCTTACCCGATGCTTCGCTCGACACCCGAGGTGTGGAACGCGTACAAAGTGAACGCGCTGCCGTCGATGATCCTGGTCGGCCGCGACGGGCGCATCATCAAACGTTACGGCGGCGAGGCCGACAAGACGGCGATGACCGCGGACATCGAGCGCGCGCTGCGATGAACTTCCTCTTCCTGCTGCTGCTCGCGACCGCCACCCCGGCGGCCGCGACGCCCGAGGAATGCCTCGCCGGTCGTGACACGAAAGCGACCGTCACGGTGGAGCACGCCGGGAAGACGTACCGGCTCGCCTCCGAGGAGTGCCGCCAGCAGTTCCTCGAGGATCCCGAGCGCTATGGACAGCTTTACGACGCCCTGCTGGAGTTGCAGGCAGCAGGGGAGGAGCTGAAGCCGGCGCGAGCGTCGCTCGTCCCGAGCTGACCCGGCTGACCCGGCGAGGGAATGGCGGTCCGGGGGACTGCCGACGACACGAAGTGGGAGCTGTCGCATCGCTACGTCGCGGGGGTGGTGCCGCGGGCGACGCACCGGACCATCGTGATGCACCAGTGGACGCCCGACCTGAAGGCGGGGATCGAGTGGAACCCGCGCGTCGACGAGGCCGGCCTCGTCGCCAACTGGCGTATCCTCCGGGAGACGGCGACCCGTCCGGCGCTCATCGCCGGCACCAGCTCCGACCGCATCGGCACGCCGGAGGGGCAGTCGTACTTTGTCACGGTCAGCAAAGGGTTCGGCCGGATCGCGCCGTACGCCGGCGCGAGCTGGAGCACCTACGAGGACCGGCTCCTCATCCCGTTCGGCCTGAACGTCGGCCTCGGTGACCGCGCCTCGGCCATGCTCATCAACGACGGCGTGCACACCCATCTATCCGCGACCGTGGCCTGGCAGCGCTTCGCCGTGACGCTCCTGGCGGTCGAGCGCAAGCATTTCGGGATCACCGTCGGCACCCGTTTCTAGATGGAGACAAAATTCTTCATTCTCCAGGGCCTCTGAGTTAGGATCGCAGCAACGTTCCAATTCGAGGAGAAACCGATGCAAATCAGGCTCGCATGGCCCCGTGGTGTTCTCGTGCTCCTCTGTTTTTCGCTCCTGCTGACGTCGCCGCTGCTCGCGCAGACGCAGTCCGGCAACATCGTCGGGAAGGTGCAGTCGACCGACGGCTCGGTCCTTCCGGGCGTTACCGTCACACTGACGGGAGTCGGCGCCCCGCAGACCTTCGTGACCGAAGGAGACGGTTCCTACCGCTTCCTCGGGCTGCATCCGGCGCGCTACACCGTGTCGGCCGAGCTCTCCGGCTTCGCGGTCGTCAAGCGTGAGGTCGACGTCGCCCTCGGACGCAATGCCGAGATCGACTTCACCCTCAACCCGGCCTCCACCGAGGCCATCACCGTCATGGCCGCCACGCCGGTCATCGACGCGCGCGACACCGGCACCGGGCAGAACGTCGACAGCTTCGAGCTGCTCAACACGCCGAGCGCGCGCGATCCGTGGGTCGTGCTCCAGTCGATCCCGGGCGTGCTCGTCGACCGCGTCAACGTCGGCGGCAGCGAAAGCGGCCAGCAGTCCTACTTCGTCGGCAAAGGCGTCGAGCGCCACCAGACGGAGTGGAACATCGACGGCGTGGCCGTCACCGACATGGCTGCCACCGGCACCTCCACCTTCTATTACGACTTCGATGCTTTCGAAGAGCTCGAGGTGTCGACCGGCACGTCGGATCCCAGCGTCCGCACGCCGGGCGTGCACCTGAACATGGTCACGAAGCGGGGGACGAACGAGTTCCGCGGGTCGGGCCGCTACGTCTACACCAACGACAGCTTCCAGGCCGAGCCGACCATCCCCGCGGAGGCTGTCGACTACCTCGAAGCCAACAACCACTCCGTCCTCGGCATCCAGGACCGCGGGTTCGAGGTCGGCGGTCCGATCATGCGCGACCGCCTCTGGTTCTGGGGCGCGTGGGCGAACAACGGCATCAACAACTTCGTCACCGGCGGCGACGTGCTGCCGCTGCGGACGAAACTGCAGAACTACAACGCCAAGCTGAACGCGCAGTTCGGCCTGAACAACAACGCCGCCGCCTACTTCATGTGGAACGACAAGACGGTGGCGGGCCGCGGCCTCGGCCCGCGCCGCCCGATCGAGACGGCGTACAACCAGACCGGTCCGGGCTGGATCCTCAAGCTCGAAGACACGCACGTCTTCTCGCAGAACCTCTACGTGACGGGCGTCTTCGCCAAGATCGCCAGCGGCTACAAGCTCGATCCGATCGGCGGCATGGACGTGGCGTCGTGGTGGGAAGACCCGGATTTCGACACCGACGACGAGGACGGCTTCCACCGCTCCTACAAGAACTACGTGCAGGACGTGCCGCAGCAGAACTCCCGCATCGACGGCAACGCCTACGTCCGTACCGGGTCGCTCAACCACGAGCTGAAGTTCGGCTTCGGCTACCGCGACACGCCGGTCACGTCGGAGACGACCTGGCCGGGCAACATGAGCTTCGGCAACTTCTACGACGGCTACGCACTGGCCGCGCTGACGCGTCCGGCGCTCCCGAACTTCGGTTCCCGTTATCTCGACATGTACGTCGGCGACACGCTGAACTTCGGCAGCCTCACGCTGACGGGCGGCTTCCGCTACGACATCCAGCGCGCCCGCAACTTCGGCAGCTCCGTGCCGGCCAACCCCGTCACTCCCGACCTGCTGCCCGCCGTCTCTTATGAAGGCGACGAGCGCGCGCTCGAGTGGAAGGGCATCTCGCCGCGCATCGGCGCGACGTGGGGCTTCGGCGAGCAGAAAAAGACGCTGGCCCGCGCCAGCTACAACCGCTACATGGACCAGTTGGGCTCCAGCGACGTCGGCGCGAGCAATCCGTTCTACCGCGTGCAGATGCTTTATTACTACTGGGAGGATCTGAACAGCGACCGGACGGTCCAGCGGAACGAGATCGACTTCGACTCCGGACTCTACTCGTCGTCGAACATCGATCCCGACAATCCGGGCGTAGGCGTCTCGCCGGGCCGCATCGACTACAACATGGACCCGCCGAAGACGGACGAGATCATCCTCGGCCTCGAGCACGAGCTGATGCCGAACTTCTCGATCGGCGTCAACTACACCTTCCGCAACCGCTCGAACTTCGTCTGGGATCAGTACGA
Organism: Thermoanaerobaculia bacterium; assembly: GCA_036399695.1. Taxonomy (GTDB): domain Bacteria; phylum Acidobacteriota; class Thermoanaerobaculia; order Gp7-AA8; family Gp7-AA8; genus DASVEE01. Next base: position 25,881 of record DASWMP010000379.1, on the reverse strand, counting down.
GAAGACGCAGGGCGGCAACGACTTCTACACGAGCGCCGACTACGTGCAGGCCGGCGTCACGACCGGCACGCTGCCGGACGGCACGCCGTACTCCGTGCCGTACTACCGCCTCAAGCCCGGCACGTCCGTCCCCATTTATTACGTGACGACGAACCGGCCGGACTACCACCAGACGTACAACGGCGTCGAGTTCACCGCGTCGAAGCGCTTCACGAACCGCTGGATGCTCCGCGGCAACGTGTCGCTCCACGACTGGACCCAGCACGTCGGCGACAACGGCTACGTCGATCCGACGCCGCTCGTCTCCGGCGATAGCTGCTCTTCGTGCGACGGCGACGTGGTCGCTTCGAGCGGCGGCGTCGGCGGCTACATCAACTCACGCTGGTCGTCGTCGATCAACGGCGTGGTCGAGCTGCCGTTCAAGCTGCTGTTCGGTACGGCCATCGTCGCCCGCGAAGGCTACGTCATCCCGTACTACCGGCGCGTGAACGCACGCGACGGCGTCGGCAACAAGAACGTCATGGTGACGGAGGACTTCGGCTCGGAACGGATGCCGAACCTCTTCAACCTCGACTTCCGCCTGGCCCGCGATTTCGCGCTTCCGCGCGGCATCGCCCTCAACCTCGGCGTCGATCTCTTCAACGCCACCAACGAGCGCACCGTGCTCTGGCGCGACAACCGGATGTACGTCGGCGCCGGCAACGATCCGGACAACAACTGGATCGAACAGCTCCAAAGCCCGCGCATCTGGCGCCTCGGCGCCCGCATGCGGTTTTAGTCGGTAGCCGGTGGCCAGTGCTCCCGCACTGGCCACCGGCGATTTCCGATTTCCGATTTCCGGGGAGAACCCATAGGTCGATCTGGCCTATACGTCCCATCGTTCTCCCCCGGAAATCGGAAATCCGAAATCGCAATGAGCCTCCTCTTCACGCTGCTCCTCTCCCTCAACACCTTCCAGGCCGGCAGTCCCGCCGATGTCACCCCCAAGCTCCACGGCCCGATCCTGCATCTCGCCGGCGGCGGCAAGGACATCGATGCCGCCTATCAGGCAGTGATCGACGGCGTCCGCGGCTGCACTGACTGCGACACCAGAATCGACGTCGTGGTGCTGCGCGCTTCGGGTGGCGCCGGCTACAACGACTATCTCCAGGCGATGCACGGCGTCGACTCGGTGACGACGTTCGTCGTCACAGACCGCATTTCCGCCGCGCGTCCGGAAGTGGTCGAGGCGGTACGGAAGGCGGAGTACGTCTTCTTCGCCGGCGGCGATCAGTGCAACTACGTCCGCCTCTTCAACGAAGGACCGGTGGAGACGGCCATCCGCGAGGTGTACAAGCGCGGCGGCGCGATCGGCGGCACGAGCGCCGGGATGGCCATCCAGGGGCGCGTGATCTACGACGCCTGCAACGACGCCAGCGCGCAGTCGAAACTGGCGCTCGCCGATCCATTCAATCAGGAGATCAGTTTCACGACCGATTTCTTCGACTGGCGCTACATGGAAGACGTGGTCACGGACACGCATTTCGCCCAGCGCGACCGCATGGGCCGCCTCTTCGCCTTCATCGCCCAACAGCTCCGCGATCCCGCCCACGACTCACTGCTCGGTATCGCCGCGAACGAACGCACCGCCGTGCTGGTGGACGCGAAAGGCTCCGCGAAGGTGGTGGGGGAAGGGCCGGCCTACTTCGTCCGCGGCGATCACTTCCCCGAACGCGCCGTCCCCGGCCAGCCGCTGACGTTCTGCGGCTTCCGCATCTGGCGCGTCGCGACAGGGGAGTCGTTCGACCTGGCGAACCGCCCGGCGAGCGGCGGGTACACTGTGGACGTCAATGACGGGGTGGTTCTTCAGAATCCGTATTGAATCGCAAGGCATGAACGCGGAACGCAGAACGCAGGACGAAGAACTGAGAAACGGCTTCTTCATTCTGCGTTCCGCGTTCTGCGTTCTGCGTTCATTGCTTTTCTGTTCCCCTCTTCTATCCCTCATCCTCGTCACGACCACCTGCAACAAGCGCCCGGCCCGTCCCGCAGTGATCATCATCTCCATCGATACGCTGCGCGCCGACCGCCTGCCGGTGTACGGCTATCGCGGGATCACCACGCCGGCGCTCGACGCGTTTGCGCGCGACGCGGTCGTGTACGAGCGCGCCTGGAGCCATTCGCCGCTCACGCTGCCGTCGCATGCGACGATCCTCAGCGGGCTGTTGCCGGCCGAGCATGGGGTGCGCGACAACACCGGTTTTCATCTCGACGAGAAAACAAAGCTCCTGCCGTCGATCCTGAAAGCGAACGGGTACGCCACCGGGGCGGCGGTGTCGGCGTACGTGCTGCGCTCCGCGACCGGCATCGCGAACGGCTTCGATGCTTTCGACGAGGTCCGCGAACGCGCCGGCTCGCGCCAGTCGCTCGGCGCGGTGCAGCGTCCGGGCGAAGAATCGGCGGACGTCGCCCGCGCGTTCATCGCCGCGCACGCGCAACAGCCGTTCTTCTACTTCCTTCACCTCTACGAACCGCACGCGCCCTACGAACCGACTTACGACGGCGAGATCGTCACCTCCGACGCGATCCTCGGCCGCTTTTTCGACTTCCTCAAAGAGCAGCAGCTCTACGACGACGCGCTGATCGTCGTCCTCTCCGATCACGGTGAAGGGCTCGGCGATCACGGCGAGGACGAGCACGGGATCTTCCTTTACCGCGAAGCCATCCACGTCCCGCTGCTCGTGAAGCTGCCGAAGAACGAGAGGGGAGGGACGCGCGTCGCCGGCGACGTAGGCCTGGTCGACGTTACGCCGACGATCCTCGACGTACTGGGTGTGAAGGACACGGGCAGGATGGACGGCCGCCCGTTCCTGCCCACGCTCACGCCACGCCCGCAGTACAGCGAGACCTGGTATCCCCGCTTCCACTTCGGCTGGAGCGATCTCCACTCGCTCGTCGTCGGCAACGAGCACTTCATCGACGCGCCCCGCCCGGAGCTGTACGACCTCGCCGCCGATCCGGCCGAACGCCAGAACGTCCTGGAGCAGCGCCGCCGCCGCTACGCGGCCATGCGCGCGCAGCTCGCCCCGTTCAAGCGCGAAGCCGCCGCCCCGTCGGCGATCGATCCGGAGGAAGCGGAGAAGCTCGCCGCGCTCGGCTACATCGGCTCCGCCGCTCCGGCGTCCGGCCCGCTGCCCGATCCGAAAGACAAGACCGGCGCCTTCCGCGATCTCCGCCGCGCCTTCGAGCTCTATCGCGCCGGCAAAGACGAAGAAGCGCTCGCCGCGTTCGACCTGATCCTCCGCGACAACCCCGACATGGTCGACCTCTGGGACATGCGCTCGAAGGTCCTCTTCCGCCTCGGCCGCGCCAGCGAAGCGATTGAAGCGGGCCAGGAAGCGCTCCGCCGCTCTCCCGCCTCCGGCCACCTGGCCGTCGATCTCGCCAACCAGTTCCTCCTCACCGGCCACCTCGACGACGCCGCCGCCCACGCTTCCCTGGCGCTGAAATCGGAGCCGCTCAAGGCGCACGAGCTGCTGGCCCGCATCGCCCTGGTGCGCGGCGACGTGACCGCCGCCGAAACGCACGCGAACCAGGCCGGCGACTCCCCAGCCGCCCTTTACACCCGCGCCCGCGTCGCCCATCGCAAAGGCGATTACACGAAGGTCGTGACGCTCACGGCGACGATCGCTCTCCCCGGCGTGCACGCCCTCCGCGGCGACGCCCTGGCCCGCCTCGGCCGCGACCGTGAAGCCGAAGCCGCCTTCCGCGAAGAAATCCGTCTCGCGCCGACGGACGCCGAAGCCTACCGCGGCCTGATCGTCCTCCTGGTAGCCCAGGGCCGCACGGACGAAGCGACACAAACGGTGTTGGCGCTGGCGAAAGCCGCCCCGAACAAACAGACGTACCAAGCCATCGCCGAAACCCTCCGGGTCGTGGGCGATGAACCTGGCGCCCGGTACTGGGCCCAGAAGTAACCTCGGAGACGTGAAGCATCTCGGAGTGCGGTGGCGAACGCCACCGCTCTGGTACACGTGTAAAACACCGCACTCCGAGATCCGGCCGCCCGCCGCCGTCAGCCTATTCGCTCAGTGCGACGGCCAGGACGATGTTGCGTTTGATGCCGGTGAAGATCGGGTCGATTTCGCACGACTCATCCGCTGAGTGCGAGCCTTCGCAGGGCGTCGTGCCTGTGCCGATCGCCGGTATTCCTGCGATCAGCGCTGCGCTCGTGTGATTCGACGCCGTATCCGTGATCGGCGGGTCGAAACCGAACGCGCGCCAGACCGCTTCCGCGCGGTTGACCATCTCGGAGTTGCGATGGCCGGGGAGGCTCGCCACCTGACTCTTCGAATCCATGTCACGTTTCACCGTCATCCCGACGCGGTGCGCTTCCTCGTCCACGATGCGCGCGACTTCAGCGTCCAGCCAGTCGAGGGATTGCTGGTCGTTCGAGCGCAGGTCCGTCGTGAACCAGGCGTCGGACGCCTTTGCGTTGAAGACGTCGCCGGCGCCCAGCATCCCGATGTTCATCCACGTACTGCGCGGCAGCTTCAGCGCGTAAATGCGCTCGATCGCGCGGGCGGCCGGGAGCGTGGCCGAATAGGGGGGATTGTCCGAGCGCGTGTGGCCGCCGGGGCCGATCAGGTGATAGCGATACCAGTAGATCCCGATGCCGCCGTACGTGAAGCCGCGGTAGCCGCCGTCGAGCGTCACGTAACGATCGATCGACTTCCCGTGGTTTTTCAGGAACTCGTCGATCCCGGCGAAATTCGTCTCCTCCTGTACCGTGAAGACGAACGTGACGTCCCCCTTCGTCTGCACGTTTGCGTCGCGCATCGCGCGGACCTGCGCGAGCAGCGCGATCACGTTGCGCGTGTCGTCGCCGACGCCGGGGGCGTAGATCTTCCCGTTCTCGATCCGCGTCGTCAGCGGCGTGGAGAGCGGGAAGACCGTATCGAGATGCGCGTCGAAGACCACGTGCTTGCCGCCGCCGGTGCCTTTGTACGTCCCGAAGACGTTGCCGACGGAGTCGTGCTGCACGTCCGCGAGGCCGTACTCGCGGAGCAGCCGCTCGACGAGCTCACCGCGCTGCGCTTCATGGCCGGAGGGTGCCGGGATCTCCGTGATCGTGCGCCACTGGGCGATCGTGGCGTCGCGATCGCGGTCGACGAACGCGGACGCGCGGACCAGATCGTCGCGCTGCATGAGCGTGCGCATCGCCTCGACGTCGGGCCTGGCGACGGGGGAGGGAGTGGGCGTGGTGCGGCAGGCGGCGAGGAGCAGGAGCAGGACCGCGAATCGCTTCGTCATCTTCCGCGATGATAATGGAAGGATGCGTCGGATCGTCATCGCCCTGGCGATGCTGCTTACCCTCACCTGTGCGCGCCGCGAGAAGCGGCCGGCGGACGTCATCCTCATCACCATCGACACGCTGCGCGCCGACGCCTTGGGCTATGCCGGCAACAAGACCGTCCGCACGCCCTTCCTCGACTCCCTGGCCGCGCGTGGCACCGTCTTCACCCGGGCCCACGCGCACAACGTCGTCACGCTGCCGTCGCACGCCAACATCCTCACGGGGTTGTACCCGTGGCAGCACGGCATCCGCGACAACGCCGGCTTCGCCCTCGACGTCACCCACACCACGCTCGCCGCCATCCTGCACAACGGCGGCTTCGCCACCGGCGCGTTCGTCAGCGCCTTCCCGCTCGATTCACGGTTCGGGCTCGACCGCGGTTTCGACGTCTACGACGATCGCTACCATGCCGCGACCGGCCCGCTCGACTTTGCCGTGCAGGAACGGCCCGGCAGCGAGACCCTGGCCGCGGCGCGGACATGGTGGGAGACGAAGAGCGGCCGGCCGCGCTTCATGTTCCTCCATCTGTACGAGCCGCACGCTCCCTACACGCCGCCGTCGCCTTATCGCGAGCAGTACGCGAAGGACCCGTACCTCGGCGAGATCGCCGCGGTCGACGCCATGCTCGCCGCCACGCTCGGCCCGATCCTCGAGCAGAGCCCCGACGCGCTCGTCATCATCACCGCCGATCACGGCGAAGCGCTGGGCGATCATGGCGAGAAGACCCACGGCCTCTTCGCCTACGAATCGACGCTCGCCGTGCCGCTGCTCGTCATCGACGGCTCGCGTAAAGCGGCAAAGGACGAGCGCTACGTGCGCCACATCGACATCGCCCCAACGATCCTCGAGCGCGCCCGGATCGAGAAGCCGGCCGAGTGGAAGGGGCTCTCGCTGTTCGCCGAAGGGGAGCGGGGTCACACCTACTTCGAGGCGCTTTCCGCGTCGCTGAACCGCGGCTGGGCGCCGCTCGTCGGCGTCATCGCCAACGGCCGGAAGCTCATCCAACTGCCGCTGCCGGAGCTTTACGCGCTGCCGGACGAAAAGGCGAACCGTTACCAGGACGACCGCCGCAACGTGGTCGCGCTACGCAACCTTCTGAAGGCGGACGCGCCGGCGCCGGTGAGCACGCGCGGCAACGTCTCGGCCGAGCAGCAGGCGAATCTCCTCAGCCTGGGCTATCTGGCCGGCACGTCCACGAAGACGACGTTCACGGTCGCGGACGATCCGAAGAACCTCGTCGGGCTGGACAACGAGCTCCACGAAGCCATCGCCGCGTATCAGACCGGCAACCTCCCGCGGGCCCTCGAGCTCGCCCGAGGACTCGTGCGCCAGCGGCCGGACATGCAGCTCGCCCAGGAGATGCTGGCTTTCTTCCTCGGCCAGGCTGAGAAGCCGGCGGAGGCCATCGCCGTCCTGGAGCGGCAGATCGCAACGGGCGAGGCGAGCGACGCCATGCGTATCCGCCTCGGCCTGATGCTCAGCGAGTCAGGCCGCGCCCGCGACGCCGTCGAGGTCCTCCGGCCGTTTGCGAGCAAGGACGATCCCGACCTGCTCAACGCCTACGGCATCGCCCTGGCCGATAACGGCGACATCCGAGGAGCCATGGCCCAGTTCGAGCGGGTGCTGGCCCTCGACGCGGATAACGCCAAAGCGTTCCAGAACTTAGGTATTGTCGCGCTGAGAGCCGGCGACGCCGCCCGCGCCCGCGGCTATCTCACCCGCGCACTGGCTTTGAACGACCGCCTCCCGCTGGCGCTGAACACGATGGGCGTCGTCGAGGCGCAGGCCGGCAACTACGACGCCGCCATCACGCTCTGGTCGAAAGCCGTGGCCCTAGACCCGCAACAGCTCGACGCGTTGTACAACCTCGGTCTCGTGGCCGCCAACCGCGGGCGGCGGGACATCGCGAGGAAGGCGCTGAGCGACTACATCGAGCGCGCCCCCGAAGCACGGTTCGCCAACGAGCTTGCGAACGCCCGACAGGTGCTCGCGCGGTTGTGATCCGTGAATTGTCAGATTGAGTGCATCTAGCTCAAGCAAGTTCGGGACACGGGTCGCAGCCGGTTGTCACCGGGTGCCGCGGAGTTTGGAGTGCGGCAGCGACGGTTCACCAGCCTGCCGCTTTCCGATAGCGGAAGCGTCGAGCTTCCGCCCGCTTGCTGGTGCACCACGCGGGTCGCGGCTCGCCGCCGCGACTATGTGAAAGCGGCAACTGATGAAGCGTCGCTGCCGCACTCCAAACTCGGCGGACGGTGGACGCGTAAGCGTCTGGAAGTCGTTGATCTCGGGCAGGAGAAAGGGTGATTGTGTCCGTCGCTACCGGAACCGCGCCACCACCCCGCCGGCGTCGTCGGTGAGCTCCAGCTCACCATCGCGGACGGCCCAGCGGCGGGCGTGCTGAAGACCCTGCAGGAGCTCGCGCTCTACCTGCATCACCGGGCCTTCGCAGGCGCGTTTGGTCGTGGCGAGGGGGCCGAACGTCAAGGACGTGCCGGTGATGGTGTAGGTGCCGGAGAGCTGGTTGCAGCCGGTCGAGCCGGTGACTTCGTGCGTAGCCGACGAGAAACGGATCGTCGGCTGCGCGTCGCGGGAGACGTAGGTCCAGTCGCGGTCTTCGAAGGTCGGCGTGGTACCGGCTGCAGCGCAGTTGAAGAGCATGAGCAGGGCAACCGTCGTCAGGAGCAACGGCAGGACTTTCTTCATGGCCTGCATGGTAGCGCGGGGCACGACGGAGGTCCTATTTCTGATCGCCCGGCTTGGCGTGCTCCTGCATCTTCTTACCGGCCTTCTCGAGCGCCGTGCCGGTGGCCTTGGCGGCGTCGCGGCCAGCTTCCTTGGCGTCCTTGCCGAATTCCTGGGCGGCGGTCTTCGTCTCCTGGGCGGCATCGCGGGCGTTCGCCTCGATTTCCTTGGTGTTCACTTCGTTCGTCTCTACCTTGTAGGTGTCCTGGCCGGTCTTTTTGACCTCACAGGCAGCCAGCAGGGAAACGGCGCAGAGTGCAACGAGCATTCGTTTCATGGATCGGGTCCTCCGAGCTCGGCAGTAGTGCTGATTGCGCGCCAGCGCGGTTTCCGCTTCACCGTCTCCGCAGCACCTGATCCATCGTCAGATAGAGATCCCCCAGCCTGGTGGCGGCGTTGGGGTTCCCCTGGGCCAGGGCGGCGACGATCGCGTCGCGCTCTCCGAGGTAGGACTCCAGGGCAATGCGCGTGCGGGGCTCGTCCGGCAGGTTATGGGTGGTCAGGTAAGCGCGCAGGCCGTCGAAGAACTGGCTGGCGGCCACCGTGGCGGAGGAGGAGTCGAGCCGCTGGGCGGCGAGGGCGGCCACGCCGAGGCGGCGGTGGAGATCCGTAAGGGCGGCGTCGTCCTTCGTGAGGGTGAGCTCGTTCCGCGTCTGGCGGAGAGCCCAGCGTTGCGGCACGTAGCCGATTCCGAACGCGAGCGCGCAGAGCAAGAGAGTGCCGACGAAGGAACGGACAGGGGAGCGGCGACGGACGGCTTCGGCTTCCACCCGCCGACGTTACACGATTTCGGTGAAGATCGCCTCGATCCGGCCGCTGACGTTTTCGTCCGTCTCGGACGCCACCTCGGCCGCGAAGAGCCGCAACTGCTCCCGTTCGACCACCGGCATTGTCCTCACCCGGCGCCGCAGGACCTGCCGCGCGAGGTTGAACTTCGTGTCCGAAAGCCGCGCAAATCCCGGCAGGTCGGACAGGAGCTTGTCCAGGGGACGATCCTCCAGCGACTGCGCAAACTGCTCGATCTCGCGAAACGTCCCGGCGGTGACGCCGCGCCGGATCAGGGTCGACTCGAACTGCTCGTCGGGGGTGACCATTGTCGATGTCCTTCTAGCAAAAAAGGGCCCAGGTGCCGGGGCCCGGGGCCCGGTGGGGGTCAGGCCCGAGGTTCGGGGGGAGGGCGGTGCTGTTTTTGACGGTCCGGGTGAATTAAAAACCGCCCGGGCCCAAGGCCCCGGGCCCCGATCCCTGTTCATCTGTATAATTCGCGCGCTTGCGGGAACTGAAGATTTTCTCCGGACGCTCTCACCCAGCCCTCACTGAAGAGATCTGCACGCAGCTCGGCGTCACGCCGGGGCACGTCAGTTTGTATGGCTTCTCGGATGGCGAGAACTACGTGCAGATCGACGAGAACGTGCGCGGCGCGGATGTGTTCATCATCCAGCCGACCTGCCCCCCCTCCGTCAACGATCACCTGATGGAGCTGCTGATCATGCTCGATGCGTTCAAGCGCTCCTCGGCGCGGCGCATCACCGCGGTGCTGCCGTACTACGGCTACGCGAGGCAGGATCGCAAGGACAAGCCCCGCGTGCCGATTACGGCCAAGCTCGTGGCGGACCTGATCAGCCGGGCCGGCGCCGACCGCGTGCTCACGATCGATCTGCACGCCGCGCAGATTCAGGGCTTCTTCAACATCCCGGTCGATCACCTCTTCGCCGCACCGGTGCTGGTCGGCCATCTCAAGTCGCTCGAGCTCGAGGACCTGACGATCGTCTCGCCGGACGCCGGCGGCGTGGAGCGCGCCCGCGCCTACGCCAAGCGCCTCGGCGCGTCGCTGGCCATCATCGACAAGCGCCGCTTCGCCGCGAACCAGACCGAGGTGATGAACATCATCGGTGAGGTCGAAGGGCGGAACGTCTTCATCGTCGACGACATCATCGACACCGCCGGCACGCTCATTCATTCGGTGGAGGCGCTGTTCCGCAACGGCGCGAAGTCGATCTCCGCCGCCTGCACGCACGCCGTGCTGTCCGGCCCCGCCATCGAGCGGATCAACAATTCGCGTCTTCACCAGGTCATCACGACCAACACGATCCCGACGCAGGAGAAGGAGGCCGATTGCTCGCGCCTCAAGTCCCTCTCCATCGCCGGACTGCTGGCCGAGGCGATCAAGAGGATCCACAGCGAGGACTCGGTGTCGTCGCTCTTCGAGATGTAGCTTTGAGGCAGGAATCGGGGCCGCCGGCCCCGCGCCCGGATCCCTCACTGGAATATTCACTCCAGATGCGCCCTTAACGCGCTTCTGTCGAAACTGGCATAAGGAGCAGTCCCATGGCTGAGGTCACATTGGAAGTCACGCGTCGCGAAAGCACCGGCAAAGGTGTGGCGCGAAAGCTTCGTGCAGCAGAGAAAGTCCCGGCGGTCGTTTACGGCGGCCACCGCGAGCCGGTGGCGATTACGGTCGATCGCAAGGCAGTCACCGAACTGATCCACAAAAGCGAGCACGGCATCCGTTCCATCTTCCTCCTGAAGATGGCCGGCACCGACCAGCAGCGCCACGCGATGATCAAGGACCTGCAGATCGATCCGATCACGCGTCGCATGCAGCACATCGATTTCGTCCGCGTGGTCATGGACGAGCTGGTGCGCGTCACGATCCCGGTGCACCTCACCGGCATCTCCAAGGGTGTGAAGAACGAGGGCGGCATCCTCGACTGGCAGGTGCGCGAGCTTCACGTCGAGTGCCTCCCGAACGCTATTCCGGACACGATCGACGTCGACGTGACGGAGCTCGAGGGCCACGCCTTCATCCGCGTTTCCGACCTGCAGCTCCCCGAGGGAGTGAAGGTTCTGGACGATGACGATCGTGTCGTCGTCGGCGTCACCCACGCCCGCGCGGAAGCCGAAGTCACCCCCGAAGCCACCGCCGAGCCGGAAGTCATCAAGAAGGGCAAAGGCGAGGACGAGAAGTAAGGTTCTCGTTTTCTGTTGTTCTTCGCGAGGCGCCCTGCGAAAGCGGGGCGCTTTTGTTTTTGCCCGACCGGGGAACGATGGGAACTGTGGGACCGATGACCCACCAATGGGAACCACGGCGCAGTCACAAATAGCGTAGCTCCGATGGGTCCCGTCTGTCCTATCGGTCCCATAGGTCCTATCGTTTGCCGGTAGAATCCCGCTGATGTCCAGACTCTCCTATGTCCTCTCGCTCCTGCTGCTCGTGACGGCCTGCAAACGTGCCGAGCAGCCCGCCGCCCCTACGCGCGGCGCCCAGCCACAGACCACCACGACTGCACCGGCCACCGCCACCACGACCGCAGCAACCGAGACGTCGAGCGGCACCGAGATCGGCCAGCAGATGCCGGCGTACTCCGCCGATTACCTCGACGGCAAGCATTTCGACATCGCCAACCGGAAGGGACAGGTCGTGCTGCTGAACCTCTGGGCGACGTGGTGCGGGCCCTGCCGGGTGGAGATTCCGGAGCTCGAGGAGCTGCACAAGGAGCTGTCGGGGAAGGGGTTCGAGGTCGTGGGGGTGAGCGTCGACGAGTATCCCGCCGCGGAGATCCAGAAGTTCGTCGATCAGTACAAGATGACGTATCCGATCGTGCTCGATCCCGAGGGGAAGCTGGCCAACGTCCTACAGACGACGGTGCTGCCGACGACCGTGCTGCTCGACCGCAAGGGGAAGATCGTCTGGAAGAATCAGGGACTGGTCACGAAGAAAGACCCGGAGCTGATGCGCGCCATCGACGCGGCGCTCAAGTCGTAGTCTTACGCCGGTCCGGCGTTTCGCGGTCGACACGACGACGGTCGCGCTGACGCTGGATGAAGTGCACCATGTTTCGAGCCATCTGTCCGACCAGGAGCCGCATCGGCAGATACGCAAGCGCCACCGCGAGGGCAACGCAAACAAGAACAACGAGTATCACAATCAAAGAGGACATCGGGCCGCCTCCCTCCTGATTTAGCAACATTCCGGCCAGCATGAGAGACCTCGACGTGAACGCTCTCGCAGTCCGCCTCGGGCCGTCCGCTCTGGAAGAGCACGGTCTGGCGCCGCTCGTGTTCGCCTCGATGGCGCTGCCCGCGCTTCGGGATACGGCCCTGCGCGCGGCCGCCGTCGAGCCGCTCCGGCTGGCCGATCTCCGCAAGGTGCTGACGGCGCTCCACGCGCGCGGCATCCAGCCGCTGATCCTGAAGGGGACGGCACTCGCGTACGACCTCTACGATGCCCCCGAACAGCGTCCGCGCGGAGACGTCGACCTCCTCGTCGCCCGCGGCGAGATGGAGGCGGTTCGCGACGTCTTCCGCGAGCTGGGCTTCCGCGAGCGGATCACGAGCGGCGACGAGCATGGCCTTCGCCAGCAGCTCTTCCTGCGCGCCGATGACTTCGGCGTCGAGCACGCCTACGACGTGCACTGGGAGATCGCGAATCAGGCGCTCTTCGCCGGCACGCTCACGGCCGCGGAGCTCCGCCCGCGCGCGAATCCGCTGCCTCGCATTTCGGCACTGGCGTTCGGTCTGCCGCGCGCCGAGGCGCTGCTGCATGCCTGTATCCACCGCATCGCCCACCATCACGACGACGAGCGGCTGATCTGGCTCGTCGACATCCATCTGCTGCGCGGCGCGATGCCGCGCGAGGAGCACGCCCGCTTCTGGCGGCTCGCGGCGGAGCGGGGCGTCGTCGGCGTCTGTCTGCGCTCGGTCGAGGTGACGGAAGAGTGGCTCGGCGTGCGCGGCCCGCGCGCGGAGGAGTTTTTGTCGCCTGGCGAACTGGGACGCGAGGAGCCGACGCGCGTCTATCTCGCGGCGAAGAGCCGCGGCGGCGTGCTGCTCGCGGATCTGCGGTCGCTGCCGTGGCGCGCGCGTCTGCAGCGGCTGGGGCAGCTCGCGTTTCCGCCGCGCGCCTTCATGCGCGCCAGCTTCAGCCACGTCCGTGCGCCGCTGCCGCTGCTGTACGTGTGGCGTGCTGTGCGTGGCATGGCCAGGCTGTTCCGGAAGGCAGGGGTATGAGGCGGCTGCGCGTCCTGCGTGCGGCGCTCTATCTGCTGATCGCGAAGCTGGCTCTGGGCGGCGGTGGGCTGGCGCGCATCCGGCGCAGCGCCATTCAACGTCTGCCGCGGCGGCGGCCGCACGATGTTGCCCGCGCGCAGCGTATCGCCGGCGAACTGCAAAGTGCCGTGCGGCGCGTGCCCTTCAGCACGAACTGCCTCGACCGGGCCATGGCTCTCTGGTGGCTGCTCGATCGGGCGAACCTCGGCGCCACGCTGCGCATCGGCGTCCGCACCGGCGAGGCCTTCGCCGCGCACGCCTGGATCGAGCACGCCGGGACGGTGCTCCTCGACGACGGCGCGCCCGGCTTCACCCCGTTCGACGCACCGGTGCTGCTCTCCGAATGAGCGGCTTCGTCCTCGCGGTCCGCTTCGACGGCCAGCCGGTCGATCCTCTCCTGCTCGGCGAACTGCAACGGTTGCTCGCACGGCGTCCTGTGACGCACCGCGTCCCGCTGACGGAAGAAGGACTGTCTGTCGCGGAGGCGTATGCCCGCTGGGGAGAGGACTGCGCCGGGCACTTCCCGCACGAGTTCTCGTTCGCCGTGTGGGACGGCGCGCGGCGGCGGCTCTTCGCGGCGCGCGACCGCATCGGCATCCGGCCGCTCTTTTACGCGACATGGAACGGCACGCTCGTTGTCACGAACGACTTCCCGACGCTCATCGACGCGCCGTTCCACCAGCGGGAGCTGAACCGCGACGCCATCGCCGATTTCTTCGCGCACGGCTACAACACCGATCTGCAACACACCGTCTACAGGCAGATCCATCGCGTGCCGCCGGCGCATCGCCTCATCGCCACCGCGAATGGAATTCGCATCGAACGCTGGTGGTCGCTGCCGTTCCGCGAGGAACCGCTGCGCATCGGTCCGGACGAGGCGCTCGACCGCTTCCGCCAGATTCTCGGTACGGCCGTCCGCGAACGGGCGAGGGGAGAGGTCGCGGTCGGCCTGAGCGGCGGCATCGACTCGACGACCATCGCCGCCACGCTCGTCGCCGGCGGCGGCCGGGGGACCGCCATCACGACGGTCTGGGATCCGCTGATCCCCGACGTGGAGCGCCACTACGCCACGCTTGCGGCTCGAGCGCTCGGCCTGCCGCACGAACTGCAGGAGTGCGCGCACGTGCAGCCGTTCGACGGCTGGGAATCGCGCGCCGTGCGGGGGCTCGAACCGTACGCCGATCCCTTCAGCGTCGTGCTGAACGACTTCATCGGCCGCGCGGCGATGCATGGCGACGTGCTGCTGACGGGGCAGGGAGGGGACGCCGCCCTCTACGAATCCCACGACTACTTTTTCAACCTGCTGCGCCGCGGCCGTTGGGTGCGCTTCGCCGCGGATGCGATCGGCTTCGCGGCCACGAGGCGCCGCCTGCCGCCATTCCTGCTCCGCTCGCGTCTCCTGCGCCTGCTCGACCGCTGGGGTGTACGTCACCCGCGTACAGGCGCACAGAGTGCGCCGATCCCCCCTTGGCTCCACCCCGATCTCGCCGCCGGCTTCGGCAGCACTCCGCCACCGTCCGATTTCCGGACACATGGCTGGCGTGCAGACGCGCATCGCCTGCTTTCCCAACCGGTCTGGTCTGCCGTTTTCGAGGGCTATGACCCCGGCGCGACGGGGCATGCGATCGAGGTGGCCCCCCCCTGGTTCGACGTCCGCGTCCTCGACTTCGTCTTCTCCCTTCCCGCCATGCCGCACTTTGCCTCGAAGGACCTGGCGCGCCGTGTTCTCAAGGACTTACTGCCGGATGAGGTACGCCTTCGTCCGAAGACTCCGCTGCGTGGCGATCCGCTCTTCGTCCTCTTTCCGCGGACGCCGGAGCGCTGGGTCCGGGAGGTGTCGGAAAGCGCTCTAGTGGATGAGTTCGTTGACCGGCGTACCCTTTGCAATGAACTGGGCTCAGGCAGAGGTTTCTCTGACGAGACGATCCGGCAACAGGCAGCCGCGGTCGCCCTCGCAAAGTGGCTCCAGGGACATACATGAGAAAAGCGGAAAGGAAGGCGTACCAGAAGCCTCGGCTCGTGGTGTACGGGTCGGTCCGCGATTTGACGCGCGAGAACGGCACGAACAAGAATAAAGACGGCGGCAACAACGCCGCGGGAAATCGCACCTGACGGCTTTCCATCGCGTTTACGGCCTCACGGTCCGCGCGACCGCCCCGATCGACGGCCTCGTGCCTCTCGCTGCGCCCCTCTCCACCAATCCCGACTGCACGATTCATCTGAACGAACGACTGCCGTCCGTCGATGCGGACATCATCGTCCACGAAGGAGATCTCGATCCCGAGTCGCGCGTCGCGACGGTCGTGATCCGCCGGACCGCGGCCGACAGCGACGGTCCGGCGTACGCCATCGATTACCGCGACGGCACCCGCTTCGTCCTCACACGCGACGAGATCTGGTGCACCTGGACGTCCGACTCGACGCCGCAGGATGCCGCCACGTATCTCCTCGGGCCGATCCTGGCGTATCTGCTCCGTCTCCGCGGCACGCTGGCCCTGCACGCCAGCGGCGTCTGCCTCGGCGGCAAAGCGTTCCTCATCGCCGGCAATGCCGGACACGGCAAGTCGACCACGGCCACGCAGTTCGCACGGCGAGGCGTCACGGCGATCACCGATGACGTGGCGCCGATCGTCTGGCGTGACGGCGTCTCCTTCGTCCTGCCGGGGTACCCGCGTCTTCGGCTCTGGTCGGACGTGGCAGCGTCGATGTTCGGCGCTCCCGACGCGCTCCCGCTGCTCACGCCGACCTGGACCAAACGCTTCGTCGACCTCACGGCGGGCGACTACCGCTTCGCCACCGCCGCCGCACCGCTCGGAGGGATCTTCTTCCTCGCCGGCCGCAACGCCACGCCTTCAATGCGCGAGGTACACGGCCACGAGGCGGCCATCGCCCTGCTGAAGCACGCCTCGATGACGCACGCCCTCGACCGCTCGATGCGCGAGAGGGAGCTGGCGCAGGTGACGGAGCTCGCGAGCAGCGTCCCGGTCCGCGAGCTCATCGCCCCGGACGACCTCAGCCGCGCCGGTGAAGTCTGCGACCTCATCGAGGAAGCCGTCCGATGAATCCCCACCGCACGCTGCAACCAGCCGAAGGGGTGATCTTCAAGACCGTAGGGGAGGAGCTCGTCCTCCTCGACTACGACCGAGGCCTCTACTACGGCCTCGACCCCACCGGCGCCCGCATCTGGCACCTCGCCGCCGAAGGCAAAACGCTCGGGACCATCGTCGAGGCGCTCACCCAGGAGTACGAAGTGGAGCGCGCCACCGCCGAGGAGGATCTGGAGCGGCTGGTGGCGGAACTGGAGGAGCGGGGGTTGGTGAAGTAGGGGGGAGACTGTTGTTGGATGTTGGGTTTTTGGTGCTGCGCTCAGTCACCGCTTCGACCAACCGAAAACCAAAAACCGAAAACCAGCCCTTACGCGCTCTGCGACTCCTGCTCGTGACACTGCTTTACATGCGTGACGAGCTCGCCGATATCGAAGGGTTTGGGGAGAACGCGGAAGACGGGCTTGGCGGTGGTGGTGCCTTCGGCGCCCGGGAGGTTGGCCGTCATGATGATCACCGAGGGACGGGGCGCGGGGCGCTCTTCTTCGAGGTAACGAAGGACGCCATGCCCGTCGATGCGGGGCATCATCAGATCGAGGAGAACCGTTCCGTAGTCGTTACGGGAGAGCTTCTCGATGGCTTCGAAGCCGTCGCGTGCGCTTTCGACCTCGAACTTCTCGCGTCGAAGCACCCTCTCGACCATCGTCCGGATGGCGTCGTCATCATCGACGACCAGGATGCGGTTCTTAGTCATTTCCTCGGGCACCAATCCTTCGGCCCGGGGAGAAGCAAGGTCATTGCCACCGATGCAGATTCGAGCGCTCGATGGAGGTGAAGGTTTGGTGTCGATCGAGAACAGGACCTATCGGTCCTATCGTGTCCTCAGTGGATCACATCGAACGACACGTCATACCGGTACACATTGCCGGCATAAACCTCCGGCTGCTCCATGAGCAGCCTTCCGGCGATGCGGCCGGGGACGAACACGCGCGTCACCAGTTTCTGCATTCCGATCCCGGCGATGGGGATCCCTTTGCGCAGGTGGGGGCTGAAGACCGTGCAGCCGATGATCCGTTTGTCCCAGGTGACCTGCAGGACGATCGCGTTCAGCCCGGCGATGCGGCCGAGTGCGGCTTCATCCGTCGCGGAGAGCTTGCGGTCGGCGAGGATCACGCGCGTATCGCGCCTGGTCTTGTGGAACGGATTCGGGCAGGAGACGGCGTACGCGTAACGGAGGGCGGCGGTCTGGCCGTTGACCGTCAGCGTCCCTTCGGCCGGCGGCGCGGCCACGAGCAGCATCAGGAAGAGCAGCATCGCCCTATCGTAATGGTATGCGCGTCACGGCTGGCGATTTGGTGCTGACGAAGCCGCGAGTTGCGCCCCTTTGCGTGTCGCCGCCGCGGGACTGAGCACGCCCACGGAGATCGAGAGCGAATCCTCCAGCGCGCGCGCCACGTGCCACCAGCCCCGCGGGATGTAGAGGCAGTCGCCGGTAATGAGCGTGGAGGCGATCGTCGGCGTCGTCTCCTGCTCGTAGTGCATGTCTTTCGGCATCGCGTCGAGTGTCGGCTCCGGGTTCACCGTGTTGCGGCGCAGGTAGTACTCCTTCACCCCGCCGGTCTGCGCGATGAAGACGTCTTCACAGTCGTAGTGCCAACTGAAGCTGTGATGATTGGCGGGCGTCAGGTAGAGCTGAATCGAGACGTCCCCTTCGAGCTCCGCCGCGAAAGAGTCGGCCAGCGCCCGCAGTCCCGGCTCATGTTTCTCGCAGCGGCGGAAGACGAGCGACCAGCCGTCGTTGAAGAGGGCCAGCGCGTCGTAGAAGTTCTCGGGACTCGGCTCGCGACGGAGCTTCGCGTCGCGGACCACGAGCATGTCGGCGCCGGAGGCCATGACGGCTTCGATCGTGCGCCAGCGGAGGAACGGGATGGCGCTCCTCGCCGTCGCCGGCTGGGCGAACGGCGCCTGCTGGAAGTGGTCCGCGAAGAACCTCTCGCGGCCGATGTCGCCGAGCCAGGTCGTGAGCATGATGATTACGTTCGTTGCAAAGCGACCGCCACCGTTCTTGCGCTGGAAGCAATCGCCGTCAGTGGAAGTCGTGACTCTGCACGTCATGCAAACCATCGAGCGGCCAGAATCTTTCCGCCCGCACTGAAGCCTGTCCCTCCTGGTTCTGCACGATCCCTTCGACGACGAGGCCGGGGCTGCCCAGGATGATCGAGCGGGCGTCGCGGAAGAGATCGGGGCGGACGATGGCCTGCGAGAGGCCGGTCTCGTCCTCCAGCGTCAGGAAGACGAAGCCCTTCGCCGTGCCGGGACGCTGGCGCACGATCACGGCGCCGGCGGTGAGGACGCGGCTGCCGTTCGGGACGTTCTTGAGTTGGGCGGCACTGAGGACGCCGTCCTTCCGCAGTTGATTCCGGTAGTGGACGAGGAGATGCGGGCCGGTCGTCAGCTCCGTCGCCGTGTAATCGGCGAGCGTCTCGTCGATGCGCGACATCTCCGGGAGCGGCGATGCATCAGGCGTTTCCGAGACTCCTTCGAACAGCTCGCCCGCCGGCTTCGCCGCGTACGACGCCTGCCACAGCGCGGCGCGTCGCGTCATGCCGAACGATGCGAGGGCGCCGGCGTAGGCGAGCTTCGTGAGCTGGTCGTCGCGCAGACGGGCGCGCCGCGCCAGATCGTCGGCGGACGTGAACGGTTGTGCCGCCTCGACCCGCAGGCCGCTCTCCGCACGCAGCCCCTTCACGTAGCGGAGCCCCATCCGCACGCCCCCGTTTTCCCACCGGCACTTCCAACCGGATTTGTTCACGTCCACCGGGAAGATCTTCACGCCGTGGCGCTCCGCGTCTTTGATCAGCGTGGCCGGATGATAGAAGCCCATCGGCCACGCGTTGAGCAGCGCCATGTAGAACGCCGTGGGATGCCGTGCCTTGAGATACGCGCTGGCGTACGCGATCAGCGCGAAGCTCGCCGCGTGCGACTCCGGGAAGCCGTAGAGCGCGAACGACGTGATCGATCGGACGATCTGTTCCTGCGCTTCGGCGCTGATGCCGTTCCTCGTCATCCCGTCGCGCAGCCGTTTGTCGATCTCCGCCATCCGCTCCATCGAGCGCTTGAAGCCCATCGCCCGGCGGAGCTCTTCGGCCTCGCCGCCGGTGAAGTCGGCCGCCACCATGGCGATGCGCAGCAGTTGCTCCTGAAACAGCGGCACGCCGAGCGTGCGCTTGAGGATCGGCTCGAGCGAAGGATGCGCGTACTCGACCGGCACTTTCCCCTGGCGACGGTCGAAGAACGGTTTGATCATGCCGCCGACGATCGGCCCCGGGCGGATGATCGCCACCTGCACGACGATGTCGTAGAAGATCTTCGGCGCATTGCGCGGCAGCGACGCCATCTGCGCGCGGCTCTCCACCTGGAACATGCCGATGGTGTCGGCCTCGTTGAGCATTTTGTAAACGAGCGGGTCGTCCTGCGGCAGGTGGGCGAGGTCGACCTCTTTTCCTTCGTTGGTGCGGATCGTCGGGATCATCTCTTCGATGGCCGCGAGCATGCCGAGGCCGAGGAGATCGACTTTGATGATGCCGAGATCGGCGCAGTCTTCCTTGTCCCACTGAATGACGACGCGGCCGGGCATGGAGGCCGGCTCGAGCGGCACGACCTCGTCCAGGCGTCCTTTCGCCAGCACCATGCCGCCCGAATGTTGCCCGAGGTGGCGCGGCAGGTTCTGGATCTGGAGGTAGAGGCGCATGAAGTGCTGCACGCGCCGGTCTTCCGGATCGAAGCCGGCGGTGGCGAGTTGTTCCGGCAGCGTCTCCAGCTTTTCGCGGATCTCGCCGAAGTTCCAGGTGCTGACCGACTTCGACAGCTTGTCCACCTGTTCGAGCGAGTAGCCGAGCGCTTTGCCGACCTCACGCGCGGCGGAGCGGTCGCGATACGTGATGACGTTGGCCGTCATCGCCGCACCGTGCGGACCGTAGCGAGCGTACACGTGCTGGATAACGCGCTCGCGCTGCCCGCCCGACGGCAGATCCAAATCGATGTCCGGCCATTCGCCGCGCTCCTCGGACAGGAAGCGCTCGAACAGGAGCTCCATCTTCACGGGATCGACCGCCGTGATGCCGAGCGCGTAACAGACCGCGCTGTTGGCCGCGGAGCCGCGTCCCTGCACCAGGATGTTCTCCCGCCTGCAGAACTGGACGATGTCCCAGACGATCAGGAAGTAGCCGGCGAGTTGCAGCTTCTCGATCATGTTCAGCTCTTTTTCGAGCTGCGCCTGGGCCTTGCCGGTCAAAGGACGGAAGCGTGCGCGCGCCGCGTTCCACGTCATCTTGCGCAGGAACGAGTCGTTCGTTTCCCCTTCGGGCAGGGGGTAGTCGGGGAACTGGTAGCCGAGATCGGCCAGGGTGAAGTCGAGCGTGTTCGCCAGCGTCCAGGCGCCGTCGATGGCTTCCGGCAGGTCGGCGAACAGGGCGCACATTTCGTCCGCGCTCTTGATGTGCCGCTCGCGGTTGATGCCGAGGAGACGGCCCGCTTTGTCGACGTGGACCCCTTCACGGATGCACGTGAGGATGTCGTGCAGGTCCTTGTCCTCGGGACGTGCATAACGGACGCCGTTCGTCGCCACGAGGGGCAGCCGCATACGGCGGGCGAGATCGACGAGGGCGATGTTGCGATGCTCTTCGTCCCGACGCCGGTGACGCTGCAGCTCGACGTGCGTGCGTCCCTTGAAGATGCCGCCGATCTTGTGCAGCATCGCTTCGGCGTTCGCGACGCCGGCGAGCGGCCCCTCGTCCCCGCCGGTGAGGCAGCGCAGCCCTTCGTTGTACTGCTCGATCAGCTCCCACGTGTAGCGCGCTTCGCCCTTCGGGTGCTTCAGGGCGCCGGCCGTGATCAGCTTGCAAAGATTCTTGTAGCCCTGCCGGTTCTCGACGAGCAGCGTGACGCGGACGTCCTCCCGTGGCTCCGCGGCCTCGCGCAGGCCGGCTTTCGTCTCTTCGACGAGTCGCAGCTCCGCCCCGACGATGGCCTTGATGCCGGCCTTCTTCGCCGCACCGTAAAAACGCGGCGCACCGTAGACGCCATTCGTATCGATGTGCGCCATCGCCGGCAGCTCTTTCTGCGCCGCCTGCGCGACGAGGTCCTCCGGCAGGTTCGCGCCGTTGAGAAACGAGAAGGCGCTCGCGCTGCGGCACTCCGCATACGGCCGGGCCGGTTGCCGCTTCCGTTTCGGCCCTTGCAGCTCCGGCGGCGCCGCCTCTTCCCGATACGTCCCGCCCCATTGCTCGTGAACGTACGGAAGGTGGTCGTACTCCCCGGAAAGCGGGACGCCCGCCGCGCGTTCCTTGATCTTCTCCTTCTGCGCCCCGGGAGAGGAGTGGGTGATGGCGAGCGAGTCGAAATCTTTAGGAGGAGGCAATGGTGGATGGTCCGGCGTGAGGCGGGAAGCTCACGGTTCACCATTGAACGATGACTCGGAAAGGAGTCAGCGATTCGCTACGGGAGGTAGTTCGATACGCAGTGTGCGCAGAGGCGAGGGGTGGAGCGGGGCTACGAGTGGTAGGACGGTGCTACGGCTTCTTGGGGATGTACACAACGCCCGGGATATCGGCGAAGTCGGAATCGCTCGTGATTACCTCTGCGTCATGAGCTTGAGCCGTGGCGAGAACGATTGCATCCGCCATGGGAAGCTTGTGCATCAGACTCAGATCGGCGGCGAGAAGCGCCAGCTCATCCGTCAATGGGAGGACCCGGGTTTTCTGCATCGCGGCGACCGCGTCCCATGCTTCTTCTTCAGAGCGCAAACGTTTCGTGTGTTTGTACACCTCGTACATCACGATCGTCGGCGTGATCACCGCCGCTGGTTGCCGGAGCCGGTTGGCATACTCGTCCGCCAGGACTCCATCGGTAAGAAACTCTAGCCAACCCGATGAATCGACCACGATCACAACCGATCCTTCTTTTCGCGATAGCCCTTGGTGGACATGCCGCGCAGGATCCCTCGAAAAGCCGACATCGGACGATCAGGCACCAGCACGATCACATTGCCCTTGCGAATGATCTGCAGGTCCTGGCCGGGGCGAAGGGAAAGGCCTTCTCGAATCTCTTTCGGGATCACAACCTGGTATTTGGGAGAAACACGGGTCTTGGCCATCTGTCACCTGTTTGCTCGATCGATGCTCAAAGCGTAGCACTCACTCATACCGCGCATCCACAAACCACGCCCTTTCCTCTCCCCTGAACACCCGATAGCTCCCACCTCTCATCAGTTCCACGTCCCAGTAATCGCGCGAGTCGCGGCCTTCGCGCCACCAGCCTTCTTCCACCTGCCAGGGGCCGGAGGAGACGCGGACGGGGCCGGAGAGGTCGCCTTCTCCTTCGATGGCTTCGATCTGCACTTCGCCTGGTTCGTCGGTGCGGGAGGGGCGGGTGATCACGTCCACCTTTACTGGTGGGCGGAAGACACGGGCGGCGAGGAGGCCGCGGCTCTTGCATGGCTTGCGTTTGAGATCGGGCGGTGGTGGAGGGGCGAAGTCGCCGACGGCGTAACGGTCGGGGAGATGGCCATCGACGGCCATGGCCATACCGACGCGGTCTTCGCCGAGCATGGCCACGAGCCGGGCGATGGTCGTCGCGAGCTTCTCGGGAGACAGCGCGGACGGACCGAAGAGGGAGAGCTGTGCGCGTCGTGGACGGTCCGGATGGGCGACGAGCGTGAAGCCGGTGACCGGCGCGCCGGGAGGCGTTTTCTCGAGATCGAGACGGAGAAGCGTCAGCATCGTCTTGACGTCGCGCGTCGGCGCCGGGAGGTCGATGGCGCGCGCGTGGAAGCCGTCCGGCTCGAGCGTCATCGTCATCTCCAGCCGCTTGCAGGCGAAGCCCTGGATCTCGAGGCGCTTGGCCAGGCGATCGAGCGCGGAAGAAGCAATGAAGAGGAACGGCTCGAGGGCGACGAGCGGCCATTCGAGCTCCATCCCTTCGCGGAACTCCGGCGGGAGGGCGCGCGGGATGAGGGGACGGGGATCGAGGCCGCGGGCGGCGGAGTGGATGTCGCGGCCGATCTCGCCGAGGCGGGAGGCGAGCTCGGATTCCGGCAGGCGGGCCAGCTCGCCGATCGACTTGATCCCCCAGCGCTGGAGCGTCGTGGCGGCGTCGAGCTCCGGGGTGAGGCGTCCGAGCGGGAGAGGAGCGAGGAACTCCGCCTCACCGCCGGCGGGAACGATGACGGGAGACTTCGGCAACTCCGCGGCGACGCGCGCGGCGAGCTTGCTCGCGGCGATCCCGACGCGCACCGGTAAGCCGATGTCGCCGGCCGCGCGGATGGCGGCTTTCCCCAGCTCTTCTTCGCTGTCGAAGTGACGTTCCATGCCGCTCACGTCGACGAAGACGACGCCTTCACCGGCGTCTTCGACGCGGGGGGAGAAGGTCTCGGCCACTTCGAGCAGCGCTTCCTGCGCGGTGCGCTCGCACTCGGGGTCGCGTCCGCGGGCGATCAGCTTCGGGATGATCGAGCGCGCCTGCGCGAGCGAGTGACCGGTGCGGACCCCCTTGCTGCGTGCCCGCCGTGTCGCCGCGACGACATGCGCGGCAGGACCGTTGCCCTCCACGATGGCCACGGCTTCCTGCAACAGCTCCGGCTCGCTGCGCAGCCGCGCGGCCAGAGGGAACAGGGGCACGAGAAAACAGGCCAGGCGGGTCATGGGCGGAGCCTGCGGGAGTGGCCGGGGGACCAATGGGACAGATGGGACTCATGGTGACCCGGTTTTTCCGGACAGCGGTTTTCATAGGGCCCATCTGTCCTATAGGCCCGATCTGTCCCATCGTTCGCCCCGATCATCGTGCGCCCCCTGCGAAAGTCACCTGCGCCTGTGAGCCGGGCTTGCGGTGACGGTGCTTCATCAGCGTCAGCTCCGTGGAGATCGCGGCCAGGAGCCGGGGGGACTTGCCGCGGCCGAGCCACTTCGTACGAGAGCGTTCCGCCAGCACCACCGCCTCTGACGCGGTCCCGGTCAGCGGATAAGGAGTCGAGACCAGCAGCGCCGTACCGTTCGCCTCTGCGGTCCGGGCGAGGCGGACCCAGGACGCATCCGGAACGCGGCGGCTGCGGATCGGGTGAAGGCCGACGTCCAGCACCACGAGTTGGAAGCCGGTCGCGGCGATCATCTCGGTGCTCATCACGGCCTGCTTGAGCGTTTTCGGACGGATCCAGAGCAGCCGGCGCAGGTCGACGCCATTCTCCTCGGCCAGTTGCGGGTCGAGATGGTCGCCGAGGTCGACCAGCACCGCTGCTTCCCCCATGCTCGTCGCCGCGGCGAGGGCGGCCATGACCGTGGAGAAGCGTCCGGCGGCGCGGCGGCCGGTCAGCTCGACCATCCGGCCGCGAGGCAGGCCGCCGCCAAGGAGCTCGTCGAAGGCATCGAGAGTCGTGGGGATCGTTTCTTCGCGACGGGTGCGGTCGAGGGCGCGGAGCAGCTCCGTCGCGCTCGTCACCTGCGCCGCGACCGTTCCGGCGAGCGTCGCCCGAAGCTGCCGTACGTCATCACGAACGGGCGAGGGCGGGGGAGTCTCTACTATCTGTGGAGGGGTGACGAGGACGGGGCGGAAGAGACGAAATTGAACTTCTTCGAGAGCGCGAGCCGTAGCCGTCACGCCTATAACGTAAGGCGGTAATCAGGCGTAGGTCAACGTGCGGTAATCGTGCATCGACGGCGTGTAACTGAAGCGATGTCCGCAATTAGACATCATCGCAATGGGACTGACAGCGCCTCGATGTCTTCGATCGATCCCCTTGGTCTCATCGGTCCCCTTGCCCATCCATCGTATGGCTCGCCCGGCGCTCGTCCGAATGGGTCAAAGGGTCACTTCAGCTACCGGAAGGCGGGGCAGTGATTGGACCAGAGGGTCAGCGGGTGACCCTCGCGGCGTTAGTGCTTTTCAATAGAATCAAGCACTTACAGCCTGCGGAGCCGTGGCACCCCCGTTGCGCTTTAGGAGGGCACAACGCAGCAAGCCCCCCGGGGTCAAAATTCAACACAGAAAACGCAGGAGAAACGTTTAATGCATCGTAAAGTCGCCATTCTTCTCAGTGCCCTCCTCGCCCTCGGTACGACCGCCTTCGCGGCCAACGACAAGGACGACAAGATCCTTCACGGCGTCAACGGTGAGAACCGTTGCGGAACCCGCGACAAGAGCGAAGCCGAAATCGACGCTCTCGAAGCCCACACGAATTCGATGCAGCGCAGCAGCCGCGGCATCAGCGTCGAGGCGGCCGGGCAGTTGGTGACGATCAACGTTTACTTCCACGTCATCAGCAAGGCGAATGGCGAAGGCAACATCTCCCAGACGCTCATCGACAACCAGATCCGCGTCCTCAACGACGCCTACAGCGGTGCGACCGGCGGCGCTGTGACGCGCTTCCGCTTCGCCCTCGCTTCGGTCGACCGCACGGTCAACGACCTCTGGTTCAACGCCGGCCTCGGCTCGACGGCTGAAACGGCCATGAAGACTGCCCTGCGCAAGGGAACGGCCCGCGACCTCAACTTCTACACGACCAGCGGCGGCGGCTATCTCGGCTGGGCGACCTTCCCGTCCGACTACGCGTCGCGTCCGCTCCAGGACGGCGTCGTGTGCCTCTACTCCTCGCTCCCGGGCGGCGGCTACGCCCCGTACGACGAGGGTGACACCGGCACGCACGAGATTGGCCACTGGCTC
>DASWMP010000378.1:0-14638 GCA_036399695.1 Thermoanaerobaculia bacterium | reverse complement strand
GTGCCGGCGCGCACTCGAGGTGTGCCGGCGCGCACTCGAGGTGTGCGGGCGCGCACTCGAGGTGTGCCGGCGCGCACTCGAGGTGTGCCAGCGCGCACTCGAGGTGTGCCGGCGCGCACTCGAGGTGTGCCGGCGCGCACTGGAGGTGTGCCGGCGCGCACTCGAGGTGTCCCAGCGCGCACTCGAGGTGTCCCAGCGCGCACTCGACGTGTCCCAGCAGGCGAAAACGGTGCTTGGCAAACGCCGGGCTCAGCCCTGATTGATTCGTGCGGCTAACGACGATACGTCGACTCTGGAAAGAATCGCGAACTCAGCTCATGAGGTCCCATCGTTCCCCTACAGTGCGCGCATCATCACGCGATCGATCTGCAGGTCTCGCCCGAGCAAAAACGGCTGGCTGCCCACGTCCGTGAACCCGTGCTTCTCGTAGAAGCGGATGGCGCGGGGGTTGTGCTCCCAGACGCCGAGCCAGATGGTGGCGCCGCCGAGGATGCGGATCATCATCAGGGCGGCATCCATCATCGCGGTGGCCACGCCGCGGCCATGCCAGGAGTGGTCGACGTAGAAGCGGGCGATCTGGATAGGTGCCGGGCCGGTGACACAGGCGGGGGCGGCGCCGGTCTGGATCTGGACGAAGCCTACGAGCACGTCGCCGATCTCGGCGAGCAGGGTCACGATGGACGGCTCGGCCAGTTCGGCGCTCTGCTGCTCCTCGTTGTACCAGCGGCCGAGGAAGGCGTCCATGTCCTCGGGGGTGTTGTCCTTGGCAAAGGTGTCGGCGAAGACGCGGCGGCCGAAATCGGACAGCGCCTTCGCGTCAGCTACGTCGCCGCGGCGGATGGTGACGTCGTCAGGCAATGGGGCGGAGCATCCGTTCGTCGACGGGATTCTGGAGCTTGACGAGATTGGCGTAGAGCCGCTCGTCGACGCCGGGATCGATGGCACGTACGAGGGGCACGAGCTTCTGCACGTGTCCGATCACCGTCAGCAGCGCGGCGTAGAGCGGCTCGGCCTTCGAGCGCTCGTGCGTCTGCACCGGGAAGCGGCGGCCGATCAGATCGGCGTCGAGCGACTGGAGCGCGGAAACCGCGTGGTTCAGCTCCCAGATGATCCGCGAGCCGAGGTCGTTGGGCGGGTGATGGTTGCGCGAGTGGCGCGCCATTTCGGCGAGCCGCTCGAGCGAGCGGCAGAGGGAACGGAACTCCTGTTCCACCTCGCCGTGCGGTGCGTCGCTCGAGAACGGCGCCCACAACTGCTCGATGCGGTAGCGCAGATCGGAGTCGAGCTTCTGCACCATCCAGTGAGCCGGCGGCGTGTGGCGCATCCGCTCATTGGTGCCCCAGACCTCCGTGAAAGCGGAGGGGGCAGGAGTGTCGGCGGCGTGATTGTTCGTCGGTTCAGTTGCCAGCATGCACGTTCATTTGTTAGCGTCACGGCCCATGAGCGCCGACCCACAGCAGTTTGAAGAGCCGATTCTCCGGATCCGGCGTCAGATCGAGGAGCTGACCGCGCTCGACGCGGAGCCCGCACGGGTAGCTGAGATCGCCCAGCTCCACGAAAAGCTTAACAGAGTGTCGACCGAAATCTACGCGAACCTGACGCCGTGGCAGAAGACGCTCGTCGCGCGCCATCCGCAGCGTCCGTACTCGCTCGATTTCATCAGCCATCTCATCGAGGAATGGACCGAGATCCACGGCGACCGGAAGTTCGGCGACGATCCGGCCATCGTCTCCGGTTTCGGCCGTTTCCGTAATACGCCCTGCTGCGTCATCGGGCACCAGAAGGGGCGCAACACGAAGGAGAAGATCCTTCGCAATTTCGGCCAGCCGCGTCCCGAGGGGTTCCGCAAGGCTCTCCGGGTGATGAAGCTGGCGGAGAAGTTCAAGCTGCCGATCTTCTGTTTCATCGACACGCAGGGCGCCTATCCCGGCCTCGGCGCGGAAGAGCGCGGGCAGGCCGAAGCCATCGCCGTGAACCTCCGGGAGATGGCGGCGCTGGAAGTGCCGGTGATCGTCTCGGTGATCGGCGAAGGCGGAAGCGGCGGCGCGCTGGCGCTGGGCGTCGGTGACCGCGTTTTCATGCTCGAGCACGCGGTGTACTCGGTCATCTCTCCGGAAGGCTGCGCCGCGATCCTCTGGAAGAACTCCTCGGCCGCCCCCGAAGCCGCCGCGGCGATGCGCATCACCGCCCAGGACCTCAAGAAGTTCGGCATCATCGACGAGATCGTCCCCGAACCCCCCGGCGGCGCCCACAGCGACCCCGCCGGCGCCGCCGAACGCCTCGCGCCGTACCTGGAGAAGGGCCTGTTCGAGCTGCGCAAGATCAAACCGGAAATGCTTCCGGAAGAGCGGTACAAGAAGTTCCGGAAGATGGGCGTGTTTGAGAGGATGTAGCGCCGCCGGGGGCGGCGCCGCAGGGCAGTTGCCCTGCGAGTTTTGGGTTGTTGGTGCTCCGCTACATTGATGCTCCCCGCGCAGCGCAGCACCAAAAACCAACAACCCAAACTCAAACCCTGCTACGGTTACAGCCGGTTCAAACACCAATGATCAACGACTCCTGGGTGCTCGCTGACACTCCTCCGGACAATCCGCGCCTGCCGTTGGCGAATGCGACTTTGCGGTCGGTGCTGATCCGGCGGGGGATCGAGGACGAGGAGGCGTTCCGGCGGTTCGTGGCGCCGGCGATCGGGGATCTGCACGACCCGTCGGACATTCATGGGATGGAGCATGCGTGCGAGCGGATCGCGAGGGCCATCCGCGACCGGGAGGCGATCGTCATCTACGGCGATTACGACGTCGATGGGGTCACGTCGATCGTGCTGCTGCAGACGGTGCTGCGTGCGCTCGGCGCGGACGTCGATTTCGTGGTGCCGCACCGGCTGTTCGACGGCTACGGGTTGAAGACCGAGGTGCTGGAGCGGGTGCTCGTCGACCGGAACGTGCGGCTGGTGATCACGGTCGATTGCGGGATCACGAGCGTCGAGCCGGTGCGGCACGCGCTGGCGCGCGGCATCGACGTCATCATCACGGATCACCATCTGCCGCCCGGCGAGTTGCCGGAAGCGGCGGCGGTACTGAATCCGAAGCAGCCGGGCTGCGTCTATCCGTTCAAGGACCTGGCAGGCGTCGGCGTGGCGTTCAAGCTCTGTTGCGAGCTGCTGCGGCGCGCGGGGCGGAAGATGTCCATCGATTCGCTGCTGAAGATCGCCGCCATCGGGACGATCGCCGACGTTGCCCCGCTGGTCGGGGAGAACCGGACTATCGTCTCACTTGGGCTGGCGGGACTGGCGGACGTGCGCAATCACGGGCTCCGGGCGCTGCTCAAGCGGCTCGGGCTGGCCGGCCGTCCGCTGCGGTCCGTGGACATCGGTTTCAAGATCGGCCCGCGCATCAACGCGGCGGGACGGCTGGCCTCCGCGAATACGGCCATCGAGCTGTTCGCTGCGACGTCGGAAGAGGCGGCGTCGGACCTCTGCGCGGAGCTCGACCGGATGAACACCGAGCGGCAGCAGATCGAGCGCACGGTGCGCGCGTCGGCCGAGGAGCAGGTCGCGGGGAACGAGCGGGTGCTGGTGCTCGCGGGTGAGGGGTGGCACAAAGGCGTCCTCGGCTTGACGGCCGGACGGCTCGCGCAGCGCTATCACCGTCCGGCGTTGGCCATCGGCATCGAAGGGGACCGTTGCGTCGGCTCCGGACGAAGCATCTCCACGATCAACCTGCACGAGCAGCTCGACTCCGTGTCCGAGCTGTTCACGCACTTTGGCGGCCACGAGTTCGCTTGCGGCTTCTCCCTGGAGCGCCGCAATCTCGAACCGCTGCGCGAGCGGCTGGCCGAGAGGTTCGCGCTGATCCCGGAGGAGGCGTTCCGCCGCGAGGCGCGCATCGACGGCTGCCTCACGCTGGCCGAGATCGACGGCGAGTTCATTGCCGCGCACGAGATGCTGCAGCCGTTCGGCGCCGGGAATCTGCAGCCGCTGTTTCTGGCGCGGGACGTGGCCGTGGTTTCGACGCGGGCGTTCGCCGAGGACTGCTGCGAGCTGGCGCTGGAGGATGCGACCGGCAAGCGGACGGCCGTGCTCTGGCCGAGTGTTAAGGAGCTGGCCCCGGAGCTGGCGCAGGGCCGCCGCGCGGATGTGCTGTTTCACATTGAGCCGGATGCGTATCGCGGGTCACGGCTGGTGATCGTGGACGCGCGGCAAATGTAGGACAGACACTCTTGTCTGTCCGGGTCTCGGGTACACGGGACAGACAGGAGTGTCTGTCCTACATAAACCCGGGGGTCTTATGGTTCCCCGGCCTACTTCGTAGCCGGTGTGACCTCTCCGCGATGGCAGGTGGCGCAGTTCACCACGGCTTCTCCGTCCAGGTTCTCCATCTTGCCCAGCTTCTGATTGAGCTCGGCGGTCAGCAGGGCCATTTCGCGGGCGGCGCGTTTGGGGCGAAGGTCGTCGGCTTCCCAGCGGGATTCGACGTGGCAGTGCTCGCAGGGGACGCCGAGGGCGCGGCTCCAGCCCTGGTCCATGATGCGGAGGAAGCGGGCGGCGGGGATGTTCTTCAGGACCGTCACGTTCTTGAAGACCTCGCCGGCGGGGAGGTTTTCCTTCCCTTTGATCTGCGCCAGGAGGTCGGTCGCCTGCTTCGCGGCCGGAGGCTGCTGCGGGATCGCTGACGTGGCGAGCGTGAGCGTGAGCACGACGAAGAGAGCCCTGTTGCGCATGCCACGATCGTAACCCGGGGCGGAACGAAATCCGCAGACCGGGTGTTACGAGCGACGAAACATGCAGCGCACCGTTCGAGTCCTCCGTATCGCGCTGCCGATCGTCTTCATTGGCTTCATCGCCATCATCGTGCTGAGCTGGAGCCGCACCACCGTCCGGCCCCGCGGCGGTCCGGCGGAGCCGGTCACCACGACACGCGCCGGTGACCAGGTCACTCTCGAATCGAAAAAGTTCGAGGATACCCAGACGATCGGCGGACGTGTCGCCATGCGCATCCGCGCCACACGCCTCGTTTCCCACGAGTCGAAGTGGGTCACGCTGGAAGGCGTCGACATGACGATCTACCGCGCCAACGGCCTCACGTATCAGCTCATCTGCCCGACCGCGCAGTTCAACAGCGAGACGAAGGAAGCGGATGCGAAAGGCGGCGTGACCGTCACGTCCAGCGACGGCATCGAGATCAAGACGGCCGAGATCAAGTTCGTCGACAACCGGCTGACGAACAACGTCCCCGTCACTTTCAAGATCGACCGCTGGCAGGGGCAGGGAGGGGCACTCGATCTCGACATCGCCGGCGAAACGCTCCGCCTCTTCAACAAGGTCACGGCCACGATGGCGCCGCAGACGCCGGCCGAGCCGCCCATGACCCTCGGCGGCGACGAGAGCTTCTTCCGCCGCCGCGAGAACGACGTCACCTTCACCGCCAACGTCACGATGGACCGCGCCGCCGATTCGCTGCGCGCGGACAAGGTCGTCGGCCGCTTTACCCAGGACCGCCGCCTCCTCATCGGCCTCGAAGGGGAGGGCGCGGTGCAGATGGTCATGGCCGCCAACCCGACGCCGGGCGAAGACCTTGGCGGACGGAAGACCATCACCTGCGACCGCTTCTTCAGCGAAGTCGGTCCGGATGGCCAGATCAACGCCATCAACGCTCACGCCGTCGGCGCCGCACCGGCGCACGCGGTGCTGGACGGCCCGCCGAAGCGCGATCTGACCGCCCGCAACTTCCGCATCGCGCTGCTCAACAAGGCGGTACGGGAGATCAAGGCCGACTGGGGCGTCGTGATGAAGGAGTACGCCGAGACGACGCGCGAGGTCTCGACCGAGCACGCCACGGTGAACTTCGATCCGGTGGCGCATCGCGCCGTCTCTGCGTACCTCGAAGGGGCGTTCCGCTTCTCCGACCCGAAGACCGTCGCCACCGCCTTCCGCGCGCACTACGACATCCCGGGCGACCGCATCATCCTGACGACCGATCCGGGCTGGGAAGCGACGATCGTCAGCGAAGGGAACACGATCAAGGCGAAGCAGATCGAGTTCTCGCCGCGCGCGCAGACGGCGAAGGCCACGGGCTCGGTGATCGCCCAACTGCAGTCGAAGGGGGACGGCGTCGCTGCCGACACGACGAATCTCTTCCCCTCGGGCAAGCCGGTGTTCGTCAACGCCGACGTACTGAACATGCGCCAGGCGGACAACATCGCCGTCTTCAGCGGCAACGTGAAGGCATGGCAGGAGATCAACACCATCCTCGCGAACGAGCTGCAGGTGCAGGGGATGGGCAACGTCATCACGGCCCGCGGCAACGTGCGCAGCGTCCTGTTCAACAGCGGCACGGAAGTCCGCAAGGTCCCGCTGAAGTCGACCAGCGACCAGCTCATCGCCCGCAAGGCGGACAAGCGGATGGAGCTCGTGGGCAACGTGAGCATCGTCGACGAAGGGCGCACGCTCAACTCCGAGAAGGCGACGCTCTTCTTCGACAACAACCGCAAGGTCGACCGCGTCGAAGCGGACCAGAAGGTGGTCGTCAAAGAGCTGGCGACGCAGCGCACCGGCACCGGCGACAAGGCCAACTACCTCGTGCAGAAAAAGATGATTTACGTGACCGGCGCCCCCGCCGTGCTGACCGATCCGAAGGGCTCTCTGAAGGGGGAGCAAATCGTTTTCGATCTGACACGAAACAAGGTGCAGGTCGTCAGCCCCGGCCAGCCTACGCAGGGGACGTATAAGCACGAGGGGTAGGGCTCGGCGGCCTGGGCCCGGGGCTCAGTCGCTGTCAGGCCGAGATTCAGGGGCTGATGTGGGCGCAAAAATCCCGCTTACCCAGCGCCTGAGACCCACCGGGCCCTGAGCCCCGAGCCCCGGGCCCCGCCTCCTCGTGCTACATTCCGCAACCCGATGGTGACTACCGCTCCAGACACGTCGCTCCGCCTTGCGGCGACGCATCTCGAAAAGATCTACAGGGGGAGAAAAGTCGTCCGTGACGTGACGGTCGACATCCGCCAGGGAGAGATCGTCGGCCTGCTTGGGCCGAACGGGGCGGGGAAGACGACGACCTTCTATATGATCGTCGGACTCGTGCGGCCGGACGGCGGCAGCGTCACGCTCGGCGAGGACGACATCACGGCATTGCCGATGTACCTGCGGGCGCAGCGGGGCATCAGCTATCTGCCGCAGGAAGCGTCGGTCTTCCGGAAACTGACCGTCGAAGAGAACCTGCTGTCGGTCTTCGAGACGATGGGTTTGCCGGGAGCGGAGAGGCAGCGGAGGACGCAGGCGCTGCTCGAGGAGTTCGGCGTCACGCACATCGCGCGGAGCCGGGCGTACTCGTTGTCGGGAGGGGAAAGGCGGCGTGTGGAGATCGCACGGGCACTGGCGATCAACCCGGCATTCATTTTGCTAGACGAACCGTTTGCAGGAATCGATCCAATCGCCGTTTTCGAGATTCAACGAATTGTTTCTCAGTTGCGTGCGCGCGGGATCGGTATTCTCATCACGGACCACAACGTTCGTGAAACACTGAAGATCACTGATCGCGCGTACATCATAAAAGAGGGTGAGATTTTTCGGCAGGGAGTGCCGGAGAGTCTCTCGGCTGATGCAGAGGTCCGGCGGATTTACCTGGGCGAGACATTCAATCTGCACTGACCGAGGCCCGATGCCCCCCTGAGAAGTTGACCGGACCATGGCACTCGAACAGAAATTACATCTAAAACTCTCGCAGAAACTGATCATGACGCCTTCGCTGCAGCAGGCGATCAAGCTGCTGCAGTTGTCGAAGCTCGAGCTTCAGGAAGTGCTCAACCAGGAACTGCTCGAAAACCCTCTGCTCGAAGAGACCGCCGACCAAGAGGCGAAGTCAGAGGAATCGCAGCAGGAAGAGACGGCCGAAGCCAAAAGCGAGACCGAAGAAGCCAAGCCGGTCGAGACGCAGGAGAAGGAGAAAGACTCCTTCGAAGAGATCGACTACGACGCTTACTTTCAGGACTACATCGAGTACGGCTACAACCCGCGGGGGATGGGGGAGGAACATGAAGAGTTCCCCATCGAGAACACGCTCACCCGCCCGCCGAACCTCTCGGATCACCTGAGCTGGCAGCTTTCGATGTCCGACGCTTCTCCGCGCATCAAGGAGATCGCCGGCTTCATCATCGGCAACATCGACGAGGACGGCTACCTCCGCGCCAGCAACGAGGAGATCATGGCCTCGGGCGGGTACGCGGCGAAGGAAGTCGAAGACGCCGTGCAGACGGTGCAGACGCTCGACCCTATCGGCGTGGGCGCCCGCGACCTCCGCGAGTGCCTCCTCCTGCAGCTCGACTTCCTCGAGGTCGATGCCCCCCTCGTGGACGTCATCATCCGCGACCACTGGGATGAGTTCATGCAGCGCAAATTCGTGCAGATCGCGAAGGCGCTGTCGATCGACATGAAGACCCTGGAAGGGATCGTCGAGATCATCAAGCATCTCGACCCCAAGCCGGGGCGCAAGTACTCGAACGAGCGGGCCATCTACGTCGAGCCGGACGTCTACGTCCACAAGGTCGGCGACGAGTACATCATCGTCCTCAACGAGGACGGCATGCCGAAGCTGCGCATCAACGGCAGCTACCGCGCCATGCTGAACTCGATGGACTCGAAGTCGGACGGCGAGACCGTCAACTACATCAAGGACAAGATCCGCTCGGCCGTCTGGCTCATCAAGTCACTCGACCAGCGGCAGCGGACGATCTACAAGGTCGCGGAATCGATCGTCAAGCACCAGCGCGAGTTCCTCGAGCGGGGCATCGACTTCCTCCGCCCGCTCGTCCTCCGGGACGTGGCCGACGACATCCAGATGCACGAGTCGACGGTCTCCCGCGTCGTGTCGAACAAGTACATGCACACGCCGCGCGGCCTGTTCCTGATGAAGTACTTCTTCCACAGCGGCATCGACAGCGATACCGGCGAGGACATCTCCAGCCTCACGGTGAAGAAGAAGATCCAGAGCTACATCGAGGCCGAGGATCCGCGGAAGCCGCTGTCCGATTCCAAAATCATGAAGATACTCAATGATGAGGGAATCAACATTGCACGACGAACAGTCGCGAAGTACCGCGACGAGCTGAACATCCCGTCGTCGACGGACCGCAAGCAGATTTTCTGATTCAAAATCCAAGATTCGAGGTGCAGTAGTGGCTACCGAGATCTCCGGTCGCAATTATGAGGTGACTCCCGAAGTCCGTGAGCTCGTCGAGCGCAAGCTGGCGAAGATCCAGGAGCGCCTCTTCGCAGACGTCATCGACGTCCGCGTCGTCCTCCAGGTGGAGAAGTACCGCAACATCGTCGAGATCCTGATCACCGGCAAGGATCACGACGTCAAGACGATTCAGGAATCCGACGTGTCGATGCCCGACGCCGTCAACGCGGCGATGGACCATGTGAAGCGTCAGGCGCAGAAGAACCGCAAGAAGCTGCGCGATCATCACCGCAACGACAACAGCGGCGACGGCATGATGACGCCAGACATCACGGAGTGGGCCGTGCAGGTGCTCGAGCCCGGCAACCTCCGCCACGACGCCTCCGGCGACGACGGCGACCGTGCCCCCCGCATCATCAAGACGAACAACCTGCCGATCCGCCCGATGTCGATCGAAGAAGCCGCCATCCGCCTCGACGAGTCGAAAAACGAGTTCATCGTTTTCCGCGACATCGACACCGATCTCGTCTCCGTCATCTACAAGCGCAAAGACAACAACCTCGGCCTGATTTCGCCGGAGTTCTAGGGCTCGCGCGCAGCGCTCGCAACAAAGAGGCGGCCGAGAGGCCGCCTCTTTTGTTTGCATTGTCAGTTGTCCGTTGTCCGTTGCTCGTGGGGCTGCGCGGGTCGGCCGGTTTTTGGTTTTTGGTTGTTGGTAGAGGCGGGATTGGGGGCGGTGCGCCTGTTCTGCGAGACCAAAAACCGAAAACCAACAACCAAAAACCACCCGCACCCACGGGAAACGGACAACGGACAACGGACAACGCTTAGAATTCCCCCAATGGCCACCCTCCGCGACGAAGACTTCGTCCAGACCAACGTCCATACGCTCCTCTCGGGGGAGCTGGATGATCTGCAGCTCAAGATCCTCACCGGGGAGGATGGGCTGGAGCGGCCGATCGCGCGGCCGCGGGTGCAGAAGCCGGGGCTGGCGTTCGCCGGCTACTACGAGTACATCAAGCAGTGGCGGGTGCAGATCATCGGCGAGTCGGAGATCAAATACCTGCAGAGCCTTCCGCCGCGCCTCCGTGAGAAGCGGATCCGCGACGTGGCCGGCCTCGACATCTCCTGCATGATCGTCACGAAAGGCATCACGCCGCTCGAGGAGTTCCGCCACGAGTGCGAGAAGAGGGGAGTACCGCTCTTCTCGACGACGGCCATGTCGTCGACGACGATCACCCGCACGACCTACGTGCTCGAGGAGACGATGGCCCCCCGGCTGACGATGCACTCGGGCCTCCTCGACGTCTACGGCATCGGCGTCCTCCTCCTCGGCGACTCAGGCATCGGCAAGTCGGAGTGCGCGCTCGACCTCGTCTACAACGGCCACCGCCTCATCGCCGACGATCTGGTCGTCATCAAGCGTCACCCGAACGACGTCCTCCTCGGCTATTCGAACGACCTGCTCCGCCACCACATGGAGCTGCGCGGTATCGGCATCGTCGACATCAAGGACCTCTTCGGCGTCGCCTCCACGCGCGACGTGAAGCCGATCGACCTCGTCGTGAAGCTGGAGAAGTGGGTCGAAGGCACCGAGTACGATCGCCTCGGCATCACCGGGGAGACGTACGAGCTCCTGGGCGTGTCGAAGCCGTACGTCCGCCTCCCCGTCGCCTCCGGCCGCAACCTGGCGCTCCTCGTCGAAGTGGCGGCGCGCAATCACCTGATGAAGCTGCAGGGCTACGATTCGGCCCGCGACTTCACCCGCCGCATCGACGAACAGATCGCCCGGCAGGGGAGCATCAACGACTCCCTGGCCCATACGAACAGCAACGAAGTCGCAAGCTCCGAGCTCCGCAGCATGCACACGCGCACGCGTTTTGCCCCCGACGTGCTCGACCGAACGAGAAGGCAGAAATGAGACGCGTTGTCCGATTTCCGTCGGCCGTTTTCCGTGCTTCGCCGCACGGACGACGGCCGGGCAGAGCGCGGACAACGGGCAACGGACAACCAGCTACGCCATGATGAATACCCCCCAGTACCTCGTCGTCATCACCGGGCTCTCGGGCTCCGGGAAGAGCTACGTCCAGTCGACGCTCGAAGACCTTGGGTTCTACTGCACCGACAACCTGCCGATCGAGTTGATCGAGGCGTATCTCGACGAGGTCACGGCGCACGAGAACGCGACCCGTGTCGGGATCGTGGTGGACGTGCGGACGCACGACTTCGCGACGATCTTCCCCGAGTTCTATCGCTCGCGGCTGAAGAAGCGGGCGCCGCACGCGATGCTGATCTTCCTCGACGCGTCGGACGAGGTGCTGGCTCGCCGCTACTCGGAGACGCGCCGTCCACACCCCATGGCCAAGGACCGCCCGGTGGCCCAGGCCATCCAGGAGGAGCGGGAAGCGCTGACCGAGGTCAAGTCGCTGGCCGACATGGTGCTGGATACGTCGGCGTTCTCGGTCCACGAGCTGAAGGCGGAAGTGCTGAGGCGTTTCTCGCTGCCGGGCGAGCGGCCGTCGATGCTCGTCACGATCATCACGTTCGGCTTCAAGCACAGCCTGCCGTACAACCTGGATTTGCTGTTCGACGTCCGGTTCCTGCCGA
Source organism: Thermoanaerobaculia bacterium (assembly GCA_036399695.1). Classification (GTDB taxonomy): domain Bacteria; phylum Acidobacteriota; class Thermoanaerobaculia; order Gp7-AA8; family Gp7-AA8; genus DASVEE01. The sequence continues at coordinate 2,861 of DASWMP010000378.1, read as the reverse complement.
ACCCCCACTTCGTCGCGGAGCTGCGGCCGAAGACCGGCCTCGACCCCGAGGTCGTGGAGTACCTGCAGGCGCAACCGCAATACGACGAGTTCTACAAGCGGCTCTACGACTTCGTCAGCTACGTGCTGCCGGGCTACGAAAAGGAAATGAAGAGCTACCTGACGATCGGGGTGGGCTGCACCGGCGGCAAACACCGCAGCGTAGCCATCGGCCAGCGCCTGCACGACGATCTGGTGGAGGCTGGCTACGCCGTGGAGATGGTGCACCGCGACTACAGGCGTTGAGTTGGTGCCCAGCCGGCCAACCGCCAACCGCCCAACTTTTTCACGCTAAGATGTCGGCCGCAATGATCGGTGCCCTCATCGTTACCCACGGCAAGCTCGCCTACGAGCTCCTCAAAGCAGCCCAGCAGATCGAAGCGGACGTCAGCGGCATCGAGGCCGTTCCCCTCGAGTGGAACGACTCCGTCGACGACGCGCGCGAAAAGATCCGGCTCGCCCTCGACCGGATCTGCGTCACCTGCCCCGGCGTCATCATCTTCACCGACATGTTCGGTGGTACGCCGAGCAACCTCAGTCTCTCGTTCCTGGAGACCGGCCGCATCGAGATCGTCACCGGCGTGAACCTGCCGATGGTCGTGAAGTTCGCCATGTGCAAGCAGGAAGCGAAAGACGTCTCCACGCTGGCCCACATCATCACCGAAAAGGGATCGAAGGCGATCCGCGTCGCCTCCGACTTCCTCACTCCTGAAACGAAGCGAGCGTCGGCGTGATCAACCGCGAAATCGAGATCAAGAACAAGCTGGGGCTTCACGCGCGCGCCGCGGCGAAGCTCGTCCACACCGCGGCCCGCTTCAAGTCGGACATCAAGATCCGCAAGGGCGACGAAGAGGTCGACGGCAAGTCGATCCTCGGCATCCTGCTCCTCGCGGCCGGCCGCGGCACGACGATCTTCGTCAAAGCGGACGGCCCGGACGAGCGGGACGCACTCGACGCCGTGGAGAAGCTCATCGAGGACAAGTTCGACGAAGTAGAATGAGGTGTGGACCGCGCTACCGCACACACCCGCAGTGACATCCGGACCTACAAAGGCGTCGGTGTCTCGCCCGGCATCGCCATCGGCCGGGCCATCATCATCGAGAAGCGGATCGCCTCCGTCTATCGCGTGCCCATCCGCGAGGAAGAGGTCTCGGGCGAGGTCAACCGCTTCCTCGAATCGCTCCAGAAGACGCGCGACGAGCTCCTCGAGCTGAAGGGGAAGGTCAGCCGGTCGATGGGGGACGAGTACGCCTCCATCTTCGAGGCGCACGCGCTCATCGTCAGCGACCCCTCGTTCGCCGACAAGGTCGTGCAGAAGATCGAGCTCGAACAGGTCAATGCCGAGTGGGCTCTCGGCGAGGTGCAGGAAGAGCTGCAGGCGCGCTTCGCCAGCTTCGACGACGAGTACCTCCGCGAGCGTGCCGCCGACGTGAAGGACGTCGTCGAGCGCGTCGCCCAGAACCTGCACGGCCTCGCGCACCACGATCTCTCCGAGATCAAGCACGACGTCATCATCCTGGCGGACGACCTCACGCCGTCCGACACGATCAACTTCAATCGCCGCCCCATCGTCGGCTTCGGCAGCGAGACCGGCGGACGGACGTCGCATGCGTCGATCATCGCCAAATCGCTCTTCATGCCGGCCGTTATCGGCGTGCCCCGCCTGACGAAGATCATCGACAACGACGAGCTCGTGATCGTCGACGGCTACGAGGGCGTCATCCTCGTGAACCCGACGCCGGCGATGATCGCCGAGTACCGCAGCCGCGTTTCGCGCCACGAGGAAGCGGAACGGAAGCTCCTCGAGAACCGCGAGCTGCCGACCGTCACGAAAGACAACCACAAGATCTCGCTGCAGGCGAACATCGAGTTGCTCGAGGAGCTGGACGACGCGACGAAGTTCGGCGCCGCCGGCATCGGCCTCTATCGTTCCGAGTTCCTCTACATTACGAAAAGCCCCGACCTGCCGACGGAAGAGGAGCACTTCCAGACGTATCGCGCGCTGGCCGAAGCGCTGGCGCCGAACTGGTGCGTGATCCGGACGTTCGACCTCGGCGGGAAGAAGCTGGCCCGCCAGATCATGGGCTCGAAGGAAGACAACCCGGTCCTCGGCCTGCGCGCGCTGCGGCTCTGCATGCGCCACCGCGACATGTTCAAGACGCAGTTGCGCGCGCTGCTGCGCGCCTCCGCGTTCGGCAAGCTCAAGATCATGTTCCCGCTCGTCTCCGGCGTGCAGGAGCTGCGGCAGGTCAAGACGCTCGTCCGCGAGATCCGTCTCGAGCTCGACGCCGAAGGGATCGCATACAACAAGGACCTGCAGATCGGGATCATGATCGAGGTGCCGTCCGCCGCCGTCATCGCCGATCTCCTGGCCACGGAGGCTGACTTCTTCGCCATCGGCACGAACGACCTGATCCAGTACTCGCTCGCCATCGACCGCGCCAACGACAACGTCGGCTACCTCTACGAGCCGCTCCATCCGGCGCTGCTGCGCCTGATCAAGTTCGTCATCGAATCCGGCAAGCGCGCCGGCATTCAGGTCTCGATGTGCGGCGAGATGGCCTCCGATCCGGTCTTCGCCATCGTCCTGATCGGCCTTGGCCTGGAGATCTTCTCCATGAACCCATCGTCGATCCCGGTCATCAAGAACGTGATCCGGTCCGTCCGTTATCGCGACTGCCGCCGCATCGCCGAGATCGCGCTGACGAAAAAGACCGCGCAGGAGATCGAGGAGTTCGTCATCGAAAGCGTGGCCATGCGCTTCCCGGAGGGGCTGGTCAACAAGGGTGTGTGAGGCGGAGCAATCTTGGAGTGGGGGGGGGG
>DASWMP010000377.1:0-11781 GCA_036399695.1 Thermoanaerobaculia bacterium | reverse complement strand
GACGTCATCTATGTTGCGGAGCCGGACGAGCTGATCGTGGTGGCGATCGCTCACCACCGGAGACGTCCTGGCTACTGGCTGAACCGCCTCTCGCCGACGATGTAGTTTCCGATTTCCGATTTCTCGGCGACGTGTACGGAGTGCGGCAGCTGATGAGGCGTCGCTGCCGCACTCCATACTCGTCGCGCAGCGGAGCACGGACAACGAACAACGGACAACGAACAACGGACAACGCCCCCGGCGAAGTCAAGTCTCCCGCCCACCGTAGACACCCGCTACAATCCCGGCTTCGCCACCATGCCCGTTCCCGATCGGTTTCGCTCTGCTTTCTCTACCTCTACGCTCAAGACCCTCGAGACGAATGGCGGCAAGTTGCTGCTGCACAATCCGCTGTTTTTCCGGTCGGCGTACACCGGGACGGTGACGGAGAACGAGCGGCGGTCGTTCACGCCCATCGCGCTGCTCGAGCCGACGCGCGTCGTGGCCGGGCGGTGTACCTGTGTGGCCTGGATGAAGCCGGACGACCTCTGCCGGCACGTCGCTGTGCTGGTCTCCCGTATCTCGGCCGGGAACGGGGCGCTGCCGGGGGAGCAGTTCGAGACGAGCATGTGGCGGGCGATCGGCTTCGCGTCGTTCTCCGAGGCGCGGGAGCTGGCTGGGGAGGGGAGCGCCGACCCGCGGGAGCAGGTGCTGCGCAAGTACGTGCTCACGGATCAGGAGCAGGAGCTCCTCAAGCGGGGCTCCGGCAGCACGCGGCTGCTGTGGGAGTCGTCCGCCTGGTACCGCTGGGCCAAGGCGATGTTTCTACGATTCGGAGACGGCGCCGGGGCGAAGCTCGTCCTGCGCGACGGGGCGCTTTTCCTCCTGGCCGAGGGCGTCGAGGTGCCGCTGCCGGCGAACGCGGTCGAGCAGGTCATCGAGACGCGGAGCGGTGCCATCGCCCGGGCCGGGGGTTTCGACGTCATGCGCGAAGGGGTCACACCTTCGTTCCGCATCGAGCTGACGGCCGAGCGCGCCCTCCGTTTCGTCCCGGTGCTCCTCACCCGCGACGCGAAGATCCACGAGCGGGCCGCCCTGCCCCGCTTCGGCCGCTGGTGCCTGGTCGGGAAGCTCTTCGCCACCCCCGCGCCGATGCCGGCGATGTTTGCCGAGAAGCGGGCGGGGGAGCAGTCCTTCCTCTTCGACATGCGTCCTGCCGCCGGGCTGCCGTTCGACCGGGAGACCGTCATCCCCGAGGCGGAGGTTTTCGACTTCATCGAAAAGCATCGCGACGAGCTGGCGAAGATGCCGGCCACGCTCGCCCCCGAAAACGTCCGCAACGCCCAGCCGGTACGGCTGGAGGACGAAGTCGTCTTCGACTTTGCCGCGCCGCACCGCGACCTCCTCGAAGCGAGCATCACGTTCAAAGCCGGCGACCAGGTCGTCACCGCCGCCGAGATGGCCAAAGCCCGCAAGGACGGCGTCCGGGCGTTGAACCGCGGCAGCCTCTGGATCGACGTGACGGACCCGCAGTTCTCCTGGCTCGACGGCGCCACCGTCGGCAAGAACGGCCGCGTGCTGCTGACGAAGCTCGAGCTGCTGCGCATCCGCGGCTCGCTGCGCGGACGGCAGCTCTTCAGCGGCGATGGGTCGTGCGAGCGCGTCTTCAGGATGTTCGACGAGCTGCAGGTCTCGGCCGACGCCCCGGCGCCGTCCGACCTGGGCATGGACCTTTACGCGTATCAGCAGACCGGCTACCACTGGCTCTGGCTCCTCCAGCAGAACGGTTTCGGCGGGCTGCTCTGCGACGACATGGGTCTCGGCAAGACGCACCAGGCGATGGCGCTGATCCGCGGCCTGACGTACGTCAACCCGGAGCTCTCGGTCCTGGTCGTCTGCCCGACGTCCCTCCTCGATCACTGGCGGGAGAAGCTGGCGCAGTACGTCCCCGGGATCACCGTGACGCTGACGTCGTACGGCATCGTGCGCAGCCGGATCGAGCAGTTCCGCGGGCGGAAGTTCGACCTCCTGATCCTCGACGAGGTGCAGACGATCAAGAACTCGGAGACGTCGACGCATCAGGCGCTTCGCGCCATCGAGAAGCGGATCGCCGTCGGTCTGACCGGCACACCGGTCGAGAACCACGGGCGGGAGCTGATGGCGCTCCTCGACTTCGTCGTCCCCGGTTACCTGCCGAAGCACATCGAGGATACGGCCACGCTGCAACGCCTCGTGCGGCCGTTCGTCCTGCGCCGCACGAAGTCGCAGGTGCTGACGCAGCTCCCGCCGAAGATCGTCGACAAGCGCTACTGCGAGCTGACGGCGGAGCAGCGCGCGCTGTATCGCGAGGTGGTGGAAGCGCGGGCCAAGCCGCTGCGTGCGCTGCTGCGCGGCGGCGGCAAGATCCCGTACATCCATGTGTTCGCCGCGCTCAATTACCTCAAGCAGATCTGCAATCACCCGGCGTCCGTCACCGGCGGTCTCGCCACGGACGCCACCACGTCCGGCAAGTGGGAGCTGTTCGTCGACCTGATCAACGAGTGCATGGCCAGCGGCCTGAAGGTGGTCGTCTTCAGCCAGTATCTGAAGATGCTGGAGCTGATCGAGCAGCATCTCGAGAAGCAGGAGATCGGTTACGCCTCGATCAAAGGGGCGACGGTGGAGCGGGGCCAGCAGATCTGGCGCTTCCGCGAGGACCCGGACTGCCGCGTCTTCACCGCTTCCCTCCGCGCCGGCGGCCTGGGCATCGACCTGACGAGCGCGTCGGTGGTCATCCACTACGACCGCTGGTGGAACCAGGCCCGCGAAGACCAGGCCACGGACCGCGTGCATCGCCTGGGGCAGAACAAGGGCGTGCAGGTCATCAAGCTGATCACCCGCGGCACGTTGGAAGAGAAGATCGATGCGCTGATCGCGAAGAAAGCCGATCTCGCCACCGACCTGCTGCGCCCCGATGACCCGGGGCTGGTGAAGCAGTTCACGGTGGAGGAGCTGGAAGGGCTGCTGGCGTACGAGTAGGGGCAGAACCCCGATGGGACCAATGGGACAGATCGGACCTATGGCTCCGCGGGTTCACCATGAGTCCTATAGGTCCCATCTGTCCCATTGGTCTCATCGTTCCGGGCACTCATCACAAAAGCGACGGGCCGCGCTCCCTTTGGTACGCGACGTGTACGCCCGATTCGGACATGCGTCTGCTCGGTGCTTTCCTGTTGCTGTTCCCTACTGTTGTCTTCGCGGCCTCGCCGGTGGTTCATGTGCCGGTTCACGTGCAGGTCGAAGCGACCGGGCCGCGGGGGGCGGTCGCGGAGTTCGAGGTCTCGGCTTCGAGCGGGACGCTGACCTGCTCCCATCAGTCCGGCGCGCTGTTTCCGCTCGGCCTGACGACCGTCCGCTGCACGGCCACGGACGATAGCGGCAGCGGCTCGGGAGAGTTCAACGTCTATGTTTCGGACACGACGCCGCCAGTCATGACACTCCCGAGCGAGATCCTGCTCGAGTCGACGCAGCGGGACGGCGCGATCGTCCACTACACCGCCACGGCGGTCGATCTCGTCGACGGGCCGGTCCCGGTCAATTGCTCCAGGCCTTCGGGGTCGCTCTTCCCGGTGTGGCGGACGGAGGTCCGCTGTGCGGCCACCGACTCCCACACGGAGTCGGCGGTCGGCAGTTTTTACGTCACGGTCGTCGCGGCCGTGCGGCCGATGCTGATGCTCCCCGATCCGATCACCGTGCCGGCGACGAGCAGCGAAGGGGCGGTCGTCGAGTTCGAGGTCCGAGGGATGGATCCGAACGAAGGTCATGTGGCCGTCGTCTGCACGCCCCCTTCAGGATCGCTCTTCCCGATCGGCCGCAGCACCGTGACGTGCGTCGGCACCGCCTCCTCGAACGGCGCCACCGATACCGGCAGCTTCTACGTGACGGTCATGCCGTCGACCGCACCGCCGACGCTCGTGCTGCCGGCGGACGTCAGCGTCATCGCGGCGACCAGCGCCGGCACGATCGTCTCGTTCGAGGTGAAGTCGAACGGTGCCGTCACCTGCACGCCTGCCTCCGACTCGCTGTTCGCCATCGGCACGACCCGCGTCTCCTGTACCGCCACGTTCGCGAGCGGCGCGTCCACCAGCGGCAGTTTCAACGTGACGGTGGTCGAAGGGCCGACCCCGCCGACGCTGGTGCTGCCGGACGACATCACGGTGACGGCGACGAGCGAGGCGGGCGCGGAGGTGACGTACGTCGTCACCTCGGACGCGCCGGTGGGGTGCACGCCGACGTCCGGCTCGCTGTTTCCGATCGGTACGACGACGGTCGTCTGCATCGCCGCGGCAGGGAACGGCGGCATCAGGAGCGGCACGTTCGACGTGACGGTCGTCGAAAAAGGGGAAGAAGGCGCGCCGACGCTCACGCTGCCGGCCGACATGATGGTGGAGGCGACGAGCAACGCCGGCGCCGTGGTCGTGTTCGAGGCGCTCTCCCATGCGCCGGTCGTCTGCACGCCGCCGTCCGGCTCGATCTTCCCGCTCGGCCAGACCATCGTCACCTGCACGGCCACGGCGGCGAATGGCAAGAGCACCAGCGGCAGCTTCAGCGTGGTGGTCTTCGACGTCGACGCGCCGGTCATCGAAAGCGTCACGGCCACGCCCGCCGTCCTCTTTCCGCCCGACCACAAGATGGTGCCCGTGACCGTGACGGTGGTGACGAACGAAGGTCTGGCCCGCATCGTCAAGGTGACGGCGAACGAACCGATCGCCGCGAATGACTGGCGGATCACCGGCCCGCTCACCGTCGAGCTCCGCGCGGAGCGCACCGGCCAGAGCCTCGGCCGCATCTACACGATCCACGTCGAGGTGACGGACGAAGCGGGCAACCGCACCACCGGCAGCGTCGACGTGCGCGTCCTCCACGACAACGGGAACCCGGGCACCCTGCCGCCAGCGGCCCCGACGCGGCGGAGGGCGGCCAGAAGATAGGCAAGTCTTGGAGTGCGGTGGCGCTTAGCCGCCGCACTCCGAGATCATTTCTTACCGCGCGGCGAGGGGGGTAAACAGCGCAATCCCCGTCACGCGCGGCACGACGGTGAAGATCAGCAGCGTGATGATGATCGCCGCGGCGATGTCGAGCAGCAGCCCGGACCTCGCCATCGCCTTCACGCGGATCAGTCCCGTCGCGTAGGCGATCGTGTTCGGCGCGGTGGCCACCGGCAGCATGAAACCGGACGAGGCCGCGAGCACCGCCGGAATCATCAGCAGGTAGGGGTGCACGCCAATCGAGACCGCGAGGGCCGCGGCCACCGGCATCATGGCCGTCGCCGTGGCCACGTTCGACGCCACCTCGGACAGCAGCGTCACGACGATGCACACCACGGCGATCAGCAGTACCGGGTGCCAGTTGCCGACGAACGCCAGCTTCGCGCCGGCCCACTTCGAGAAGCCGCTCGTCTCCAGCGCGTCGGCGAGCGCGAAGCCGCCGCCGAAGAGGATCAGCACGTCCCAGGGGATGCGCTTGAACTCCTCCCAATCGAGCAGCCGCTTCCCTGAGCCGACGGGCAGCAGGAACGCGAGGAAGGCCATCGCGATTGCCACCGTGGCGTCGTTGATCGACTTCGGCCTGGCGAAGAGGTTCGCCCAGCCGGGCAGCGTGAAGGAGCCGAGGTTGATGTCGGCGCGGAAGACCCAGAGGAGCGCCGTGGCCACGCAGAGCGCGAGCGCCGTCTTTTCGGGGCGAGACATCGGGCCCGGACGTTCGAGCCCGAGCTGCTCGATCGGCACGGCGCCGCCGCGCGGCACGCGCGCCGAGACGATCAGCAGCAGCCAGCAGATCGGCAGCGCCAGCGCGAGGTAAACGACGCCGAAGCCCATCCACTCGGCGAAGGTGATGACCTTGGCGTTCGGGAAGAGCTCCCGCGCCGCGCCGAGGAAGATGAGGTTCGTCGGTGTGCCGATGGGCGTGCCGATGCCGCCGAGTGAAGCGCCGTAGGCCACGCCGAGGAGCGTCGCTTCGCCGAGCGGGTTGTGCTCGTCACGCTTGGCACCGAGGCCGCCGACGAGGGCCACCGCGATCGGCGCCATCATGAGCGTCGTCGCGGTGTTCGAGATCCACATCGAGAGCAGCGCCGTCACGAGCATGACGGCGAAGACGATGCGCCGCGGAGCCGTGCCGACGCGGCGTAACGCGTTGAAGGCGATGCGGCGGTGCAGTCCCCAGCGCTCGAACGTCGCCGAGACGAGGAAGCCGCCCATGAACAGGAAGACCGCGGAGTTCGCGTACGGCGCGGCGATCTTCTCCGTCGTGGCGATGCCGGTGAGCGGGAAGAGCACCAGCGGCAGCAGCGCCGCGAGCCCCATCGGCACCGCCTCGGTGAGCCAGAGTGACGCCATCAGCAGCCCAACGGCGACCGTCGTGCGGATGGCCGAGGTGAAGTCGGCCGTCACCGGGATGAGCAGAATCAGCCCGGCCACGGCGATGCACATCGCGAGGCGCTTGATCGAGATGGGGGTGGACACGATGCGCGCGGCATTGTGCCACTATCTCGGAGTGCGGTGGCGGACGCCACCGCTCTTCTACACGTGTACCAGAGCGGTGGGTTACGCCACCGCACTCCAAGATCACAGCGCGTCTGCCAACCCTGTGAGGTCGCGAAACTCCATCCCTGGCGTTCCACCCGGCAGCGCCGCCTGCCCCTTCCGGTTGATCCACGCATTCGGGATCCCGAGCTCGTTCGCCGGCATGATGTCGTGATAGTTGCTCTGCGCCGCGTGCAGCCAGCGCTGGTCGCCGATCCGCTCGCGCGCCGCGACAAAGTGCGCGTGGGCCGGCTTGTACGAATGCACCTGCTGCGCGGTGATGATCAGGTCGAGCTCCACCGTGAAGTGTTTGCGCGTGGCGGACAGCAGGTCGTTGTCGATGTTCGAGAGGATGCCCAGCCGGAAGCCGGCGGCGCGGAGGCGTTCGAGCGCGGCGTTCGTATCCGGGAACGGCTTCCAGGCCGGCAGCGACGCGACGAGGAACCCCGCGCGCTCGTACGCCAGACGCCAGCCGAGGGCGTGGGCGGAGCGGGTCGCGACCTCCGTGAGCACGTCGCGATAGGCGCGATAGCGCTCCCGCTGCACGACCGGCTCGACCTCGGCATAGACCCGGAGGACGTCCTCGGCCCGCAACGAGATTCCATCTTCACGCGCTGCATTGAGGAACGCGCCTGTGATGCCGCTCTCCCAATCGATGAGCGTCCCGTAACAATCGAACGTAACGATGTCGAAACGTCTATTCATCCATCCCTCCGGCGGAGTGAGCCGTATCACAATAAGGCATTCCACGACCATGCTAAACATCCGGCAACGTTGTAAGCTCTCACGGTCCGGCCAACGATGTACGAAGCTGCTGCACGCAATCTCCGCACGGCCGAGCGCTACCTGCTCGCGCCTCCACTCACCGCCACCTTCGGCGAGGCGCCTGTCGCCATCTGCGACATCTCCGCGAAGGGAGCGCGCTTCCGTCACGACCAGCCGCTGCAGACCGGGACGAAAGCGCTGCTGCGCATCGCCACCGACAAAGGCGCCGCACACCTCGCCCTCGAAGCCGTCGTCGTCTGGAGCCAGAGCGACGCCACCACCGGCCGCCACGTCTCCGGCGCGCGCACCTACGGCTCCCCGGAGCTCGTGCAGGCCCTGCTGACGCAACTGCAGACGTCGAGCCGCACCAGCCGCATGGAGGAGCTCCGCTCGACGGACCGCTTCTTCGTCATGCCGGCCTTCGACGCCGTCTTCGGCGAGCACCCGGTAACCATCGACAATCTCTCCGCACGCGGCGCCCGCATCGCCACGACGATGCAGCTCGAGCGCACCGCCCGCCTCCCGCTCCGCTTCGTGGTCCCGGACTCCGACATCGACGTGCAGGTGACGGCCCAGGTAGTCTGGACCGCGCTCAAAGCCATCAGCGGCAGCGCCGTCCGCACCTGGCAGGCCGGCCTGTTCATCAATCAGAAGCCCGAGCTGCTGCGCCTGGCCATCGGTCATCTCTCCGAAACGAACCGCGTCTCGCTCGACACGCAGTCGCTCCGCCTCAAGCTGAAGATCATGCGCGCCCGCGCCCGCCAGTTCGCCTCGACGTACCGCGACATCGAAGCCTCCGGCATCCCCGCCGAGCAGTACCTCCTGATCCAGGGCGTCCGCGAAGAGCTCCGCCTCAACCCCGAGGAAGCCCTGCACTGGTACCGCCGCGCCCGCATGGTCATCGCCGACCCCGGCACCCGCCAGGTCGCCCTCCCGATCGCCGATCACCCGGATGCCATCGCGGTGTGGGAGTACCTGGACCGCAGCATCGACCCGACGATCGTGAGCCGCGCCTTCGCTCTCTAATCCTGAGCGGAGCGAAGGATCAGTGGAGCCACAGCTACGCATGTGGCGATGTGCATAGCTGTGGCTCCACTGATCCTTCGCTCCGCTCAGGATTAAAGACCCCCTCCCCCGCGGCACCCGCCCCGAGGATGAGAGTGCCCGAGCAGGCGCCGTCGATGGGGAGGAGGTCACTCAATAGACACGGAACGCTCGCGCTTGTGTCGTGTCTCGACAATTAATATCGAGCGACCGCGCGACTGCAACGGCGCGCGCACGCCGTCCCACCCGAAAATCCAGGGATTGGGGCAGCTTCGTCGATGACCAGCAGAGCTGAGCCGGCCCGGAGGCTCGTCCTCGGATGTGAAATCTCCCCAAGACCAGACTTCGGCGACGTTTCCATCCGGTCAGTCGCGAGATCACGCAGGAGCGTAAGTTAACCTGATCACATCCTCGCCGATCCGATCGTGAGTCATCAGGCGGAGCCGTGGCCGGGGTCCGGCGAAATATGGCTTGCCCTGACCAAGCACGACCGGGTGCAGATAGATTCGATATTCATCGATCAGGCCGAGTTCCGTGAGGCTTTGCGCCAGGTTCGGCCCAGCAACTTCGATCTCCCCGTGGCGTTCCGCCTTCAACGCACGGATCGCGCCCTCCAGATCATCCTCGACGAGCGTGGCGTTGGGACCGACCCACTTCAACGTGCGCGAGACGACCCATTTCGGTTGCTTCCGCCACGCCGCCGCGAAAGCCTGTTCGTCTGCATTCCATTCATGATGATCGTCGTCCCAGTAACGCATGACCTCATACATCTGGCGACCGTACACACTGCCCGCCTGCCCCTGAGCTTCCTCGACGAAGTGGCGAAACAGCGTGGAGTCTGGCGCAAAGGACATATGATCGACGTAGCCGTCCAGCGATTGGTTCATTCCGAACACCAGCTTGGCCATACCCACTACCTTTCCTTCCCTCGCCCGCGCCTCACGCTCAATCGTTGCCGCGCGCGGTGTCAGTTTCGACGATGGCCATCGCAACGGCGACCATCAGCGCGCGATCACCATCTGCAGCGATCTGCAGCCGAAACGTTTCGCGGAGGACGCGTTGCTCTCGCCGAATCACCGCCACACAAACGCCTTCACGGGTGATTTGCACGCCTTCATCTCGCCACAATAAGCCAGAAGCACGCAACGCCGCGCCGGACGTGAAGGTCACGTCGAACTTCTCTGCCGGTGCGCCGTCCGGTTTCATCCGCTCGAGCGTTGCGATTTCAGCGTCATCGCGACTGATGATGAACGTGGGAGTCCCAGCGAGCAGCTTTTCGCGCACCGTGTACAGCACGTTGCCACTGGCGTCTCTGATATCGAACGTGCGCGCAAACCGCACACGGCCGGCAACCCGAAAGCGGCGCTCCCCCGCCGCATCCTCTACTGAGTAGCTGCGGCCGATCGAGACCAACTGCCGCCGGATTCCGAAGGTCTCCGAAGCCCGGCCTTGGAAGTTGTTCCGTTCGGTCGCCGCGAGGCTCGCCGCGTCCATCTCCGCCAACCGTGAAAGTTCGGGATCGTCATCAACCCACGACGAACCTCCACGCTCCTGGCTTCCGGCGCTCGTTCGTGGTTCCGCCACATGAGCTCCGCCGGCGTCCGTGACTCGCGATGCTTCATCTTCGACGTCGGCGAGGAACGCGGCCCCCGCCTTCGCCGCTGCGCGCGCAATCGCATCGTCGATGCTTGTCTTCTCGGCTGCGCCCAATCTCGCGTATACCTCGAGACATTCCTCGATCGAGGACACACCAAAGAGTCGCATCACCTCGGCGCCAACATTTCCGTTTCCGCCGCGTTGAGCAGTATTCAGGATCGCAACGGTGCGCGAGAATGCCATTCAGCCACGTTAGCACGCGGTTACCGTTGGCCGGACGATCACACGCGGGTGATTTCAGCCGGGCCGCACCAGCTTCACACCAGTGAGGCCGCCACGACCTCCTTACGGCTGCGATAGTCTTTCACCATGACGAACCTTAAATCCGCCGAGTTGCCTGTGCGCCTGTTCAAGGATGCCGCAGCATGGGAAGCATGGCTCGCCAAGCACCACGCCAAATCAGCCGGCCTATGGCTGCGGATCGCCAAGGCGGCGTCGGACGTCAAATCGCTGTCGTACGCCGAGGCGCTCGACGTCGCGCTCTGCTACGGCTGGATTGACGGGCAAAAGAAGACGTGCGACGCCGCGACCTGGCTCCAGAAGTTCACGCCGCGCGGCAAGCGGAGTATCTGGTCGAAGATCAACCGCGAGAAAGTGCAGCGTCTTGTCGAGAGCGGGCGAATGAAGTCGCCCGGCCTCGAGGCTGTAGACCACGCGAAGGCGAACGGGCAGTGGGACTCCGCGTACGACTCGCATCGAACCGCTGGCGTGCCGGACGACCTTCAGCGCGCACTCGACGCCCACCCGGAAGCGAAGGCGTTTTTCGCGACCCTGAACAGCGCGAACCGATTCGCCATCCTGTTCCGGATCCAGACCGTGAAAAGGGCCGAGACGCGCGCGAAGAAAATCGAGCAGTTCGTCGCGATGCTGGAGCGGCACGAGGTGATCCATTCGTAGCGCGGGCGTCTCGTCTTCGACGGCACGAACGTTTCCACGGGCGAGTCGGGGGTAGTCTCACGGCGCTGCAACACGCCGACCATCTCGTGCAGGAGCTCTGCGATTCGTTCGGATGGTTTCTGGCTTTTCATGTATGAAGCCCGGGCGCGCTTCACGGGCGCGCCCGGGCTCACAATGTCCTTTTGACTCTACGCCTTGGTCATGGCCGTGCCCTGCGCCGGAGCCGCCGCCGGATTCGGCGTGGGCGGCTCAGTGCTCTCTGCCGACTTTCTGCGGCGCGAGAAGCGCTTCAGCCGCTTCACTTCCTGAATGTGCGGCACCAGCACCGCGTTCGCCGGATCGCGCGCCAGTTGCGTCCCGATCGAGTACGCCTGCGCGGAGATGAGCGCCAGGCGCTGGCGGCGCACGAGGTTCGCTCCGTCGACGCCGTCCAGCAGACCCCGAAGCTCACCGGCGACCGCCATCCAACGGTTCCAGTCCGACTGCAACCGGCGCACTTCGTCGGGCTGCTGCCCGAGCGCCAGCGCGACGTTGTCCAGCGCTCCGATCACGTTGACCGTACTGGCCAGCACCGCGTCCGACTGCGTCCGCGACTGAGCGCGAAGGATGCGCTTCTGCTCCGGCGTCAGCGGCGTCACATCTTCCATCTGCGAGCGGAGCAACCGGATCTGCTCCACGACTGCCTCGGGGTCCAGCATGACCGCCGGCTGCGTTGCGACTGCGGAACCCGTGTTCGGAGCAACTGCTTTTTGATTGTTAGACATCACACACTCCTGTGCCCATCGGGCGATCAAGGCCGGAGGTGACGTCAAGACCCGTATACGAGTGCGAGGCGGCCACCGGCTGGAAGACCCGGCACACGCCGGCCCTTCCGGTT
>DASWMP010000376.1:0-2545 GCA_036399695.1 Thermoanaerobaculia bacterium | reverse complement strand
CCGCGTGGTGCACCGAAAGGGCGGAAGCTCGACGCTTCCGCTATCTGAAAGCGGCAGCTGATGAAGCGTCGCTGCCGCACTCCAAACTAAATCGGCGGTCCTGGCGGCACGCCCGGCACGACCGGCGGGTGCCACGCGGCGGCAGGGCGCGCGAGAAACCGGGCGATGTCGTCGCGGGTGGCGCGGCGATGGGCCGCTTCGGCGCGATCGGTCGTCTTCGCCGCGAGCCGTTCCTGCAGACGGCGCAACGCGTCCGTTGCTTCCGCGCGTACCTGCGGGGCGGCGTCGGGGGCGTCGGCCAACTCCGCCAGGCGCGCCACCACGATCGTCCGCGTGGCGCGGGCGATGGAGCCCGCGCGCATGGACGTGTCGAGCAGGGCGTCCGTCACATCGCTCAACGTGAGGTTGCCTTCCTGCTGCGTGAGACGTGCGGCGCGGGCGGGGTCGAGGAGGGCCGAGACGGTGATGTCGGCGGAGGTCATCGCGGCGGCGATCGGATCGAAGACCGGATCGGTGCGGCGGGGGAAGAGCTCCGTGTTGGCGTCGCCGTGGGCGTAGGACGGCGGCGGGATGAGGTCGACGATGCGGCGGGGGATCTCCAGGAAGGACGGCTCCAGCGTCGCGAGCAGGAGCTTCAGCGCCTCGCGCTGCCGCGGCTCCGGCACGACCTGCTGCGCGGTGGCAGGGGAGACGCCGTCGGCCGTCTTGACGGCATAGGTGAAGAAGACGCCGCCGATCGATTTGGCCGCGGCTTCGGTCTGGTAGCGGTGGTGAAGATAGAGCGGCAGCAGCGTCTCCTCCAGCGAGGACAGCGGCCGCCCGGCGGCGATGTTGCGCAGGCCGAACTGCTCGAGGGCGATGGCGCGGACTTCCATCTCGTGGCGCAGCATGTCCAGCGGATCGCCGCCGTTGTCCCAGACGGAGCCGAGCGGATGCGCGGCGCCGGCGGGGCGGGAGTGGGGATCGGAGACGAAGAGCGGCGTGGCGCGGGCCAGACGTTCGAGCTCCTGCTCTTCGTTCGCGCCGGGGCCGAACTGTTCGTAAGCGTAGCGGATGGCTGCCTTGTCGTACGCGCCGATGCCGGTGGTGTAGGCCTGCGAGAGGTCGAGCGTGCGGTCGGGAAGGATGCGCACGTAGGGCGCCGGGTAGTCCATCACGGAGGCGCGGTTGACGGTGGAGGCGGCCATGTTGTGATCGAGGCCGAGCGTGTGGCCGACCTCGTGCGCGGAGAGCTGGCGGATGCGGGCCAGCGCCATCAGCGAGGGGCTGCTCTTCGGATCGAGCTCGTCGTACTCGGCCATCAGGCCGCGCGCGAGCATGACGTCCTGACGGATGCGCAGCGACCCGAGAAGGACCACGCCTTTGACGATCTCCCCGGTGCGCGGGTCGGTGATGCTGGAGCCGTACGACCAGCCGCGCGTGGAGCGGTGCACCCAGTTGATGACGTTGTAGCGGGCGTCGAGCGGATCGGCGTCGGGCGGCAGCACCTTCACCTGAAAGGCGTTGCGGAAACCGGCGGCTTCGAAGGCCTCGTTCCACCAGGAGGCGCCTTCGACGAGCGCGGTGCGGATCGGCTCCGGCACGCCGTTGTCGACGTAATAGACGATCGGCTGGACGGGATCGGAGATGGCGGCGTTCGGGTCCTTCTTCTCCAGCCGGTGACGGGCCACCCAGCGCTGCGTGATCGGCCCGGTGAAGGGGGAGGCGTAGTCGTAGAACTCGATCCCGAAGACGCCGACGCGCGGGTCCTGCCGCCGCGGCTTGTAGCCCGGCTCCGGCAGCGCCACGAAGGAGTGATGCTGGCGGACGGTGATGGTGTCGGGTGACGGCACGACGCCCCGCAGCAGCGGTCCGGGGCGGTCGTTGGTTACGAACGTCAGCGTCGCCTCGACCTCGGTGTTGCGGGGGAACGACTTCGTGCGCGGCAGGTAGATGGCGCTGCGGTTGCGGTCGAGCGAATACGAGCCCTGCTGCGCGTCGCGGAGCGAGCGGGCCACGCCGTGCGCGTCGCTGAGGAAGAACTCCGTGGCGTCGACGAGGACGCCGTTCGGCGTCTCGCTCTCGACCTTGAACCCGGCCAGCACCGACTGCGCGAACGACTGCTCGACCGCGCGCCGCTCGGCCGGATCGTCGCTGAGGGCGCGATAGGAGGAGTTGAGCTCCGTCATCAGGACGCGCGGGCCGACGCGGTCGAACCGCACGAGATGCGTGGCCCCGAGCTGGCTGCGATCGAGCCCGATGGGGTTCGAGCCGACGCCCGAAGCGAGCGAGACCTGCCAGATCATCTCCTGGCCGAGGTGCCGCAGCTCGATGAGGAGCTTGCCGGTAGAGGCGTCCCAGCGGAGAGGGAGGAAGCCATCGAAGGTTTGCGGCTCGGGGGCGGCGGGCGGGGGTACGGTGACCGGCTGGGGTGCCGGCGGCTGGGCGGAGCTACAGGCGGAGAGCAGCAGCAGGAGCAGGGCAGCAACTCGCATGGCGGGCAGTATACGGAGGTGCGTGCATCTCGGAGTGCGGTGGCGAACGCCACCGCTCTTTTACACGTGTA
>DASWMP010000375.1:0-1510 GCA_036399695.1 Thermoanaerobaculia bacterium | reverse complement strand
GTGGCGTTCGCCACCGCACTCCGAGATTCGGTGGTGATCACGGCTGCGACTTTAGTGTCGCTTCGCTCGCTATCGCTCGTCACTTGTTTGTAACAGAAATCGCGTGACACTCGCGCTCGGTGGGCCTATATTGATCGTGTTGCTGGCGTTCTGCTTGGGTAATGGCGTCGCCGGTGGACAGGGGGTTGAGCCGGGCTCCTCCCATCAAGCCACGGGGGTAACGGGGTCGCAGGGACAAGTTGGGGTTGAGCCATGCCCTTCTGCGATTACCCGGGAGAGTCGAGTGACTCCTCTCCTCCCCGTGAACGCTCTACGTGTCCGTGCTTCATGGGCTCGGGCATCCACCCGATCGTCAGCGTCCGGCCGGCGTTGACGACAGCGTTCATCCCCGGATGGGGAGAAAGGATTGATCGATGTCTACGAATCAAGACACCACACTCGCCCCGGCTGTGACCCCTGATCCGACCGTAGTGCTTTCACCGGAGGAGGTCGTGCAGTTCCTGCGCGCCATCCGTCCGCAGATTGCGCTGCCGGCGGGGCAGGTCGCCGCTACGCGCAAGCGCCGCATCACGCATGTGGACGCGAAGTTCGTCGAGGAGGCCATCAACGCCATCGGTGCGTTCGACGGCGTCCGCGAGGTCCTCGGCGTCACGGACGAGGAGCTCCGTCAGGAGGTCGCGGTTACGGCCCGCTGGACGGCCGTGGCCTCGGAGCTCCGCTCGCTGCTCGATGAGATTCAGATCGCGAACGCGGCACGCCGCCAGCGTACCGGCCTGGCCGCCCTGCAGGCGTACCAGATCTGCCAGCAGCTCGCCCGTGACGAGAAGAACACCGCCATTGCCGTGCACGTCAAGGAGATGCGCCGGCTGAACAAGTTCGGCCGCGCGCGCCGCAAGCCGGCGACGCCGGAAGAGCCGGCCGCTGCACAGCCGAAGGCAGCCTAGGCAAGATGATATGAGGTGACGTCGGGGTGTCGCGGGCGATCCGCGGCACCCCGTTCGTTCCGACGGAGAAGGACCACGGTGATGACGATGAACGAGCACGAGACGATCGACGCGGCGGCGCTGCTGCACGCCGTGCAGAATCTGCAGGCGGCGCTGGACGCGGCATTCACGCCGCAAGAGCGGGCAGCGGCGCTGGCCGCCGGGGGCACGGACGTGGATTCGGCGGCGACGGTGATGTATGCGGCGGATCAGCGGGACGTGGCGCTGGACGATTTCGCGCTGGAGGGTGCGGTGGAGTCGCTGCAGGCGATGTCCGCGCAAATCCAGGCGGTGATCCAGCAGAAGATGGATGCGGCTTACGAAAAGGCGCTGGAGATCTACTACGTCACCGAGAAGCTGGCGCGCGAACCGGAGCACGCCCACATGCGCGAGGAAGTAGAGAAGATGCGCCGGGCGCATGTGGCGCAGTACGGGAGGGAGATTCCGGAGAGGGAGTAGCGGCGATTCCCGATTCCCGATTTCCGGGATGGGATGCGGTGACGTCAGGTCTCGGAGTGGGGGGGGGG
>DASWMP010000374.1:0-36329 GCA_036399695.1 Thermoanaerobaculia bacterium | reverse complement strand
TCTGCTCCCCCTCCTGATATCCCTTTTCCGTCTCACGACTCTTCCCCTCCAACGCCGGCCGGATTGCAGACCGGCAGGCGAAAAGGAGGGGTCCGATGTTGTTAGACGTCACGCTTTGGGTTTTTCTCGCCGCAAGCATCATTTCCATTCCCAAGGGTTAGCGGTGCATCCCCCCTCCGGCCGGCCACGGCCGGAGGGGGGATGTGGATGATGGAGCGGGGTCAGACCTTCGGTTCCAGGAACGCCATTGGTCCCATTGGTCCCATGGGTAAGTCGCATAGGTCCCATCGTTCTCGCTTACTACGGGCTCTTCATCAGGTCGGCCGTGAGCTCCGCGCCGGCCGCCCCTTTGCCGCGCAGATAGGCCACCATCTCAGCGTGCTTGCCGCGCATCGCTTCCGTCAGCGCGGTGCGGCCGTCGTTGGCGCGGGCATCGAGCTCCGCCCCATGCGCCAGCAGCAGCTCGAGCAGGTCCAGACGCCCGAGGAGCGCCGCTTCGTGTACCGGGGCGAAGCCTTCGGCCTGGCGGACCAGCGCGTCGGCGCCGTGCTCGAGGAGCAGCTTCGTCGTGTCGTACTGCGCGGTGAGCATCGCCGCCTGCAGCGGGGTGTTGCGGAACTTCGACTTTGCGCGCACGTTCACCGCGGCGCCGCGATCGAGCAACAGCTTCGCCGTCTCCACGTTTCCGGAGAACGCCGCCAGGTGCAACGGCGTCCAGCCGAACGACGTCCACTCGTTGACGAGCGACGGCTTCGCCTCCAGCAGCGCGCGCACCCGCGCCGCATCGCCGACGCCGCACGCTTCGAAGAACGTCAGATCCGGCTTCTTCGCCAGCAGCGCCTGCAACGCCTCGTTCTTCTGCGGCGGGATGAAGCCCTTCTCGATCCTGAACAGCGCCTTCATGATCTCCGACTGCGCCGGCTGCGCACCGGCGGCGGCAAACGTCTGGAACAGCAGCATGGACAACAGCAACATACGAATCGTCATGGTCGTCTCCTTCGCCTCGAAGAGTAGGAGCCGCGGTGCGCTGCGCGCATGTGCCGGAAGCCATCGCGCGCGCGTATGACTTTCGGGCTATGTGCGTCAGGACGGCGGCGCCTACAATCGCCTCATGTCCCGGCAGCCGCGCATCCTGACGCTGGCCGGCCTCGTCGCCTGGCTGGCCGTGGGCCTCCCGGTGATGCTCGCCGGCACCGATTCCGTCTGGCGTCTCAGCATCTGGCTCGCCGCCTACGCCTCGTTCGCCGTCGCTTTTGCCGCGCGCACCCGCACCGTCTCGTTCATCCCGCTCGGCGTCGAAGTCGTGGCCGTGCTGGCGATGGTGCTCACGCTGTGCAACGGTTTCGAAGGCACGCTCCTCGTGCTCGTCGCCGCGCAGCTCGGCCTCTCCGCCACGCGGCGCGTCGCGCTCCCGTGGATTGCGATCCAGAACGCGCTGCTCTTCACCGCCATCGCCATCCACTGGGCGCCTCGTCCCGCCGTCATGCTCACGCCGCCGTATCTCGGCTTTCAGCTTTTCGCCTTCGTCGCGCTCGAGCTGATGCGACGCGAAGCAGCCGCCAACGCACAGCGCGGCCGCCTCGAGGAACGGCTGCGCATCGCCCAGGAGCTGCACGACGCTGTCGGCCATCACCTCACGGCCATGTCGCTCAACCTCGAAGTGGCCGCGCATCAGACGACCGGCGAGGCGCGCGAGAACGTCCGCACCGCGCAATCGCTCGCCCGTCTCGTGCTGAGCGACGTCCGCGAGATCGTCGCCACGACACGCCCCGCTCCGCCGATCGACCTCCGTGCGTCGCTCGAACAGCTCGCCGCCGAGGTCCCGTCCCCGCGCGTGCACCTGGAGTTGCCGGACGCGCTCGACACCGTCGACGCCGACCGTGCGCACGTCGTCTTCCGCTGCACGCAGGAGATCGTCACGAACGCAATGCGGCACGCCAAAGCCGGCAATCTCTGGATCGAGCTGCGCTGGCGTGACCGCGCGCTGGAGATCCGTGCGCGTGACGACGGCCGCGGCACGCGCGAGCTCCGCGACGGCAGCGGCCTCACGGGGATGCGCCGCCGTCTCGCCGACCTCGGCGGCTCGCTGCAGATCGCCACCGGCGAAGGAGCCGGCTTCGAGCTGACGGCCAACGTGCCGCTGGCGGAGGCGTCGTGATCCGCGTCGCCATCGTCGACGACGAGATGCTCATCCGCCAGGGGCTCCGCAACCTGCTCGAGCTCGCGGGCGGCTTCGAGGTCTGCGGCGAAGCCGCCGACGGCGAGGAAGCGATCGCCAGCATTCCCCACCTCGCCCCAGACGTCGTCCTGCTCGACGTCCGCATGCCACGCGCGGGCGGTCTCGACGTCCTCACCCGCCTCGGCACCTCACTGCCGCCGACGCTCATCCTCACGACTTTCGACGACGCCGAAGTCATGCTCGCCGCCATCCGCGCCGGCGCCCGCGGCTATCTGCAGAAGGACGTCTCACTCGAACAGCTCGCCGAGGCCATCCGCACGCTCGCCGCCGGCAAGACCTTCTTCCAGCCGCTCATCACCGCCAGTGTCCGGCGCGGCTTCGAAACCGCCAGAATCGACTTCTCCGCTGCCGAGATCTTCGAGTCCCTCACCGACCGCGAGACCGAGGTCCTCCGCCTCATGGCCGGCGGCTACAGCAACCGCGAGATCGCCGAAGCCCTCGACACCGCCGAAGGCACCGTGAAAAACCAGGTCTCGA
This sequence comes from Thermoanaerobaculia bacterium, assembly GCA_036399695.1. Lineage (GTDB taxonomy): Bacteria > Acidobacteriota > Thermoanaerobaculia > Gp7-AA8 > Gp7-AA8 > DASVEE01. The sequence continues at coordinate 33,613 of DASWMP010000374.1, read as the reverse complement.
GCATTCTGGCCAAGCTGGGAGTGCGCGACCGCACACGTGCCGTGCTCAAGGCTATCGAAGCGGGGAGAATCTAGCGTTTCCGCGTCGATTCGGCTCTCGGAAAAATCTTTTTTCACCACCTGTGTGCACATCTGGCCAATCCCCACGTACTACCCGCCATGAGCATCCCCATCCGCCCGATCCTGATCCTGACGCTGATGCTTTCACTTGCCGGCCAACTCCCGGCGCAGGAAACAGCTACCACCACCTCCACCGAGAGGACGTCCACCGCCATCGACCACGCCACTGCCGAGCCCGGCCCGGGCGAGACCGCGCAGAACGAGACCGCGGCCACCTCGACCGAGGGCGGGCAGACCACCGACACCACCGGGACTGCCGCCACCGCCAAGCGGCGTGCTGACAACAGTTACGAGATCCGCAACATCTTCACGAACCTCCTTCGCAACAGCCCCTCGGAGCTGGCGACGATCCTGGTGCTCGATCCAACCCTCCTCTCGAACGACGCCTTCCTGGCCGGCTATCCGGACCTCGCGGCGTTCGTCGCCAAGTACCCGGAAGTCCGCCGCAACCCCCGCTTCTATCTGGCCGAGTTCCGCCTTCCGGGAGACGCCAGCCGCGTCGTCGACGAGATCTTCGAGGCCCTGAGCATTGCCAGCGTCTTCGTCCTCATCACGTTTGCGCTCTTCTGGCTCGTCCGCACCATCATCGAGCAGCGGCGCTGGAGCCGCCTGTCACGCGTCCAGACCGAGGTCCACAACAAGATCCTCGACCGCTTCGGCACGAGCAGCGAAGTGCTGGAGTACATCCGTACGCCGGCCGGCTCGAAGTTCCTCGAAGCGGCGCCGATTCCTCTGCACGCCGCCAAGCCGTCGCAGGGCGCGCCGCTGACGCGCATCGTCTGGTCGATCCAGCTCGGCGTCGTCCTCGCGGTCGCGGCGATCGGCATGCTGCTCGTCAGCAGCCGTCTTTCGGAGGAGGCCAGCCACGGCTTCTTCGCCCTGGGCGTGATCGGCTTCTGCGCCGGCCTCGGCTTCGTCGCCTCAGCCTTCGTCTCTCTCTTCGTCTCCCGCCGCCTCGGGCTGTGGGAACCGCAACCGCCGACCGCATCGGGCGCCGAGCGCTTCGATGAGCACGGAATCGTGAAATGATGGTCGGAGACATGAACCTGCGCTTCGCCCTCCACGACGCCACGATGCCCGAGAGCCGTGATGTCACATCCGCCCTCGCCGTAATGGATGAGGAGGAGTTCCGCGCCTTCTACGAACGCACCGCGCGTCCGCTCTGGTCCTATCTCTCGCGCATCACCGGCGACCCGCAGCAGGCCGACGACGCGCTGCAGGAGGCGTACTACCGCTTCTATCGCGCCGGCGCGAAGCACGAGAGCGAAGCGCACCGACGCAACTCGCTCTTCCAGATCGCCACGAACCTCGTCCGCGACGCCGCCCGCCGGGCCAAGCACCACACGGACGTTCCGCTCGAAGAGGAAGAATCGGGCAGCAATCAGCTCCCGAGCAGCCAGACGCCTGTCCCGGAGCACCAGGCCGCCATCCGCACCGATTTGTCCCGGGCCATGGCGCGCCTCGAGCCGATGCAGCGCGAAATGCTCTGGCTCGCCTATGCCCAGGGCGCATCGCACGAAGAGATCGCCGACATCCTCGGCCTGCGCGCCGTGAGCATCCGCACGATGTTGCTGCGCGCGCGGCGGAAACTGGCCGGCCTGCTCACCGGCGGCGCGAAGCCTGGAACGCAGGAGGTGCGCCGATGAGCGCTGAGCTCTGTCACCGCGAAGCCGACCTTCTGGACGCGCTTGCCCGCGGCTACATCGGCGCCGAGCTCGACGAGCACGTCGCCTCCTGCAGTTCCTGCAACGAGCTCCGTCTCGTCGCAGGCGCCCTCCTGGACGAGCGCGCCGAAGCGATCGTCGAAGCGCCGATCCCGTCGTCCGGTGCCATGTGGTACCGCATGCGTGTCCGCGCCCGCCATGAAGCTCAGACGCAAGCCCGCCGCTCGCTCCTCCTCGGCCAGGCCGCAACCGTGGCCATCGCCATCCTGCTCGTCTTCTCCTTCTTCGGCGCCGACGTAGCCTTCGCCGTCCGCGACCTCGTCGCCACCATCCGCCTCAGCACTCCGCTGCTGCTGGCGCTGGCCACCTGGATCCTGCTGGCGCCGCTGGCCGGCTGGGTCGCCATCCGGCAGAAGTAGACGTTCCCACACCCGCCGTTTCTACAGGACGTATCGTCCTCGGCATTTGGCTTTCACCGAGGTACGATCGCTCCGTCATGGACGAGGACCTGAAACACTTCCTGATCGCGCTGAACCGCGACAACGCCGCCGCCCAAGCGGAGATGCGCCGCTTTCTCGAAGAACAACTGCAACACATGGGCGTCCGCATCGACGGGTCGACAGCGGAAACGCGCCGCTTTGTCGAAGAACAACTGCAACACATGGGCGCCCGCATGGACGGGTCGACAGCGGAAACGCGCCGCTTTCTCGAAGAACAACTGCAACACATGGGCGCCCGCATCGACGGCTTGAGAGAAGAGAACGCCCCGGCGCACACCGAGACGCGGAGTTATATCGATGGCCGCGTAAACCATTTCGGTTACGAGCTGCAGGAAGAGAACGCCGCGGCGCACACTGAGACGCGGAGTTATATCGATGGCCGTGTGAACGATCTCGGTAACGAGCTGCGGGAAGATAACGCCGCGGCGCATGCCGCGACGCGGAGTTACATTGATGGCCGCGTGAACCATCTCGGTTACGAGCTGCGGGAAGAGAACGCCGCGGCGCACACCGAGACGCGGAGTTATGTCGATGGCCGCGTGAACCATTTCGGTTACGAGCTGAGAGAAGAGAACGCCGCGGCGCACGCCGAGACGCGCTCTCAGTTCGGCGTCGTCGCTGAAAGCCTGCGCCATCAAATAGAAACGGTGGCCGAGGGCGTGATGATGAATAGCGAGGCCATCGCACGGCTGGAGACGAAGCTCGACGCCGTAACGACGGACCACGACAGGCGGATCACGCGGCTCGAAGTCACCGTCTCGCGTGGACGACCCTGAAAGCGATTGATGGCTCCAACGGTTACTCGAGGTCGAGAACCTTGGCGTATGGCACCCACCATCTCGGGCCAGGAGCCGTCAGGGCGTACATGTAGCCGGCGACGGAGCGCCGCGCGCCGTCATCACTTCAAAGGCTAATGGCCGCGGAGGCCCGTAATCGAGGCACTGGCCAGCACGTGGCCGCGGATGATGAACCGCAGCTTGCGCCATGTCATGGGCGTACCGGCGTCGTCGATGGGATCGAGGTCCAGGGCGTAGACGGTGAAGCGATATTTGTGGGCCGGACCTTCCGGGGGGCAGGGGCCGTCGTATCGGCGGCGGAGGAAGTCGTTCCAGGCGTGGCGTCCACCGCCGGCGAGATCGGGATCGGCGGCGCCGGCGTTCGGTGCGAGGGAGGTGACTGTGGGGGGGATGTTGTACGCGGCCCAGTGGATGAAGCCATCGCCGCCACGCGCTTCGTAGTCGTCGAGGATCATGACGAAGCTCTTGGTGCCGGCCGGGACGCCGGTCCATTCGAGTGCAGGCGATTCATTGGCACCGGTGCAATCGAGGCCATTCAGGACGGTACTGTCCGGGAGCACCGCGCCGGGCGCAAACGTCGCGCTGCGCACGGTGAACTGTGAGGACGCCGGTGCGGTGTGGGCACAGCCGACGAACGAGCAGGCGATGGCGAGCAGGAGGAGGCCGAGTTTCGCTGTGCGCATGGTGGGGTTGTAGCACGGGGGTAGCGGGAAGCTGGCGGGGCGTACGCGAACGGGCACCGTGCAGGGGTGAACAGCTACTTCGTGGGGTGGATGGGTTGGCCGGACCGTGCCACCCGATCCCAAAGCGGATCGGTCAGCGTCCATGAGGCGTTCGCGACGCCGTGATCTCGGAGCGCGGTGCAGCGAGTGGAGGACGGACAATCTTGTGCTCGCGCCATTTCTCGCGTGACGGACAGGATTGTCCGTCCTCCACTACAACCTTCGCCTGTACGCGTGTCGGCTAGTTCAACGAGCTCAGTGATCCTTCGACGATGCTCCGCACGTGTCCTACGAACTCGCTGCGGTTGTGGTTGATGAAGAAGTGGTCGCCGTTGAATTCGATGAGGTTGACCTGCCGGGCGACGTGCTCCTGCCAGGCGAGCATGTCCTCTTTCGGGACGCGGTGGTCGGCGTCGCCCCAGAAGAGGGTCGTCGGGCTCTGGAGCTGCACGTCGGGGCGGAAGTCGTGCGTCTCGCTGAGCGAAAAGTCGGCGCGCAGCATCGGCTCGAGGAGCCGCATGAGGTCGTCCTGCTCGAGGATCTCGCCAGGCGTGGCCTGGAACTCCTTCAGCTTGTCGACGAACTGGCGGTACGGCAGGTCGTGGATGCGCTCGTGCTTCGGGAGATGCGGCGCACGCTTGGCCGACAACACCAGATGGCGGAGCCGGGTACCGCCGCTGTTGCGGAGCTGGAGCTCGCGGGCGAGCTCGAACGCCGTCAGGGCGCCGTTGCTGTGACCGATGAAGATGTGCGGGACGTCGAGGTACGGCTCGATCTCTTTGGCGAGGATCGACACCTTCTCGCGCAATGAGGCGATCGGCTTCTCGCTGAAACGGACGGTACGGCCCGGCGCCTGGATGGCGAAGACGTCGACTGACTCGGGCAGCGCCTTTTCCCAGCCGTCGAAGATCGAGGCGTTGCCGCCCGCGTACGGGAAGCAGAAGACGCGCAGCTTCGCGTTCTTATTGTGGCGATACTTCTTGAACCATTTGGACATTTGGTTTTCCCTGTTGGCCGTCTCTCGTCGATTGATGGGGATCAGAGCATGAACGTCTGCTTGCCGCAGAGGCGCTCGACGGGGATCGACAGGTTCTGGCAGTACTCGAGCATCTTGCCGGACTGCACGATCTGCTCGGAGTCGTCGGTGTAGTCGACGCCCATGAAGTAGCCGTACCACGGCTCCATGCCGAGGGCGTAGATCAGGACCTGCCTGGCGTTGAAGGTGTCGACCATCTTCGAGGCCTTTTCGAAACCGGAGCCGTTGAGGCGGCGCGACTCTTTGATCTTGCGGCTGACCGGTTCGGTCGTCAGTGCACCGTAAAGCCAGGTGTACGGCGCGCCGACGCACTCCATGCCGATGGCCAGGACGTCGAGGTCACCCGTGACCTGGTGAAGGTACTGGTACATGCGCGGCTCGAGATTCGACGAGTCGGCGCCGGCGTAGATCTTCTTGCCGTTCAGTTCGAAGAACCAGGCGGTCTTGCTGCGGATGTTGAGGTCACCGTGCTCGCCGAGGAAGGGGATGCTGAGGATGCGGCCGTCGGCGACCACCGTCTCCTCGAGGTCTTCGACTTCGAGAACGGTGAAGCCGAGCTGCTTGAGCATCAGTTTGAGCGACGGGTCGGCCAGCGAGCCGCCGTTGTTCTTCGGCACCAGGACCTTGTCGATCTTGTGACGGAGCTGCAGCAGGCTCTCGAGGTTCACGTGGTCGGAGTGGTTGTGCGTGAGGCAGACGTAGTCGATCTTCTCAGGCAACTGGCTGTAGCTGATGACGTCGTGCTCGTTCGCTTCGGTGCGGTTCGCGATGACCGGGTCGACGAGGATGGCCACGCCGCTGGTCTCGATGAGGAAGCCGGCGTGTCCGGTGTAGCGCAGGCGCGTCTCGCCCGGCGCAATCGACTCGTGCTGCTGCTTCGGCACCTCGGTGGTGAAGAGGTCCATGTACGGCAGCCCACCCTCGGTATGGTTGCCGCCGAAGATCTCCGCCAGCTCTTCAGCCGTGGCCGGGATCTGGCGCGTGCGGAACAGGCGGTCCCACACTTTCGACTCGAACGGATGGTTCAGGTGAAGGTGGTTGGCGTCCGGCAGCCGCGGCGTCGACAGCACGAACGGGCGCTGCTTGACGCGCGACAGGAGCCCGAACGAGACGGACTGGATGGACTTGTCGTAATAGGGGCTGCGGTACAGGAGGCTCTCCAGCAGGCGGTACGACGGCTGGTGGTAGAGGTCCATGTGCAGCTCGACGTAACCCTTGAGAAGGTCCGGCACCTGTTCGTACAGCGGCTCGATCGTCTCGCCGGTCGTGTGGCTCTTGACGACGCCGTCGAGCTGCTTGATGGCATCCGCGAGCTCTTTGTAGATCACGTACTGGGTGTCGAACTTCGTATTGAGCGCCTTGACGTCGTCGACCTGCTCGGCGGTGCAATCGACGAACTCGCCGCCGCCGGCCATGCCTTTGTCCTGGTTGGCCAGGATGTGCAGCTCGTAGTTGTTGACGAACGACCCCATGAGACGGCGATGCGTCTTGGTCATGTACATGGAGTACGTGATGGGCGCGATGAGATTCGGCCAGGCGTACCACTTGTTGACGAGCGGGTCGACGTACACGTCTTCGCGCAGATAGAACTTCGGCGTTGCTTCCATGGGAGCAGGATCCTTCTCTTTGTTAGTTGGCGGTTGGCAGTTGGCGGTTGGCAGTGGATGCCGTACCGCACCGCGATAAATCGTGTTGTTTGTTTTCGGGTTTGGGTTCTTGGTAAGCCGAAAAACCAAAACCCAAACACTCAGGACTGGCGGGCGGCGGGCGGCGGCTCACTGCCAACCGCCAACCGCCAACTGCCCACTGTTCGTTACTCGGTTCTCAATGCCACGGCCGGCTCGATCATGGCCACGCGGCGGCTCGGCAGGACGACGGCCACGCCGACGATGATGGCCACGGTGAAGATGACGACGGCGAAGGCCTGGACGTAGAAGCCGAAGCTGAAGCCGAAGAAGGCGCCGGCCATCCAGCTCACGAGAGCCGCGAAGCCGATGCCGATGCCGAGACCGAGCCCCACCTGCCACATGGACTGGCGGAGGAAGAGCGTGATGATCTCGCGGTCGGTGGCACCGAGAGCGCGGCGGATGCCGATCTCGTGGGTCTTCTGCACGATGGCGTTGGCGGTGATGCCGTAGACGCCGCAGAGAGACAGCAGGAGCGCGAAGAGGCCGCAGCCGAACAGCACCTTCTGGCCGAGGGACATGACGCGCTTCGACATGCCGAGCTGCTCGGCGATGTTCTTCACGCCGCCGTTCTCCGCCTGCGGCGCGATGCGCGTCAGGCTCTGGAAGAACGTCTCTTCGGCGGCGTTGGCGTTGCCGCGCGAGCGGAAGTGAACGCGTGTGGCGACATTGTTCGTCTGGTAAGCCGAGAGATAGATCTCGTCGGTGATGGACGGCTGCTCGGTGAAGCTCTGGGTGATGTCTTTGGTGACGCCGACGACGGTGTACCAGACCGGCTTGCCCTCGACGTCGAGCTGCAGACGCTTGCCGATGGCGGAGCCGCGGCCCCAGCGCTTCTGCACGAAGGACTGGCTGACGACGGCGGTGCGCAGGTCGGTGTTCTGCGCCGCGAGCTCTTCGCGATGATCGAAGTGACGTCCCTCCACGAGGGTGAGCGTCTTGAACTCCGGCGAGGTGAGGAGCTGGTGCACGGAAACGGGCGGCAGGTTGTTCTGTGCGTCGAGTCCTTCGACGACGGCGTCATGGTTGCCCATGGGCGTCCAGACGAAGGCCTCGGCGATCTGGGCGTTGCCCTGCAGGTCCTGCACGAGCTGCTGCAGGGTCTGCGCGCGCTGCTGGTCGGTGAATCCGACGTCAGGCAGCGTGACCTCGGCGGCCAGGAGGTTCGTCAGGTCGTACTCCGGCTGGATGTTCTCCCCTTTCCTCACGAGCGAATAGACGAGGAAGCCGAAGCACATGATCAGCGAGACGAACATGATCTGCGCCGTGACGAGGGCGCGCATCAGTTTGCCGGCACGGCGGCCCTGGGCACCGCGGGTACCGTCGCGCAGTTCGAGCACGACGTCGGCGCGGGCGCTCTTGCGGGCCGGCAGGTAGCAGACGGTGAAGATCGTCAGGACGAGGAAGCCGAGGGCGGCGAAGAGGGTCTCCTTGTCCAGGCTCCAGTTCCACCAGAACGGCAGCGCGCCCTGACGCCCGAACGCGGACGACAGATAAAGCGTCGTGGCATTGAGCAGGACGCTGGTCAGCAGGAGCGAGAGCACCGTGCCGAGGACGACGATGATGCCGCCCTCCCACATGAGCTGCCCGATGAGACGGCGGTCGCCTGCGCCGAGAGCGACGCGGATGGCCGACTCCTTGCCGCGGGCGATGGCCCGCGCCAGGAGCATGTTGCCGACGTTGATGCCGGCGAGCAGGAGGATGAGCGTGGAGGCGATGTTGATGCCGTACATCGCCAGGTTCACGATCATGCCGCCGCCGAGCTGGCTGGTCTGATAGGTGTCGAGCTGAAACGCATCGGGAAGCAGCTTGTGCGTCTCGGCAGCCTGCTTCGCGCGCGCCTCGAACGAGCCGCGCACGTACTGCTCGAGCTGCTGGCTGGCCTGAGCCTTCGACATCCCGGGCGCGAGGCGGCCGTGGAAGGTGGCGAAGGTGAACTGGCCTACCGTGGGGTGGAGCTCCTCGTATGTGAACGGGAGCCACAGCTCCGTCGCCACCGGGAAGGCGTAGTTCTTCGGCATGATGCCGATGATCTCGGTGTCCCGGTTGTTGAGCCGGATGACGCGGCCGATGGTGTTCGGTGCGCCGGAGAAATGGCTCTGCCACAGCTTGTAGCTGATGACGGCGACCGGTGCCGCACCCGCTTCACTGTCCTGCGCCTGGAGCGCGCGGCCGAACAGCGGATTGGTGCGGGAGAACTTGAAGAGGCTCCACTCGGTGAAGGTGGCGAAGAGGCTCTGACTGTCCTCCCCTGCCGAGTAACGAACCTGTGCGTCGGTCCAGACGCCGGCCTCGGAGAAGGTGCTGAGCTTCTCGCGCGCTTCCGCGTACTCGTAGAGCGGCACGGCATCCGCGGCGCGGAGGATGCTCTGCGAGTCTTTGATGGGAAGCGGCTTGTAGAAGATCGTGTAGAAGAACGCGAACGTGAACAGGCTGACGGTCAGTCCGCCCGTGAGGACGAGGATCGTCAGCAGGGTGAACGCCGGCGACTTGAACAGCAGCCGCAGCGTGTACCGGATATCCATCAGCACACCCATCGACGTCAGCTCCCGACCTGCGCGAGGCGCTGGTATTCGTCGGCCACGACCTGGCCGTCGAGCATTTCGATCTGACGCGACTTCTGCTCGATGGAGCGAGGGTCGTGCGTGACCATGACGATCGTCGAGCCTTCCTCGTGCAACTGGCGGAGCAGGCGGAGAACGATGTCGGCGTTCTTGGAGTCGAGGTTACCGGTCGGCTCGTCGGCGAGGATGACGACCGGGTCGTTGATGAGCGAGCGGGCGATGGCGACACGCTGCTGCTGACCGCCCGAGAGCTGGCTCGGGAAGTGGCTGAGGCGGTGGCTCATCTCGACCTTGTCGAGCATGGCCTTCGCGCGCTCCTTGATGTCCTTCTGCGCCATCCCCTTGCGGTAGGTCAGCGGCAGGCAGACGTTCTCTTCGACAGTGAGCTCACTGATGAGATTGAACGACTGAAAGACGAAGCCGATCTCCTTGTTGCGGATCTTCGCGCGCTGATCGCGGCTGAGGGAGCTGACATCCTGACCGTTGAGGATGTACTGGCCGCCCGTCGGCGTGTCGAGGAGGCCGAGGATCGACAACAGGGTGGACTTACCGCAACCCGAGGGCCCGGTGATGCAGACGTATTCGCCCGGATCGACCGAGAGGCTGAGCTGGTGCAGGGCACGCGTCTCCACCTTCTCCGTCAGAAAGGATTTCTCCAGACGATTCAATTCAATCAACGACTGTGAGCTCATGACCAGGATTCCTTCAAGTGCGTAATGCGATGCTCGGCGTTCGGATGCTTAGTTGACGATGACGGTGTCGTGCGAGGCGAAGGCGGAGGTATCGGAAGTGATGACCTTGTCGCCCGGCTGCACGCCGCGGAGAATCTGAATCTGATTGACCGAAGCCTCGCCGAACGTCAGCGGGATACGGGTGGCGCGGCTCTCGTCCGCATTGAGGCGGTAGAGGTTCTGCGCGGCGTCCGCCTTGGCGAAGTCGGGACGATCCATGAAGAGCACGTTCTTCAGCTCGACGATGTGGACCATGCCTTCGACGCTCAGGTCGGCGCGCGCTTCGGCCGGCATCGGGGCGTTCTCGTTGAGAGCGACGTCCACCTCGACCATGCCGCCCTGGACCGACGGGGCAACGCGGATCACGCGCCCTTCGATCTTGCTGCGGCGGGTGTCGATCGTGACGGGCAGGCCGTTGCTGACGCGCTGCACCTGCAGCTCCGGCACCTGAAGCTGCGCGATGAGGTGCGTGGTGTCGGCGACGACGCCGACGCTGTCACCGATGTTGAGCTTCTGTCCCGGCGACACGGCGAGCGACTGGAGCGTGCCCTTCATGCCGGCGCGGACGACGAGCTGGTCGATCTGCGACTGGACGTTGACGATGTTCTCGCGCAACTGCTCGGTCTCGAGGTTGCGGGCCATGCGCTGCGCCTGGAGGCGGCTGCGCATCTGTTCGACGCGCTGCTGGGAAAGGGCGTAGATCTGCTGCTGCGTCTCGACGCTGGCTTTCGCCTGCTGCATGTCCATCGCGGAGACGAGCCCGTCGCCGAACTTCGAGAGCTCGGTCTTCGAGTGCAGCTCGCGCTGCGACGTCTGCAGGCTGTTCTTGGCGGCGAGGAGCTGAATCTCCTGGTCGAGCAGCGACGATTCGGCCGTCTTGAGCTCGACCTGCGCCTCGGCCATGACCTGACGCAGCTTCGCCTGCGCCTGTACGAGGTCGACGGTGAGCTGCGGGTTCACGAGGCTCACGATCGGCGTCTGCACGTCGACGAGCTCACCGGCCTTGACGAGGATCTGCCCGACGCTGCCGCTGACGCGGGAAGCGAGGAAGAAGACGTCGCGGCTTTTCAGCTTGCCGTTGGCGCGGACGTTGACCGCGAAGTCGCCCTGCCGGACGACCGAGACCGTCAGGTCGGAGCGCTGCGCGATATAGCTGGCGCGGCCGAGGTACTGCTTGGCGCCGATGAAGGCGAAGAGCACCAGTACGGCGACCGGGACATACCAGTATTTGCGCACGAGGCTCTGCTGCCGCTCCTCGCGAACGATGTCCATCGAGCGTCCCGTGCGGGTCGCGGTGGTGGTCTCGTCGACCGGGTGCGGCTTCCAGACCTCTCCGTCCACTGCCTGTGATTCCTGTCGCATGTTGCTTTCGTCCTTCTCCGGCATTGCAGTCATCGATGTTTACGAGTGGCCATGGCCGCGAGCCATGCCCACCAGCACCTTGCGGTCGCCCGAGAACGGCTGGCGGCCGTGGGTGAACAGCATGTTGTCGACGAGGAGCAGGTCGTTCTTCTGCCACTCGAAGTGAAACTTTTCGGACTCGTAGACTTCGCGAATGAACTGGAGGACGTCTTCCTCGAGAGGCGAGCCGTCGCCGTAGTAAGCGTTGCGCGGCAGGTCGTCCTCACCACATACCGAGAGGAGACTCTCGCGCACTTCCGGCCGCAGGCTGGAGACGTGGAACAGATGCGCCTGGTTGAACCAGACCTTCTCCCCAGTCACCGGATGATTCGCGACGGCAGGGTTCACCTGTCCGGTGCGCAAGCCACCGTTGGCCTTCCATTCGTATGTCAGTTGATTCGATTGACAATAACTCTCGACGACCGCTTTATCTTCCGTTTGAAATACCTCCGTCCACGGAAGGTCGATGTCGCCGTAGTTCCGGACGTAGAGAACTCCTTTGTCTTCAAACTTCTGGCGGATTTCGGCCGGGATCTTTTTGTAGACCTCGCGGCTGTCGGCGAGCGGGGTGGCACCGCCGGTCGCGCTCGGCAGCATGCAGAGGAAGCCGGCGCGCATGGCCCACTGGTTGGCGTAGGAGGACTCGTTGTGCTGCGGGATAACCTCGCTCGGGTGGTACTCGGTGGCGGTGTAGACGTTGTCGCGGAGCTCGGTACGGGGAGTGGAGCGGTACTCGTACCCCATCAGCTCCTCACCGAACAGAACCGTGAGCAACTGCCCGAACTGCTTGCTGCTCGGGAACTTCAGTCCGCGCAGCAGCAGGGCGCCGCGGGTCTGGAGGAGGTTCTCGATCTGCTCTTTGTGCTGCTCGGCCCAGTCGAGCAGTTTCTGCCCGCTGGTGTCGACGGTGAGCAGGATGTCGCGTCCGGCGGCTTCGGCGAGCGAGGTGGTGGTCAGGACGGAGGCGACGGGGGCTTCGAGGGTGAGGGTGGTCATTTGCTGTTCCTTTTGAGTCAGTTGGCGGTTGGCAGTTGGCGGTTGGCAGTGGGAGACGGCTCGAGCCACTGCCAACCGAGGTTTCGGTTTTAGATTTAGGGACTGATCGGACGTGCTGCGGCGAGGCGGAGCGGTGGCAGCGGGCGGGGGCCCACTGCCCACCGCCAACTGCCAATCGCCAACTCATTTACACGGTTGCCTCCGCCAGCACGGCCAGTTGCTGCCTGGCGTCCGCGACGATCGCCGCGAGACCGGGGCCGCTCATCAGATGCGTGTGGTCGCTGGCGATGGACACGGTGCGCAGCGGCGAGCCGAGCAGTGCCTCGACTTCCGCGGCCGGGATGACTTTCGTCTTCTCGTCGACGGCGAGGTAGAGGGTGGTGGTACCGCGGAGGATCAGGCGGGCCGGGCTGGAGGTGCCGTGGCTGCGGCAGAAGTTGACGCCGAAGCGGAGGGCGGTCTCGAGCTCGTTCCGCGTGAGACGAGCCTGCGCTTCGTCCTGAATGATGAGGTCGACGACGGCCTTGACCGAGTCGTCGAGCTGGTCCGGCAGTACGAGGCCTTCGACTTTCGTGCGGATACCGGCATCGGCGTAGCGGGCCGCCGTCAGAAGGTACTCGCGGTCGCTCTGTGTCTCGGTCAGCACGCCCGGAGGGGGCGCGTCGAACAGGCCGAGGTAATCGACACTGTCGCCGCCCGTTTCGAGCTGGCGGGCGATCTCGTACGCGATCGTCCCGCCGGCGGACCAGCCGGCCAGGCGATACGGCCCTTCGGCCTGCACGTACTTGATGGCTTCGACGTACGTCGTGGCGAGCTGCTCGAGCGTGTCGAAGCGGAGGTCGTGGTTGAAGTTGAACGGAGCCTGGATGCCGTAGACCGTGCAGACGTCGTTCAGTCCGGCGGCGAGGCCGGTGTAGCAGTCGATCTTGCCGCCGAACGGATGGACGACGAAGAGCGGCGTGGAGCCGGCGCCGTCGTTGAGACGGACGAGGTATTCGGCCGCGAGCGACGCCGGCGTCTGCACGGCAGCAACCGGAACGATGGCTGCGGCGAGCTCGCGGATGGTCTTGTTCTCGAGCGCCTGGCGGACCGTCACTTCGAGGCCGCGGCGCTTGAGCTCCGCGACGACGGACATGAGGTCGAGCGAGTCGCCGCCGATGTCGAAGAACTCGTCGTCCAGACCGGCTTCGGCGATCTTGAGGTACTCGCACCACACCGTCGCGATGGTCTGCTGCACGGGCGTGAGCGCCTCGGTGGTGGCGGCGGCGCGACGCAGACCGGGCTCCGGCAGCGCGCGCTGGTCGACCTTGCCGTTCGGCGTCAGCGGGAACGAAGTGAGGGCAACGAAGTCGGACGGCACCATCGGCTCGGGCAACGAGACGCGGAGCGCCTGCTGCACCCCGTCGATGAAGGTGGCGTCGTCAGTGATCGAAGCATTGGAGATGACGTAGGCGCAGAGGCGCTTGTCGCGTCCTTCGCCGCGGGCAATGACGATGGCGTCCTGCACGCCGGCCTGCTGGAGCAACACCTGCTGGATCTCGCCGAGCTCGATGCGGAAGCCGCGGATCTTGAGCTGCGCGTCGCGGCGGCCGACGAATTCGACGTTGCCGTCCGGCAGCAGGCGGACCCAGTCACCCGTGCGGTAGACGCGGGCGTTCGGGTCGGCCGAGAACGGATCCTTGATGAAGCGGTCGGCCGTCAGCTCGGGACGGTTCAGGTAGCCGCGAGCCACACCGGCGCCACCGATGAGCAGCTCGCCCGGGACACCGATCGGGCAGCGGTTCATCTTCGCGTCGACGACGTAACCGTACTGGTTCTCGACGAAGCGGCCCATGTGCAGGACGTCGCTGGCAACGCTGAGCTCCGCCATGGTCGACGTCACGGTGCACTCGGTCGGTCCGTACTGATTGAAGAAGCGGGCGCGCTTCGACCAGGTCTCGACGACGCGGCGCGAGCAGGCCTCGCCGCCGACGACGACGGCGTTGAGGTACGGCAGATCCGTGACCGGCTGCGCCTCGAGGACGGCCACCGGCATGCGCAACTGCGTGATGCGCTGCTCGACCGCGACTTCCATGAGGTCGGAGTTCGGCTCGACCATGTAGGTCGTAGCGCCGCCGCAGAGCGCGTTGAAGAGATGCTCGGTGCCGGCGTCGAAGCTGAGCGAGAGGCAGTGCAGCACGCGCTGCTTCCCGTCGAGGCGGAGCGTGCGGATGTCAGCGTTGATCAGGTTCACGAGGCCGCGGTGCTCGACCAGCACGCCCTTAGGCGCACCGGTGGAGCCGGAGGTGTAGATGACGTACGCCAGGTTCGACGGCGTCAGCTCGGGGCGGACGGGGTTCGACTTCGGCCGCGTGCGGAGCTGGTCGGCGCGATCAGCGAGGATCACGGTCTGCGCCGTCAGCGGCAGGCGGTTGCGCAGCGTCTGCGTCGTGACGATGAAGCGGACGGCGCTGTCGTCGATCATGAACTTCAGGCGGTCGGCCGGATAGCTCGGATCGAACGGCACGTAGGCGCCGCCGGCTTTGAGAATACCGAGGATGCCGACGACGAGCTCGAAGGAGCGGGTGCAGGAGACGCCGACGAGCATGTCCGGTCCGACGCCCTGCTCGATGAGCGCGTGAGCGAGCTGGTTCGCACGTTCATTGAGCTCGCGATACGTGAGGCTTTCGTCGCCGACCACGAGCGCTTCGGCTTCCGGCGTCCGCGCGGCCTGGGCCTCGAAGAGCTGATGGATGCAATCGTTCGCCGGGTAGTCGGCGGCGGTGTCGTTCCAGGCGGCCAGCGACTCGCGCTCCGTGGGCGTGAGGAGCTCGACGTCCCGCAGGTCCTGGACGCGCGGGAGCTGGCGGAGGACATGCGCGAGGTGCTCGAGGAGCAGCTCGATGGTCGGCTGATCGAAGTCGATCACCGAGTAGCTGAACTTGAGCGTCAGGCGTCCGCGGAAGGCGGCGACGAGGGAGAGCTTAAAGTTCGTCCGCTCATCGGTGCGCATCGTCTCGACACGGAGGTTGGCCGCGCCGGCGTCGGCGGCCTTGGCCGTTATCGCGCCGCCGGAGGTCTCGAGCGGGTAGTTCTCGAAGATGAGCAGGCTGTCGAAGAACGGCACGCCCTGCGGCATCTTCGTGCAGGCCTGCACGTCGTTGAGCGGCAGGTAGCCGTGATCCTGGCTGGTCTGGAACTCGCGCTGCAGCTCCGCGATCAGCTCGGCGATCTTCGTCTTGCCTTCGAAGGAGACGCGCACCGGGATGGTGTTGATGAAGAGGCCGACCATCGTCTCGATGCCCGGCACTTCGGCCGGACGGCCGGAGATGACGGAACCGAAGAGCACCTGCTCGTCACCGCTGTAGCGGTGCAGCAGGTACGCCCAGGCGAGCTGCACGAGCGTGTTGACGGTGGTGTGGTTGGCCTTGGCGAACGCGTCGAGGCGGCGCGATTCGCTGTCGCTGAAGATCGTGTAGTGGCTCTCACGTCCGCCGGCGACGCCCTTGCGGGAGCGGTCGACGACGAGCGGCGTCGGCGCCTCGACTTTGGCGAGGTACTCACGCCAGTAGGCGCGGGACTCTTCGTCGTCGCGGCTCTGCAGCCAGCGCATGTAGCTCTCGTAGTCGGACGTCTCGGGGAGGGCGATGACCTGGCCGCGGGCGAGGGCCATATAGGTGGCGACGACTTCCTTGTGCACCATGGCCTTGCACCAGCCGTCGATCAGCATGTGATGCTGGCTCCAGAGCAACTGGTAACGATCCTCGCCGAGGCGGAAGATGGCGATGCGCTGGAGGGGCGGGACGGCGATGTCGAAGCCGCGGGTGCGGTCGTCGGCGCGATAGGACTCGAAGCGCTCGCGCTGCTCGTCGTCCGGCAGGCCGCGCCAGTCTTCCTCGACCCACGGCATCTCGGCCGCGGCGACGACGAGCTGATGCAACCCCTTGCCTTCGCCGACGAAGGCGGTGCGGAAGACGTCGTGGCGTGCCACGACGGTGCGCCACGCTTCGCGGAAGAGCGGGATGTCGAGCGGGCCGGAGAACGTGGGGCAGAACTGCGTCACGTACGCGCCGCTGTCGAGCATCGAGTGGAACAGCATGCCCTGCTGCATCGCCGTGGCCGGATAGAGACGGGTGAGCGACGGATAGGTCTGCTGCCACTCGTCGAGCTGCGGCTGGGAGACGGAAGCGAGCGGGAAGTCGGACGGCGTGTACTCGCCGCGCTCGACCGAGAGGCAGTGCTCGATGACGTCGCGCAGCCCGGCCTCGATGAAGCCCGCGAGCTGCTGCATGGTCTCGATGTCGTACTGCAGTGAGCTGTAGTCGAGACCGAATTCGAGGACGCCGTTGGCCACGCGGCCGTTCAGGCCGAGCTGGTAGCGCCGGACGCGATCGATGCTCGTACGGTCGCCGCTCGACTCGGCCGCACCCTGAAAGCCGGTGTCCTTGCTGAGCGCCGAGTCGAACTGACCGAGGTAGTTGAAGACGAGCTGCGGCGGATTCGCTTCCGCTTTGTCGACGAGCTCCGCGTCGTGCGCCATGTGGCGGAGGACGCCGTAGCCGATGCCATTGTTCGGAATCGCGCGGTACTGCTCCTTGATCGATTTGATGACGTCGCGGGTCGCGGTTCCTCGGCTGCTCAGCGTCAGCGGGAAGACGGTGGTGAACCAGCCCACGGTCTGCGTCGTGTCCAGGTGCTCGAACAGCGATTCGCGGCCGTGCCCCTCGAGGGCGATGCGCAGGGCGCTGGAATCGGTCCAGCGGCGCATGCCGAGGTAGAGGCCGGCCAGGAGCAGTTCGTTGATGGTGGTGCGGTAGACCGGGGCGCACTGCTGGATGAGCGCCTGCGTCTCCGCCGCGGTGAGGCGGACCAGCGCGCGCTTGGTGCTGCGCTGCGTCATGCGCGCTTCGAAGTCGTAGTCGACCGGCAGCGGCTCGACGTCATGCTCGTACTGGCCGAGCCAGTACTTGCGCTCCGCGGCCAGCGCCGGCGACTGCGCGTACTGCTCGAGCGCCGCGCCCCACTGCTGGAACGAGGAGGTCTTCGGCGCCAGCACGACCGGCTCGCCGGCGGTGAACTGGTGATAGGCCTGCTCGATGTCGGAGAGGAGGATGCGCCAGGAGACGCCGTCGACGACGATGTGGTGGGCGACGAGGAAGAGGCGGCCGGTAGCGGCGGTGCCTTCCGCCGGGGTGAAGTAGATGGCGCGGAACAGCGGGCCCGTGGCCAGGTTGAAGGTGCGCTGGTGGTGGTTGCAACGTTCGGTGATGAAGGCGGCGTGCTGCGTCGCGTCGGCCGGCAGCGTCTCGACGATGGTGCTGGCGTCGAGCATCTGCTCGGTGAGCTCTTCGTGGTGGGCCTGCCAGGCGCCGTTCGCGTTGGTGTAGCGGAGGCGAAGGGCATCGTGGCGCGTGTAGAGCGCGGCGACCATGGCGCGGAGGAAGTCCGCGCTGAAGGCTTCGGGCGTCTGCAGCAGGACCGACTGATTGAAGTGGTGACGGTCGGCACCTTCCTCTTCGAGGAGCTGCGTCTGGATCGGCAGCAGCGCGGCGGCGCCGGTCATCGGCTCCTGCGGCATCTCGAGACCGACGCTCTGCTCTGCGTGCGCGGCCAGCGAGGCGATGGTCTGGTGCTCGAAGAGCTGGCGCGTCGTGATGGGGATGCCGGCCTGGTTGGCGCGGGAGACGACGAGGATCGAGAGGATCGAGTCACCGCCGATGGCGAAGAAGTTGTCCTCCACGCCGACGCGCTCGAGCTTCAGCAGCTTGGACCAGATGGCGGCGAGCTGCTCTTCGGTCTCGTTGCGCGGGGCGACGTAGGCGGAGGTGAGCTGCCAGTCGGGCTCCGGTAGCGCCTTCCGGTCGATCTTGCCGTTGCTGCTGAGCGGGAAGGCCGGCAGGACGACGAACGCGGTCGGCACCATGTACTCCGGCAACTGCAGCTTGAGCGCGCTCTTGAGCGACTCGATGAGGGCGAGGTCGGCGGCGTTGTCGGCCACATTGACAGGGACGACGTAGGCGACGAGCCGCTTGTCCGTCCCCTCCCCTTTCGCCGCGACGAGCGCTTCTTTGACTTCCGGCTGCTGGAGGATCTGTGCTTCGATCTCGCCGAGCTCGATGCGGAAGCCGCGGATCTTGACCTGGTGGTCGATGCGGCCGAGGTATTCGATGACGCCGTCCGCACGATTGCGCACGAGATCGCCGGTGCGGTACAGACGTCCGGTCTCGTCGAACGGATCGGCGATGAAGCGCTCGGCCGTCAGCTCGGGGCGGCCGTGGTAGCCGGCGCCGACCTGCACGCCGCCGATGTAGAGCTCACCGGCCACGCCGTCCGGAACGGGGCGGAGGTTGCGGTCGAGCACGTAGATCGAGGTGTTGGCGATGGGGCGGCCAATCGGAACGTTGCTGCCGATGCGTCCGTCCTCGCACTGCCAGTTCGTAACGTCGACGGCTGCTTCGGTCGGACCGTAGAGGTTGTGCAGCTCGCATGAGAGGTGGCGGAAGAACTCCTTCGCCAGCTCCGGCGGTAGCGCCTCACCGCTGCAGATGACACGGCGTAGCGTGGTGCAGCGGCTGGCGTCCGCGGTCTGCAGGAAGACGTTGAGCATCGAGGGCACGAAGTGGATCGTCGTGACGCGCTCGTCGACGATGAGCTGCGCCAGGTACTCGCCGTCGCGATGGCCTTCCGGCTTCGCAATGACGAGCGTAGTGCCGGTGGTGAGCGGCCAGAAGAACTCCCACACCGAGACGTCGAAGCTGAACGGGGTCTTCTGCAGGACGCGATCGCTCGCGTTCAGGCGATATTCGTCCTGCATCCAGTAGAGGCGGTTGCAGATGCCGCGATGGCGGTTCAGGGCACCCTTCGGCTTTCCGGTCGAGCCGGAGGTGTAGATCATGTACGCGAGGTCGTCCGCGGCTGCCGCATCGGCGATCGGCTCGGCACTCCGCGTGGCCATCTCGGCCCACTGGGTGTCGAGGCAGACGGTCTCGCGGTCACCCCAGACGTCGAGGTCGCGGACGAGCTTCGACTGCGTGACGACGACGCGCACGCCGCTGTCGTCGAGCATGTACGCCAGGCGGTCCTTCGGATAGCCGGCGTCGAGCGGGACGTAGGCGCCGCCGGCCTTGAGGATGCCGAAGAGGCCGACGACCATTTCGAGCGAGCGCTCGATGCAGATGCCGACGAGAACGTTGCGCTCCACACCACGCTCGCGGAGGTAGTGCGCGAGCTGGTTGGATCGCCGATCGAGCTCACCGTACGTGAGGCTCTGTCCTTCGAAGACGAGCGCGGTGGCGGAGGGAGTCAAGGCCGCCTGCTCTTCGAAGAGCGCGTGCAGCGTGCGGTACTCGGGGTACGGCTTCACGTTGGACGAGCGGGCGACGATCGCGCTCTCTTCGGCCGCGGTCATGATCGGCAGCTCGCTGCTGCGCATCGACGGTTCGTCGACGATGGCGCGCAGCATGACTTCGAAGCTGCTCGCGAGCCGGGCGATGGTGGACTGGTCGAAGAGGCTCACCGCGTAGTTCCACGAGAGGCTCACGCCATCCTCGGTCTCATTCGCGGAGATGCTGAGGTCGAGCTTGGCCCGCTCCTGCTCACTCCCGACAGCCGACACCGTGAGCTCCGGCAGTTCCAGCGTCGAGCGCTCCGTGTTCTGCAGGACGAAGAGGAGCTGGTACAGCGGCGAGTGGCTGAGGCTGCGCTCCGGCTTCAGCTCGTCGACGAGCATCTCGAACGGCACGTCCTGATTCGAGAAGGCGTCGAGCACCGTCTGGCGGCCGCGCTCCAGCAGTTCGCTGAAGGAGGCGTCGTGGGCGATCGCGCTGCGGAGGACGAGCGTGTTGACGAAGTAGCCGATGAGCGGCTCGACGTCGCGATGATTGCGGCCGGCCACCGGCGTACCGATGACGATGTCGTCGGAACCGCTCCAGCGGCTGAAGAGCGTGGCCAGCGCGGTCTGCAGGACCATGAAGAGCGTGGCCTGCTGCTGCGCGGCAATGCGCTGCAGGCCGTTCAACAGGCCGCGGTCGAGCCGTGACTGCAGGCTCGCGCCGAAGAACTGCTGCTGCGCGGGACGCGGGCGGTCGAGCGGAAGGCTGTGCACCGCGGGGGCGCCGCCGAGCTGATTTTTCCAGTACGACAACTGGCGCTCGAGATCGCCGCCGTCCATCCGGGCGCGCTGCCAGGCCGCAAAGTCGGCGTACTGCACGGGCAGCGGCTGGAGCGACGGCTCGCTGCCGAGGCAGTAGGCCTTGTAGAGGGCGACGAATTCGCGGACGAGGACGCCGACGGACCAGACGTCCGAGGCGATGTGGTGCATGGTGAAGAGGAGGACGTGCTCGTCGGCAGCGACGGTGATGACCTGCGCCCGGAGCATCAGGTCGCCCTTGAGGTCGAACGGACGGGCCGCTTCCTCGCGAAGAAGATGCTGCACTTCGCTCTCGATGCGCGAGGCATCGAGCTCCGTCAGGTCGGTGCGGACGATCGGCACCGGACGCGCCGGGTGGACGACCTGGATGCCCGCGCCGTCATCGAGGTGATACGTGCTGCGGATGACCTCGTGGCGGACGACGATGGCGTCGAGCGCGCGCTGCAGCGCGTCGAAGCGGAAGTTGCCGGTGAGACGCAGCGCGAGCGGCATGTTGTACTGCGCGCTCCCCTCTTCGAGCTGGTCGATGAACCAGAGGCGCTGCTGCGCGAACGAGAGCAGAAGTCGCTCGTCACGCGAGACGCGCGGAATCGGCGCGTAGTCGGCCGAGCCCTCCCCGTCGAGAAACGCGGAGAGCGTCTCGACCGTGTTGTGCTCGAACAGGTTGCGGACCGTGACCTTCTTGTTGAGGCGCTGGCTGACCGCCGAAGCGACGCGCGTGGCCAGCAGCGAATGGCCGCCAAGCTCGAAGAAGTCGGCCGTGACGCTGACGCGATCGAGCTTGAGGATCTCCTGCCAGATCGCGGCGACGGCGGCCTGCGTCGGCGTGGACGCTTCGACGTACTCGATGGTGGCGGTGAAGTCGGGCTCCGGCAGGGCCTTGCGATTGACCTTGCCGTTCGCGGTGAGCGGGAGCTCGGCCATGACGGTGAAGGCGGAGGGGATCATGAACTCCGGCAGGATCGCCTTGAGCTCGCGCTTGATGCCGGCCACGCGCTCGGCGTCGGTCGTCAGCGAGCAACTGCTCTTGTCGAAGACGACGTAGGCGAGCAGGCGGGTCTCGCCGGCGATGTTGCGCGTGGTAACGGCAGCGTGGGTGATGCTCTCGAGGGCGTTGAGCTGCGCTTCGATCTCACCCGGCTCGATGCGGTAACCGCGGATCTTGGTCTGGTGATCGATGCGGCCGAGGTATTCGACGTTGCCGCACGGGAGGACGCGGGCGAGGTCGCCGGTGCGATAGCCGCGGCCCGCCGGCGTCTCGATGAACTGCTTCGATGTCAGCTCTTCGAGCCCTTCGTAGCCGAGGGCCACGCAGCGGCCGGTGACGACGAGCTGGCCGACGACGCCGTTCGGAACAGGGTTGTTGCGGCTGTCGACGATCGTCACGGCGACGTTGTCGATGGCCTTGCCGAGCGGCACGGAGCTGGTGTGCTCGTGTCCGCGCACGCTGGTGAACAGCACGTCCGACAGGACCTCGGTGGAACCGTACAGATTGAAGATGCCGACGTTCGGCAGCGCGCGGTCGACGCGGCGGGCGATGTCGACGGAGAGCGCTTCGCCGCTGACGAACCAGTAGCGCAGCGTGTCGAGCGTCTCGCCGCTGTCGCTCAGGTAGTCGAGCAGGCTGCGCATCAGCGACGGCGCCGTGACGACGCGGGTGATGCCCTGCTCGCGCAGCATCGGCACGAAGCGGGCCGCGTCCTTGACGACGTCACGGTCGAAGAGAACGAGCGGCACACCGGCGCAGAGCGGCGTGAAGAGCTCCCAGATGCCGCGGATGAACGCCATTGACGTGATGTGCGATGCGCGCTCACCTTCGGCGAAGGGGAACTCGCCCAGCATCCAGTCGGCACGGTTGACGGTAGCGCCGTGCGTGCCGAGAACGCCCTTCGGGTTTCCGGTGGAGCCAGAGGTGTAGATGATGTGCGCCGGGCTGTCGGCGGTGATGGTCGTCGTCAGCGGCTCCGTGGTCTGCGAAGCGCAGGCGGCGAGGAAGGCCGGATCGTCGAGCTTCACGATCGGCAGGACAGACAGGAGTGTCTGTCCTACATTGGCGTCAGGCAGGAGTGCCTGTCCCACATTGCTGCCGGCGAGAAGTGCACGCTCTGAATTGCTGTCGGTGAGCAGCACGCGCGACTTCGCGTTCGTGGCCATGTACTCGAGGCGTTTGGCCGGCAGCTCCTGCGAGAGCGGCACGTAGACGGCGCCGGCTTTGATGATGCCGAGGATGGCGACGATGCGCGCTTCGCTGCGCTCGCTGTAGATGGCGACGCGGTCGCCTTCGACGATGCCGTACGTCTCGCGGAGCACGCGGGCGAGCTGGTTCGCTTCGGCATTGAGCTGGCCGTACGTCAGCGTGCGCGTCTTGCCGATGAGGGCGACGGCGCCGGGCTGCTGCTGCTCGATGCGGCGCTGGATCAGCCCTTCATTGCGCAGCGCACGGGTCTTCGGCTCGTTCCATACGGCGGACGACTGCTCGCCCCAGGCGTGAGCCAGGACCGGGAGCTGCGGGTTCCGCGTGAGGTTCTCGACGAGCGACGCAAACTCGCGCGTCATCAGCTCGATCGACTCCTCGCGGAATAGGTGGCGGTTGTACGCCCACGTGCAGTTCAGACCGGCCGCCTGCTCTTTGAGGTAGAGCGTGATGTCGTACTTACTGTCGTGGGTGCCGTGCTGCTCCAGCGCCGCCACTTCGAGCTCCGGCAGCGAGAGATTCGACTCGCCGGTGTTGTTCATGTTGATGAGGAGCTGGAAGATCGGCGTGTGGACGAGGCTGCGCTCCGGGTTCAGCGCTTCGACGATGGCCTCGAACGGCAGCTCGCCATGCTGGTGGGCGGCGAGGTGGGTCTCACGCGCCTGCTCGATGAGGTCATGGAACGTCTGGCCGTCCGAGATGCGTGTCCGCAGGACAAGCGTGTTGAGGAAGAAGCCGATGAGGCTCTCGGTGTCGCGGTGATTGCGGCCGGCGACCGGCGTGCCCATGACGACGTCCGTCTCGTTGCTCCAGCGGGCCACGAGCAGCGCAAAGGCCGCCTGCAGGACCATGAACAGCGAGGCGTTGTGAGCGCGGGCGAGTTCGTTCAGACGCTCGAGCTGCTCCTTGCCGAGGGCGATGGCGGCGCGGCCGCCTTCGAAGCTCTGGCGCGCGGCGCGCGGACGGTCGAGCGGCAGGCCGTGCACCGGCGGCGCATCGGAGAGCTGCTCTTTCCAATACGCGAGCTGCTCGTCACCCTGAAAGTTCGTGCGCTGCCACCAGGCGTAGTCGCCGTACTGAATCGGCAGCGGCGCGAGCGGGTTCAACTGGCCGGCGTGGAAGGCGCTGTAGAGGGTGACGAACTCGCGCACGACGATTCCAAGAGACCAGGCGTCGGAGGCGATGTGGTGCATGGTGAAGAGGAGCACGTGCTCCGTCTCCGCGAGCGTCAGCAGTGACACGCGCAGCATCAGGTCGGCGTCGAGCTTGAAGATGCGGCGCGCTTCGGCGGTCGCGAGCTCCTGCACGCGGGCTTCGCGGACATCGCCTTCGAGCTGCGTCAGGTCGTGCCCGGCGATGACGAGCGGCTGCGCGGGCTGCACGAGCTGCGCGTTGTCGCGATAGATCGTGCGCAGCACTTCATGCCGGGCCACGAGCGTGTCGAGCGCGGTCTGCAGCG
Source organism: Thermoanaerobaculia bacterium (assembly GCA_036399695.1). Classification (GTDB taxonomy): domain Bacteria; phylum Acidobacteriota; class Thermoanaerobaculia; order Gp7-AA8; family Gp7-AA8; genus DASVEE01. The sequence goes on along the minus strand of DASWMP010000374.1, from coordinate 9,617 downwards.
CCTGACGATCGAGCTTGCCGGTGAGGCGCAGCCCGATGGGGATGTTGTACTGCGGGCTGTCCGGCTCGAGCTGGTCGACGAACCAGAGGCGCTGCTGCGCGAACGAAAGCGGCAGTGCCTGGTCGCGCGGCGCCGGCTTGATGGAGCGGTGCTCCGTCTCGGCAAGCGCTTCGACATGCGCGGCCAACGCCTGGACGGTGCTGTATTCGAAGAGCGTGCGCACCGGCATGCTCTTGCGGAACTCCTGGCTGACGGCGCTGACGACACGCGTCGCCAGCAGCGAGTGGCCGCCGAGCTCGAAGAAATTCGCGGTCACGCTGAGCGGCGCCGTGAGGCCGAGAACCTGGCTCCAGATTGCGGCGAGCTTCTCTTCCGTCGCGTTCGAAGGAGCGACGTATTCGCTGCCGGACTTGCGGTCGACAGCCGGCAGCGCCTTGCGGTCGATCTTGCCGTTGGCGTTCAGCGGGAACGCTTCGAGGACGCACCAGGCCGACGGCACCATGTACTCGGGCAAGGCCTGCTTGAGGCGCGTCTTCAGCGTGGAGATGAAGGAGCCCTCGTCGGCCGGCGTGGCGACGACGTACGCGACGAGGCTCTTGTTCTCCCCTTCTCCGGTGGCGACGACGAGCGCGTCCTTCACGCCGTCCTGCGTCTTGAGCGAGGTCTCGATCTCGCCGAGCTCGATGCGGAAGCCGCGGATCTTGATCTGGTCGTCGAGACGTCCCATGAACTCGAGGTCGCCCGTCGGCAGGTAGCGAACGAGATCGCCGCTGCGGTAGATGCGTCCGTCGCCGAACGGATTGGCGAGGAACTTGGCCGCGGTGACGTCGGGCTGGTTCACGTAGCCTTTCGCCACACCGGCGCCGCCGATGCAGAGCTCACCCGGCACGCCGACCGGCGCGAGCTGGAGCGCTTCGTTGAGGACGTACAGCTCCTGGTTGGCCATGGGGCGGCCGATCGGGAGACGCGCGTTGCGCGCGTTGTCCGTTGTCCGTTTTGCGTTGTCCGTGCCGGAGTGGTTTTCCGTTTTTGGTTTTTGGTTTTCGGTGCTCTGCCCGGCGGTGATGTGGGACAGACACTCTTGTCTGTCCGTGGTGCCACGGAGCGCGGCGGTCACGTCATAGATCGAGCAGCCGACGACCGTCTCGGTGGGGCCGTAGTGGTTGAAGATCTGGGCATTGGAGAAACGGGTCTGCAGCTCGCGGGCGAGCGACAGGGGGAAAGCCTCTCCGCCGATCACGAAGACGTGGGGCTCAGCGCAGGTCGTACCTTCCGGCAGCAGCGCCAGCATCCCCGTCACGTGCATCGGGGTCATGCGCAGCAGGTAGGCGCCAGCTTTCCCATCGGTCCCATCGTTCCTCAGCGCACTCACCAGCTCCATCAGCTCCTCACCGGGAGTCGTGAGCTGCACCCGCCCACCGCGAAGCAGCGGCAGGTAAAGGCTCGGCACCGTGATGTCGAAGCCGTGCGACGTCACGACCAGCGACCCGCTGAGGTGGGCGGCGTAGTAGCGCTCGGAGGCGTACGCCAGGTAATCGGTCAGCCCGTGGTGGGTGATCTCGACGCCCTTCGGCACGCCGGTCGAACCGGAGGTGTAGATGACGTACGCGCTGTCGTCGAGCGACACCTCCGTCTCCGGATTCGTCGACGGGTACTCGCTGAACCAGTCCTCGTCCTGCGCGGCGTCGTCGAGCGTGACGACGTCGATACCCTTCACCGGCAGCTTGTCGACGAGCGACGAATGCGTCAGCACGCACTCGATCTCACCGTTGCTGATGATGTGGCGCAGGCGCTCGGCCGTGTTGCTCGGCTCGAACGGGACGTACGTGGCGCCAGCCTTCAGGATGCCGAGCATCCCGATCAGCACTTCCGCCGAGCGTTCCACGTAGAGACCGACGCGCGTGCCACGCTCGATACCCTGCTCCTGGAGGTAGTGCGCGAGGCGGTTGGCTTTCGCGTTCAGCTGCTCGTAAGTGACGTCGTTGACGGCGAGACTCGCCGGCGTCTGCTCCGCCTGCGCTTCGAAGAGGCTCTGCACACAGGCATCGCGGCCAGTGGTCACGACTTCGCCGCGCGACTGCGCGAGCATGGCCGTGCGCGCCGCTTCGTCCATCAGCGGCAGCTCGTGCACCTTCGTCTCGGGCGCGGCGACGATCGCTTCGAGCATCACACGGAAGGCGCTGGCCATCCGCTCGATCGTGGAGAGCTCGAACAGCTCGTCCTTGAAGCTCCAGTTGAAGTGCACCCCGTTCGCCGACTCGCTGGCCGTGAGGTCGAGGTCGAAGCGGATGCGCTCCTCCGCGCCCCCGACACCTTCGATCTCCAGCCCCGGCAGGGTGAAGGCCGCCGACTCCGACGGGGTGGCGAAGTTCTGCAGGACGAACTTGATCTGCGCGAGCGGGTTGTACGACAGCGCGCGCTCCGGCTTCAGCTCGTCGACGAGCATCTCGAACGGGATGTTCTGGTTCGCGTAGGTCTCGAGGGTGTCGCGCTTGGCCCGAGTGAGGAGGTCGTGGAAGGTGTCGTTCGACGACAGCTCGGTGCGGAAGATCAGCGTATTGATGAAGAAACCGATGAGCGGCTCGATCGCGGCCATGGTGCGGCCGGCGGTCGGCACCGACATGACGATGTCGTTGGAGCCGCTCCACCGCGCCAGCAGCAGCGCGTAGGCGCTCTGCAGGACCATGAAGAGCGTGGCGTCGTGCTCGCGCGCCAGCGACTGCAGGGCGTCGATGACCGGACGCTCGATGAACTGCGTGTGCTTGCGGGCGATGAAGTTCTGGCGCGCGCCGCGCGGCTTGTCCAACGGAAGGCTATGGAGCTGAGGGATCCCGGAAAGGCGGTTCTTCCAGTAGCCGAGCTCCTTCTGCAGGTTGTCGCCCTGCAGGCGCTGGCGCTGCCAGTACGCGTAGTCGGCGTACTGGATCGGCAGCGGCGGCAGCGGGTTGGCGTCACCGTGCGTGTAGACGCCGTAGAGCGTCACGAACTCTTTGACCAGGACGCCCATCGACCAGCCGTCGGAGGCGATGTGGTGCATGGTGAAGAGCAGCACATGCTCCTGGGCCGCGAGGCGCACGAGCGTCACCCGCAGCATCAGGTCGGACGCGAGATCGAAGGACGTGGCCCCCTCTTCGCGGGCGAGCGTCTGCACCTGCGCATCGCGGGCGGCCGCTTCGACCGAGGTGAGGTCGATGCGGCGCATGCTCACCGGACGCGCCGGCTGCACGACCTGCATGGCCGCGTCGTTCTCGCCGCGGTACGTGGTACGCAGGATCTCGTGGCGCTCGACGATCGTGTCGAGAGCGCGCTGGAGTGCGTCTTCATCGAGACGGCCGCGCAGGCGCAGCGCCGCCGGGATGTTGTACTGCGCGCTGCCCCCTTCGAGCTGGTCGACGAACCAGAGCCGCTGCTGAGGGAACGAAGTGATGCTCGCTTCGCCGCGCTGTACCGGCACGAGCGCCGCACCATCGTCGCCGGCGCGTTGCGCCGACTTCCGGACGAGGAACTCCAGGAGCTCCTGCTTGTGGAGCTTGAGCAGCCCATCCACTTCGGCGTTGATCGCGCCTTTCGGCGCCTTGACCTTCAGGACACCATCAACGGCGGAGACGACGATTTTTCGTTCTTTGAGTAATTCCAACAGATTCAGCATCGGATTTCCTTAGTAAGCCAACTCTTCGAGCTCTTCGTCGGACGTGACGTCGGCCTCGATGTGTGTCATGGCGTCGATGAACTTCGCCAGCAGAGCGATCGTTTGGTAGGAGAAGACATCGGCGATGTCGAGACGGCAGCCGAGGCGGTCCTGGACGCGATAGAGGATCTGCATCGCCAGGAGTGAGTTGCCGCCGGCTTCGAAGAAGTTTTCGGTCACGCCGATCTCGCGCGTGGAGCCGAGGAGCTCGCGCCAGATCGCGGAGAGCGTGGTTTCGGTCTCCGTCGACGGCGCGACGTAGTCGGCGAGCAACTGGTTGCCCGGTTCCGGCAGCGCCTTCTTGTCGACCTTGCCGTTCGCGGTGAGCGGCAGCGTCTCGAGGGTCACGTACGCCGCCGGCAGCATGTAGGTCGGGAGAGCCGCACGCGCCGCCTGCTTCAGGCTGGCGATCAGTTCGGCGTCACTCTCAGGGGTGCGCGGGACAGACAGGAGTGTCTGTCCTACATGTGGCTCAGACACTCCTGTCTGAGTGCGGACCACGTATGCCGCGAGGTACTTGTCGTTGCCGGTGCCGCGCACTTCGACGATCACCTTCTCGACCGCCTCGTTGCGCGAGAGCACTGCTTCGATCTCACCGAGCTCGATACGGAAGCCGCGGATCTTCACCTGATGGTCGACGCGGCCGATGAACTCGATGTTGCCGTCCGCCATGTAGCGGCCCATGTCGCCGGTGCGGTACAGGCGTCCGAGCTGCTCGTGATGGATGAAACTCTTCGCGGTGCGCTCGGCGTCGCCGTAGTAGCAGCGCGCCACGCCGCGTCCGCCGATGAAGAGCTCACCGATGACGCCGACCGGCACCTGCCGCAGATTGCCGTCGAGGACGTGGAAGCTCTGGTTCGCCAGCGGCATGCCGTACGGCACGCTCTTGAGCCCACTCGTGTCCTCGGTGATCGGATAGTTGATCGACCAGATCGAGGCTTCGGTGGCACCCCCGAGGCTCCAGGTGTTCGCGTTCGGGAAGACGTTCCACAGACGCTTCGGCAGCGCCGGGTGGATCCAGTCGCCGGACATCATGATCGTGCGCACCGGAGCGTTGCAGGTGCGGCCTTCCAGCTCGTAATGCGTCGCCAGCAGGTCGGCCGAGGCCGGGACCGTGTCCCACAGCGTGATGCCGTGCATCTCGACCAGCTCCGCCCAGTGACGCGGATCGGTTGCTTTCGCGGCAGCGGGGAAGATCACTTCACCGCCGACGGCGAGCAGGCCGAAGATGTCGTACACCGAAAGGTCGAAGCTGAGCGCGGAGACGGCCAGCACCTTGTCGTTGTGGTCGATGGCGTAGCGCTGGTTGATGTCGATGCAGGTGTTCACGGCCGCCGCATGCTCGATGGCCACACCCTTCGGCGTGCCGGTCGAGCCGGAGGTGAAGATGACGTACGCCAGCTTGTCGGTCAGGCCTTCGTACGACAGCTCGTTGGCGAGCTCGCGCAGGTCGCCTTCCGCCGGGGTGGCCGGGAGCGACAGGCTGACTGTTTCACCAATCGTCTCGGCGTTCGTGATGACGTAGCGGGCACTGGCGACGTTGCAGATCGACGTGCAGCGGTCGACCGGCCAGTTCATCTCCATCGGGAGATAAGCGCCGCCGGCCATCATGATACCGAGCGTGGCGATGACCTGATCGCTGCCCTTCGGCAGACGAACGCCGACCAGCTCTTCCGTCTGCACCTGCATCGCTTTGAGCTGACGGGAGAGGGCGATGGCGCGGCGGAACAGCTCTTCGTACGTCAGCACCGTGCCGTCGGCGTCGCGGGTGGCGACAGCCTTCGGGAAGGCGACGGCGCGCTCGACGAACATCTCGTGCAGACAAACGTCCGTCGGGATCTCCTCGGCCGTGTCGTTCCAGCGCGCGAACTGCTCGCGCTCGCCGGACGTCAGCACGTCGATCTCATCGAGACGTGCCGTGTCAGTGATGCTCGTGAGGATGCGCGAGAGGTGACCGAGCATGCGGGCGACGCTGTCGTGCGCAAACGTCTCGGCCATGTAGCCGCAGCGGACCTTGAGCCGGCCGGCGTTGGTGACGATGAGCGTCAGCTTGTAGTTCGTCCGCTCGTCGGTGGCGCTGCTCTCGATGCGCAGGTTCGAGTCGTTCGACTCCGTCTCTTCCGCCACGGCGGTGTCGACCGGATAGTTCTCGAACGCGAGCAGGCTGTCGAACAGCGGCACGCCGGAGGTGATGGCGCTCTGCTGCTGGATGTCGGTGAGCGGCAGGTAGCTGTGGTCCTGGCTGCGCTGGAAGGCGCGGTGCAGACCGGCGACGAGAGCCGTCGTGGCCGCACCGGCCTCGAACGCAACCTTGACCGGGATGGTGTTGATGAAGAGGCCGATCATCTGCTCGACGCCTTTGACCTCGGCCGGACGGCCGGACGTGATGGCGCCGAAGCAGACCTGCGCCTCACCGCTGTAGCGATGGAGCAGGTACGCCCACGACAACTGCATGAGCGTGTTGACGGTGGTCTGGTGCGTGCGGGCGAACGACTCGAGGCGCTGCGTCTCTTCGGCCGTCAGGGCGAGGAGCTGCTCCTGGAAGCCGCGGCGTCCGTCGGTAGCCAGCTTGTCGATGACGATCGGCGTCGGCGCTTCGAGTCCGGCCAGCGCTTCCCGCCAGTAGGCGCGGGACTCATCGGCATCGCGGCGCTGCAGCCACTGGATGTAGCCCTCGTACAGCGGCGCATCCGGCAACTGCACGGCGACACCGCGGCTGAGGCGCTGGTAAGCGTGGATGACTTCCTTGTAGACGAGCGGCGCGCACCAGCCGTCGAGCAGCATGTGGTGGTGCGTCCAGATCATCTGCCAGCGGTCGTCATCGAAGCGGATGAGCGTGATGCGCTGCAGCGGCGCCTGCGCCATGTCGAAGCCGGCGACCTTGTCGTCCTCGCGGAACTTCGCGAAGCGCACTTCCTGCTCGGCGGCGGACATGCCGCGCCAGTCGTGCTCGTGCCACGGAAGCTCCGCGCGGTCGACGACGAGCTGGTGCAGCCGCTCTTCCTGTCCGACGAAAGCGGTGCGGAAGATGTCGTGACGGTTGCTCACCAGCTCCCACGCCTTCCGGAACGTCACCGGCGAGAGGTCGCCGTGGAAGCGCGGGTAGATCTGCGTGACGTACGCGCCGCGATCCATGAGGCTGTGGAAGAACATCCCCTGCTGCATGCCCGTCGCCGGATACAGCTTGGTCATGCCCGGATACGCCTGCTGCCAGGCATCGAGGCGCGCCTGAGAGACGATGGCCAGCGGGAAGTCGGACGGCGTGTAGTCGCCACGCTCGGTCTCGAGGCAATGGGCGATGACGCTCCGCAGGGCCGCTTCGATGGAGCGGGCCAGCGCGGTCATCGTCTCGCCGTCGTACTGCAGACGGCTGTAGTCGAGGGTGAACTCGAGGACGCCTTCGACGACGCGGCCGTTGAGGCCGAGCTGGTACGTACGGACGCGCTCGAGATCGACCTGCGGTCCCATCGATTCTGACGCCGGCCGGAACGCCGTGTCGCGGTCGGCCGTGCGGTCGAGCTGACCGAGGTAGTTGAAGACGAGCTGCGGGCGATTGGCGTTCGCTTTGGCGGCGAGCTCCCCGTCCTGCGCGAGATAGCGCAGGACGCCGAAACCGAGGCCGTGATTCGGGAGCGCGCGGTACTGCTCCTTGACCGACTTGATGACGTCGGACACGGCAGCCGTCGCGCTCTCCAGCGTCAGCGGGAACACGGTCGTGAACCAGCCGACGGTCTGGGTGGTATCGAGGTTGTCGAAGAGCTCTTCGCGGCCGTGGCCTTCGAGGGCCAGACGCAGGCCGGAAGAGCGCGTCCAGTTGCGCATGCCGAGGTAGACACCGGAGAGAAGGAGCTCGTTGATGGTGGTGCGGTACGCGTTGCCGGCGCGCTGCAGCAGCGCCTGCGTCTCGGCCGCGGTGAGGCGGACGCGCTCCGTGGACGAGCTGCTGTACGTCAGGCGGCCGGTGGTGGCGCGGTCGACCGGCAGCGCGTCGACGTTGGCGTCGTACTGGCCGAGCCAGTACGGCTTCTCGGCAGCCAGCGCATGCGACGTGGCGTACGCTTCGAGCGCGGCGCCCCACTGCTGGAAGGACGAGGTCTTCGGCGCCAGCGCGATCGGTTCCCCGGCGCGGTACTGCGCGAAGGCCTGCTCGATGTCGCTGACGAGAATGCGCCACGACACACCGTCGATGATGATGTGGTGGGCCACGAGCAGCAGCCGCTGCGCCTCGGCGAACCAGACGGCGCGGAAGAGCGGGCCGTTCGCGAGGTCGAAGGACTGCTGGTAGTCGGCGCAGCGGCCGGTCACGTCCGTGACGCCTTCGACGATGGCAGCCGCGTCGAGCAGAGCTTCGGTGACGTCGCGGTGCTCGGCGGTCTCACCGAAGGTCAGGCGGAGGGCATCGTGGCGCGTGTAGAGAGCGCGCACCACGTCCCGGAGGAAGCGGGCGTCGAATCCTTCCGGCGTTACGAAGAGCAGCGATTGGTTGAAATGATGGGCCGCATGGGTGTCCTCCTCCAGAAACTGCTGTTGAATCGGCAGGAGCGTGAGCGTGCCGCTCACCGCTTCCTGCGGCATGACGCGGGCCACACCGTTCGACGCCAGCAGAGCCAGCGCGGCGATGGTCGGCGACTCGAAGAGCTGCCGGGTGGTGATGGTGACGCCGGCGTGGTTGGCGCGTGAGACAGCCTGAATCGAGAGGATGGAGTCGCCGCCGATGGCGAAGAAGTTGTCTTCGACGCCGACGCGGTCGAGCTTGAGCAGCTTCGCCCAGATCTCCGCCAGCCTCGTCTCCGTCTCGTTGCGCGGCGCCACGTAGGAGGAAGTCGACTGCCAGTCCGGCTCCGGCAGCGCGTTGCGATCGATCTTGCCGTTGCTGTTGAGCGGGAACGCGGCCAGGACGACGAACGCCGACGGCACCATGTACTCCGGCAGTTCCTGCTTCAGCGCGCGCTGCAGCTCGTCGACGAGCGTGACCTCGTCGACGCCCGCACGGGTGGGGACGACGTACGCCACGAGCCGCTTGGCGCCGCCGTCATTGCGGGCGATGACGACCGCCTCGCGCACTTCGGCCTGGCGAAGCAACTGCGCTTCAATCTCCCCCAGCTCGATGCGGAAGCCGCGGATCTTGACCTGGTTGTCCGCGCGCCCGATGAACTCCAGCGTGCCGTCCGGGAGGAAGCGGACGAGGTCACCGGTGCGGTAGAGACGGGGGGCCACGGCGCTGCGGCCGTCACCCTCGGACAGACAGGAGTGTCTGTCCCACACAGGCAAAGTCTCTGTGGTTCTAATGTGGGACAGACACTCTTGTCTGTCCGGCATCACAACGAACTTCTCCGCCGTCAGCTCCGCACGCTTCCAGTAACCGCGGGCCACGCCGTCGCCGCCGGCGTACAGCTCGCCGATCGCGCCGACCGGCAGCGGCTGCATCGTCTCGCCGAGCACGTGCAGGGTGGTGCCGTTGATCGTGGTGCCGAGCGGGATGGCGCGGCTGAAGTCAGCGTCGCGCGGCACGGTGTAGCAGGCGGTGAACGTGGTGTTCTCCGTCGGGCCGTAGCCGTTGATGACGCGGGTGTTCGGGAAGGCGTGGTAGACGCGCTCGACGGCGCGGGGATTGAGGACGTCGCCGCCGGCGAGCACGTACTGCACTTCGTGTTGCGGGAGCTGCTGCGACCACTGCTCGAACAGACCGGCCGTCAGCCAGATGGTGTTGACGCGATGCGTCTCGAGCTCGCGGTTGAGCGTCCCGAGGTCGAGGTACTTCTCGGGGTAGAGCACGAGCGTGCCGCCGTTGAGCAGCGGGCCCCAGATCTCGAACGTCGCGGCGTCGAAGGAGGTCGAGCCGGCCTGCAGCACGCGGCTCTCCTCGTCGAGCGGCACGAAGTGATTGCCGGCCACGAGACGAACGACGCTGCGATGCTCGACCATGACG
>DASWMP010000373.1:0-36125 GCA_036399695.1 Thermoanaerobaculia bacterium | reverse complement strand
CGGTCACTCGCGGAGTCTTCGCTTTGACTCCCGGAGTCTTCGATTGATATCACCCCATATCATTCGGTCACTCGCGGAGTCTTCGCTTTGACTCGCGGAGTCTTCGCTTTGACTCCTGGAGTCTTCGCTTTGACTCCTGGAGTCTTCGCTTGGTATCGGCCATATCATTCCGTTACTAGCGGAGTCTTCGCTTTGACTCGCGGAGTCTTGGATTGGTATCGCCCATATGAATCGCATGGTCGCCGACGCCACGGATGGAGTCGGGGCGCTTTCGGTTGAAGTCGTGCAACGTCCGTCGAAGCCCGGCAGGTGCTCGCGTCGACCATTTTCGTGCAATTCAGGCATCATTGGGCTATGGCCAATGATGCTCGACCAACCTCCGCTCCTCCGCGCATGACCGACGAGGTGGGCCAAACGATCGCCGAGACGACCGCGGTGACGGTCCCGGCGGACGAGACGTCCGCGGAGACCCCGACGGAAGCGGCGGCGCTCATCAGGTCGGCCGCTTCGGCGCCGCCGGCACTCGCCCAGCCCGAAATGCTCGTCGACGGACTGCGCTACCTGCAGAAGCGCATTCCGGAGTTCACGCAATTGACGGTGCAGGAGAAGCGGTCGCACGCCCGCGCGGCGAACCTCGATCCGGAGTTCATCGACGCCGGTCTGCAGGTTGCGGCCGTCTGGAGCCAGACCGAGGCGATGGTGAACCGGAGCGCCGAGGACCTCGACGAGGAGCAGGCGGAGATCCGCCGGTGGGACAACGTGGTCGTCGAGCTGCGGGCCATCACGGCAGGGATCGAAGCCGCCAATCTGAAGCGCAAGCACCGCCTCGGCAAGGCGATCCTGAAGATCTACAACATCGTCGGGATCCTCCTCGATCGCCCCCGGCCCGAGGACGCCCACCTGCGCCCCTATTACGAAAACATGAAACGCGCCTATCTGCGGACGCAGCAGTTCCGGGGAACGAAGAAAAACAAGAAGGCCGGCGAAGGGACCGAGATGGACGAGGGAACTCGCGAAGAGCTGGCTGCTGCCGTCCGTGACACGGCCCCCACGCGGAAGAACCGAAGGTCGTAGGTGCTTCCTCAACCTCCCTCCGCAGGGCCTGGAGACGCGCCGGGAAGCCCGTGTCGCTGCCGTGAGCCGCGGCTGCATCGCGGAGATCCACGAGGAGACCGACTGCGCGGTCGTAGCTCGCGGGCTGTTTCGTCGCGATGAGGTTGGCGATCTCCGTCCATACCGCCGGCTCTCGTCCTGCCAGCTCGCCCAGATACTTTGCGCGCGCCGCTGCCCTCTCGGCCTCGCGCCGCTCCCGCTCGGCTTTGGCTCGCGCTGCCTTCGCGCGCCGGCTCTCATCGCCAAGCTCCTGTGCGGTACGCAGCAGTGCGGAGACGGGTCGCGCTTCGCGCGATTGGACCGCGGAATCTCGACCACCGACCAGGCGCTGCAGCTCCGCTGCGACTGCGGGTTCCTCAGCGATGAATCGCTCCAGATAGTCATCCTTCGCGGCCGGAGGCTGTCCGGCAATCCACGTCCGGATCGCCTGGCGGGTCAGCGTCTGTACGCGCAGCGGAGGACTGGCCGCGGCAGCGACCTCGAGCAGGTCTGTGTCGACTCGCAGGAAATCCACCAGGCGCTCCAGCGATCCGTCCAGCTCTCCGAGACCCGGCGGAACCGGCGGCTCCGTCTCCTCGTCCTCGAGCTCTTCGGTCTGTGCGCAGCGGAGCCAGCCGATATACAAGGCCCGGAGATCGCCCTGAGCGAGCTGCGTGCGAATCGGAATCAGCGCCGAAAGTGCGTCTTCCTCCTCCGGCCACTCGCTCTCCTCTTCATCCGATTGGAACGTGAGGATCGTATTTCCTTCGTGGACGCGCGACGAGGCGGAGTCACTGACGCAGTAGAGCTCCGCGTCTCGCGGTCGAGCAGTCAACTCGGAAGCCGCAGCCTGAAAACCCGCGTTCCCCAGTTCGCAAAGTAGAGGAACGCGTCGAAGTACTTCTCCATCCACGCGTCCTCATCTCCTTTGAAGTCACCCCACTCGTACTCGTTCACGAAGCTCGTCGGTGTGATCCGCGCGCGCGTCGAGAAGAATCGCAACCTGGCCATCTCGGCAGCGGTGAGACGGCGGTCGAGCGCCTGGAATTCGTAGTACTGGTATTCGCTCATTCGACCTCGTCAACTCGTCACGACAGGGATGGCAGGGTCGGCCCTGTGCGATCCGATTTTGCCATGCGCGCGCCGGACTTTCGGACGCGCTCATGAGACGTCGATCAGCCAGACGAGGACCGACATCGCGCGCACCGTGAAACAGATCGCCTCGCCACACGCATGTTCCGCGGCATCGAGCGCATCCTCCTCGGCCGCGATCCGCACGAGGCCTGGCTCTTCACCCAGCGCTTCTGCGGCGTCTGCACCACCGTGCACGCTCTGGCATCCATGCGCGCTGTCGAAGACGCCCTCGATCTCGAGGTCCCCCTCAACGCACAGTACATCCGCAATGTGATCCTGATTGCGCACGCCTTACACGACCACGTCGTCCACTTCTATCAACTGTCCGCACTGGATTGGGTCGACGTGACCCAGGTCCTCAAAGCGGATCCGCAAAAGGCGTCGTCCATCGCGGAGAGCCTCTCCGACTGGACCGACAACTCCGCGAAACAGATGGCCGCCGTGAAGCAGCGCGTGGCGGGGCTCGTCGGCCCCAGCTTATCGAATGCCCAGCTCGGACCGTTTGCTCATGGCTATCGGGGCCATCCGGCCATGAAGCTCCCGCCGGAGATCAACGTCATCGCCGTTTCGCATTCCCTGCAGGCGCTCGAGTACCAGGGCTACTCCAACCACGTCGTGGCCATGCTCAGCGGCAAGACCCCGCACATCCAGAACGTCGCCGTCGGCGGCGTCGCCAACGCCATCAACCTCGAGAGCGAAGCGGCGCTGAACGTCGACCGCCTCTTCCAGATGAAATCGCTGCTCGAGAAGATCGTCTCCTTCGTCCAGAACGTCTACGTCCCCGACGTCTGCGCCATCGCCGGCTTCTATCCCGACTGGTTTCCTACGGCGCCGGCGTGACCAACTACCTCTCCGTCCCCGACCTGCCGTTGGATGGCAAGAGCACCGAGTTCGAGCTGCCCGGCGGCTTCATCCCAACGGCGACCTCTCGAAACTCGACCCCATCACCGGCCAGAAGGACGAGACCTGGCGCAGGGCCGTGACCGAAGACAGCGCCCACGCCTGGTACAAAGGCGGCGGCCCGCTGCATCCGTGGAAAGGCGAGACCGACCCCGAGCCCACCGAGTGGGACGAAGAGAAGAAGTACTCCTGGGTCAAAGCCCCGCGCTACGACGGCCAGCCCGCGCAGGTCGGCCCGCTCGCGGATGCACTCGTCGGCTACGCGCAGGCTCGTCGGCTACGCGCAGGGACATCCGCTCATGAAGAAGTGGACCGATGCCACGCTCGACAAGATCTCCGCGATCGCTCACGTCAAAGCCACCCAGCCATGCTCCACTCCACCCTCGCCCGCCACGACGCCCGCGCCATCCGCGCCGCCGTCCTCTCCGAGCTGGCCATGAAGCAGTGGCAGCTCCTCACCGACAACATCCTCAAAGGCGACACCACCATCTACAACAAGCCCGAGTTCCCCAAAGGCACCATCGAAGGCGTCGGCTTCCACGAAGCCCCGCGCGGCGTGCTCTCGCACTGGGTCGTCATCGAAGATGGCACCATCCAGAACCACCAAGCCGTCGTCCCCACGATGTGGAACGCCAGCCTCCGCTACACCAGCGGCACCCTCGACCCTATGCTCGTCATCTACGGGGGCCCGCTCCTGCAGAACCCGTCGCCGGCGCCGAGCACCCCCTCGAAGTCCTGCGCACGATTCACTCCTTCGATCCTTGCATGGCCTGCGCAGTCCACACCTTCGACCCCTCCGGCCGGAACATTGCCAAAGTGAAGGTGCTGTAAGCCGGCACGGCCGGCGGCGACAACTGATCGCCCCGACGATGCGCAAGAGAACATGAAGACCGCAATTACGGCATCGGCAACATCCTCATGGGCGACGACGGCGTCGGCCCCGCCGTGGTCCGCTACCTCGTCGAACGACCTGGTCCCGCCCGACGTAACCTTCGAAGGCCTCGGCATCCCCTCCCTCGACCTTCCCGCCTACCTCGCCGGCGACGACCGGCGTGATCTTCATCGACGCCGTCGCTTTGGATGCTCCCCCCGGAACCATCCGCGTGTTCTCGCGCGACGAGATCAAGTCCGTCCCCACCGGCATCCGCGTCAGCCCCCACGAACCCACCATTAACGACGCCCTGATCGTCCTCGACTTCGCCGGCACCGCGCCGCGGGAAGTCGTGCTGGTGGGGGTAGTGCCGGAGACGCTGGAGGGTGGGATGGCGCTGTCGCCGCGGGTGGAGGGGGCGGTGGAGGGGGCGGGGGAGGTGGTGCTGCTGGCCTTGGACCGATAGCTAGAAATCCCGATAGTCCGAGCAACGCAAACAAACGACGGACACCTCGCGGTGCCCGTCGTCGTGAATACCTCGGGTTATGGCGTTAGGTTCTCGAAATCTTGTCCCCTCCGAAGTACGGCTTCAGGACCTCGGGAATCAAGATCGACCCATCCGGCTGCTGATAGTTCTCGAGAATCGCGATGAGTGTTCGTCCGACCGCCAAGCCTGAACCGTTTAGTGTGTGAGCGAAGCGCGGCTTTCCTCCCCCCGTCGGCCGATAGCGAATGCCCGCGCGGCGAGCTTGAAAATCGCCGCAATTCGAACACGACGAAATCTCGCGGTAACAGCCGTGGCCCGGAAGCCAGACTTCCAAGTCGAACGTCTTCGCTGCCGAGAAACCAAGGTCGCCCGTTGAAAGCGCAACGACGCGATATGGAAGCTTCAGACGGCGAAGAATCGACTCGGCATGCCCCGTGAGCTGCTCGAGTGCGGTCCAGCTCTCATCGGGAGTTGTAATGTGCACGAGCTCCACCTTGTCGAACTGGTGCTGACGGATCATGCCGCGGACATCGCGGCCGTGCGAGCCCGCCTCGGCGCGAAAACACGGAGTGTAGGCGGTAAGGTGTTGCGGCAAGCTGGCCTCGGGGAGAATCTCGTCGCGGTAGTAGTTCGTCAACGGCACTTCCGCTGTAGGAACGGCATAGAGCGATGTGCCTTCAATCTTGAAGAGGTCCGCTTCGAACTTCGGCAGCTGCCCCGTACCAATAAGACACCGCCGATGCGCGAAGAACGGCGGCTGCATCTCGCGATAGCCGTGCTCACGCGTATGCACGTCGAGCATGAAGTTAATAAGTGAACGTTCGAGTCGGGCCGCTGCATCGACTAAGACCGTGAAGCGAGCACCCGCGAGGGCAACACCCTTCTCGAAATCGAGGATTCCCAACGCCGTACCTAGTTCCCAATGGGCTTTAGGCTCGAACGAAAACGTTGGCGGGTCCCCCACCACTCGCTCAACCCGGTTCGCCCGCTCGTCGGCACCGACCGGTACGGAGCAGTGCGGGATATTCGGCAGAAGCAACTCGATCGCCGTGAGCCGCTCCTCCAAGGCTGCCGCCTCGCCCTCCAATGTAGCGATCGCCCGCCGTCGTTCAACGGTGTCTTCAGTGGCTACCCGGTCGGAGCTTTGGTGCACTCGAGCGGCATGTTCGCGGGCGTCGCTGCTCCGCCGCCGGTGCAGGTCTTCCAACGTGGCATTCGTGGTCCGGCGGCGTTCATCGAGGATTCGCCACTCCTCGATGAGCGCGGTGAGATCAAGACCGCGCGCGCGAACGGCGGCCGCGACAAATTCGGCGTCCGTTCGGAGAGACTTGCGATCAAGCATGCTGTACCTCCGGAAGAAGTTCAGGATAGTAGTGGGCGGGGTCGTGCGCGAGAAGAACGACGCACGCTCTGCGCTGGAGGTGAGAAAAACGCCGCGCGGCGGCACAGACGACAGCACCTGTCGAGGGCCCGAAGAAGAAGCCGCGCTGAATGAGCAGCCGAGTCATAGCCAACGCCTCGTCGTCCGCCACGTACTCGACAGCGGAGAGGCGGTGAAGTTGGGCGTTCCGCGGGATGAGATACTCCGGGAGTGCGGGAAAGTATTTGAGACCCGTGAGGGCGTGGCGCGCAGCCGTCGGCTGGACGCCGATCACCTCGACGCCGAGCGGTCCTAGTGCGAGTGCAAGCCCTGTCGTCGTTGAGGCTGTACCGATCCCCGCGACAACGTGTGTCAGCCGGCCAGCTGTTTGGCGGCGAAGTTCGGGGGCCGTAGTCATCTGGTGCGCGAGGACGGCCGCGTGATCACCGTACTGATCGGCGAGCCAGACACGATGCCGGTTCTGAGAAGAGCGAACATATTCTTCGGCCGCTTCGCGGGCATCTTCCGACGACCCGGCGACTCGGACGAGACGTACGTGCCGATAACGTTCAAGGGCGGCCATCTTGGCGGGCGCGGTCGTCGCCGGTAAAAAAACCTGCAGCGTCATACCTCGACGGCCGGTCTCCTCCGCCATCGCGAGCGCAGTGCTCCCCGAACTGGGGAGCTGCACCTCCGTTGTCGTGGCGATCTGACCGGTTCGTTCGCCCTCGTCGAGAAGACTTCGTGCCACACGTGCTTTCGAGCCGCCGACGCTGCCAGTCTCGTCCTTGAAGTAGACGTCGCAGTCCTTCGGCAGCCCGAGTTCGTGCTTGACTGCGGCAGGAACCTCGCGAAGCGGCGTGAGAGCGGGGACCATGCGGGGGCTTGCGGCCTTCATTGCGACACCTCCACCGCCGTGCTGCGCTGAATCATCGCCGCGGCGACCTGCGCGCGACTCTCATCAATGGAATGCACCTTGCCGAAGAGACCGAGCGGAATCGGCTCGCTCAGCAGAACCTTCTGGAGCAGAAAGCGCGTCGCCCCGGCCGGCATCTTTAGGCCGGCTGCCACCATCGCCGAAAAATCGGCGAACGTAGTCTGCGGATAGATGAGAAGCGTGTGGATGTCGGCATCACTTTCCGCGACGCGCGGCCACCAGGCGATACTCTCGCGCCCCATATCTTTGTAGCGCGCGAGCTCGTCGCCACGATTCATCGTAGCGAGCGTGTTCACGAGGGCATGCTGCGCCTCGATCCGCGCATGCGGATGCTGTGGGAAAACCGCGTGCGCGCCGGCCTTCGTCACGAGGCCGCCGCGCGTGTCGACGAGCTTTGCAAACGCCGGTTCGTCAACAACTTCGAGGTGCGCAGAGACCGGCAGCTTGTCGGCCTTGGCACCGAGAACCCAAGTCCGGACGCCGATCGGGCCGCGATGTACCTGCACCAGGACGTAACGAAGACCCAGCGACGCGAACGCGCTGAGGCGATTATGCCCATCGAGAACGAGCCAGCGGCCGTCGCGCCACGCGACTTGGATCGGTTGCCGGATGCCTCCGTCCTTGATGAGCGTACGGCGCACAGTTGCGGCGCGCGTGGGATCGAGGTTTTCGGTGGGAATGAGTCGCGCTGTCGGAACGACAACGATCTCAGGGGAACTGATGATTCGCGACCGGATTGTCGCGACGGTCGACGATCCACTTGTAGATTCCATGGCACTGCCTCCTCTTTCTCCGTGACGCTGGTGCGTCACATGAGGAGGGGCCACCCTCGAATCGGAGTATGCTTTCGAGTGACCGATCCGCCTTCCTTTGGCACGGACGGGGCGGCGGTCCCGGTGGACACCCTCCGGTGTACTGCGTGTTGGCCGGTCGATCGATCGGCCAACACACTTTTGGCCGAAGTAGACCGCGGCTGCCTCTACCTCAATCGAATCGATTCTCGGGTCGGTCTGGCCGCATCCTCATCGCTCCTTTCATCAGTACGAACCCAAGCGATAGCTTGCCAGCAAACCGGGGAACCGGGCGTCCAAAACGAACGCCATTCCGGCGTCAGCGGATCGAAAAGGACCGAAGGCCAAAGGCTCCCCGCGCGCGCACGCCTTCGAGTACGGCGCGAACTAAACGACATCTCAACCTAGTTGCAACGTCGCCGACCAGATTTGAACCAAATTTGAGCTATTTCGGCGCGATTACGGTCAGGAAGCGGTCGCGTCGTCGAGAGGTGCGGTACTCTCTTTCGCGGCGAGACCATGGACGTTTCTCAAGACAAAGTCGAAGCGCTGAACAGGCTTCATGCCGTCGTGTTGCGTCAGATGCACGCCGGCCAGGGGCCCGAGCTGCTCGCAACCGTTCTCTTCGAACATCTACGAGGTCGAGTAGGCGAGGGACATTCACACGTGGACCTGGCTCGAAAGGACGTGCGATTGGAAGTCACGAAAGCGCTTCCCTCGACTAATCACAAGGCATTCAACTCAGCTCTCGGTGCTTACGCGAAGTGGTTGAACAAGTGTCGCGATGCTTTTGTCAAACAGAGACCTGATCTTCGGCCTGAAGTTGAATCGCAGTTCAACCACGTGGGCAGTCGCTCCGCCACCATTTTCGGTCGTAAGGGCGATGGCGTTGCCTGCGTCGAAGCGAACATCGGCGGCATGCATCATTTAGCCTTCCTAGTCCTGCGCACGAACGCTCACAGCATACACCTCGCGGTGGCCTTCCGACCCATTGCGAGTGACGGACATCAGAAGGAGGTAGTGAGCCGACCGGCGGACCATGACATCGCACCGCTCGCCAACGAGAAGGTGACAAATGGTGCTCCCAAAGCAACTCTCCACACCTGCAGCTCGGGCTCCGACGAACGCGCATGGCTCAAGGAGCACCTCCCCAAGGCGGTGGTCACCGACGATACGTCGAACCTCGTCCTCGCCTGGGTTAACGTCAACCCGAGCTTCCGTGCCGATGATGCGCGCACGTTCCTCCTGCGTGACGCTGCCGGAGCACTCAGGATGACGGTCGAGTCAGTTTACGACGTATATGGACAGCACGACATGCTCGTCAAGATGCGAGGCGATGTCGCGGAGAAGCAGATTCTCGCCACACTCCAAAGTGAAATGGGTCAGCGAGGATTTCTCGGCCCTCACAAGGGCAATTCCTATCTAAAGCCACCAACCGTACTTAACGTCATCAAGGAACACGTGGCGCTGGACGCGCCTAACACGCGTCGCATCCTCTGCGGGATTATTGCATTTGTATATTTGTCAGACATCCCGGCTGCTCACGTGGATGATGCTGTGGATCTCGTTCGGGGTGTCATCGCGACCGCACCGACCGCCGAACTGATCGGCTTGTTTCAAACGAATCGCGACGTAGTCGCCGAAGTCTACCTTGCCTGCGGCGGCTACTACGACCTCGGTCGTGCTGTCTTCGCGATCGAGAAGCAGCTAAATTTCACCAGCTACGAAGCAAAGCGAACCACCCTTCTTGCGATGTCCGTCTTGGAGCCGGGCGACCTTGCAGCGACCACGAACACACAACGCGTATAGCGAGAAAATGCCATGAATAACGATCCGACGCCCGGTCTCCCACTCACAACCGTCAATGCGGCTATAGACGCGTTTATCGCTTCGGTCACCTGCCAAGTCTCTACAATCTCTTTTAGCGAACGCGCGTCGGTATGGTTGATGCTCGAACTCTTTCAGTTTTCGAAACGAAATCCAGGCCTGTTGATCAAGGGCGCCGAGATTCTTGGTGAGCTGGACGATCAAAGGATGGCGCGCACTCTATTTGAGAACTATCAGGAAGAGTCAACGCATCCGGTCATTTACCAGCACTGCCTGATGGACTACGACATTAATGTTGACGACAGGCAGGCATTTCCAGCTACTGATAGATTTCTTGACGACCTCATGTCAATTATCACAACTGGCCCCTCACCGGCGTTGGGTGCACTTTACGCAACGGAATCCGCCGCCCTAATGGAGCATCGGATTCTTAACGAACTGTCACGCGACCTTGCCCCGACGAAGGGTATCGTGTACGAAGAATCAGGCTTAGCGCGTTTCCACGGACTTCACTTGAATGGCGTTGAGGAAGCTCACGCGCGAGCGCTCGGTGCATTTATACAAACAGACGATGGTGAGCTTCCGGCGGCGGACGTTCTTCGTGGCGCCGACGAAGCGATCAAAGCAATGGAGACGTGGTGGAGAGCGATGTTCTCCGTTCTGTGCGGGTGAGTCCGCATTCCTCGTCTGAGCGAGTCACGCGCCTATTTCTACATGGAGGGGATTATGAAGCGTAGTCTTTTTGTCTTCGCCGTTCTGGCGATTTTCGCCTGTGGTGAGAGGACTGTCCGCAAGAGTCCGTCCCCAAACGCTGACCCGCAAACTTCCGCTGCTCAATCCAGCACTAGCGCCAGTGCTGACCCGGCAATTGCCGAGCTGCCCGATTTGCGAGGGCGAACGATTGTCGTCGGAACTGACCCGACCACTCCTCCCTTCGAATCGGTGGATCGCAGAACGAATCAGATTGTGGGGTTCGATATCGATGTAATGCGGGCCGTCGCTGACCGCATAAATGCGGTCCCAGAGTTCCGCACCGCTGACTTTAAGACGATTTTCGCGGCGTTGAGCCAGGGCGAGTTTGACGCTGTCATATCAGCGGCGACAATTACCGAAGATCGCAAGAAGATGGTGGCTTTCTCCGATCCATACGTCCAGATCGGGCAGCTCGTGGCGGTGAGAAAAGGCAACTCAAAGATTCGCGGCATTGGCGATCTCAAGGCCGAGGGCGTCCTAGTCGGAGTGCAGACAGGCACAACTGGTGAACAGGTCGCGCTACGTGCGCAAGTCAAGGATAAAAGCCTCCGCCGGTACGACACGCTAGCGTTGGCGCTCGCTGACTTGGCGAAAGGATCAATCGATGCAATCATCGATGATCAACCGATTCTATCGAATTATCTGTCGCAACCCGAGTATCGCGATCACCTTGTTATGGTGGGGCAGCCGGAGTTTACTGATAGTTACGGGATCGCTGTTAAAAAGACTGACGCTGCGCTGCTTGATGCGATCAATCGTGCCCTAACGCGTCTGCGCGCCGAGGGAGTGCTGGACAAACTGGCGGCTCAACACCGCGTCCGCTGAGCGAGAGGCACATGCGCAACGCCGGCGATCGGTTTCCATGGTGGCTCGTAATCGTCGCTGTGACGGGTGGCATCGTTGTGTTTTCAATGCTCTCGTCGAGTCGCTACGTTGACGCATTTGTATATCTGTTACAAGGCGTCGGCCTCACCGTGGTCATATCGCTCGCCTCATTTTGTGTGGCGCTGATAATAGGGTTAGTGTTTGGTCTGGGACGAATCTCGAATAATCAGGCGCTGTATACAATAGCGACGCTGTATGTTGAGGTAGTCCGAGGAGTACCGCTTCTCGTCGTCATTATTTATGTGCATTTCGTAGTGGCGCCTTACCTCGGTACCAACCGCCAGCCGATTGTCTCGGGCATTCTTGCACTCAGCTTCGGGTACGGTGCCTATCTCGCCGAAGTCTACCGCGGTGGGATCGAGTCAGTTGAGCGCGGGCAGATGGAAGCGGCTCGGTCGCTGGGTATGACGAACTACCAGGCTATGCGTTATGTCGTCCTACCGCAAGCTGTCAGGCGAATAATTCCTCCGCTCGGCAATGATTTCATTGCGATGCTAAAGGACAGCTCGCTGGTGTCCGCAATTGCTGTCGCTGAACTTATGAAGCGTGGCCAAATCGAGGCGGCTCGGACTTTTGATACTTTTCGTACTTATAACACCGTAGCGGTGCTGTATCTTTGTTTGACGCTCTTGCTGTCACTTCTCGTTCGCAGTTTGGAACGCCGCTTGAGCCAATGAATTCGGTAGACGATTTGATCCGACTGGAGCGTGTTTCGAAGCGATTCGGTGCCTTGCAGGCGCTCAACGAAGTGAGCTTGACCGTGAGGCGCGGCGAGGTTGTGATAGTGATCGGTCCGTCTGGCTCGGGCAAGTCCACACTATTGCGCTGCATCAACGGGCTGGAGCGGCCCGATTCGGGGCGCGTGATCGTGGGCGACGTAGAATTCGATGAGCGTCGCGTGGATATTGACGCTATGCGCGCTGAGATCGGTATGGTCTTCCAACGTTTTGAGCTGTTTCCGCATCTCAGTGTGCTCGAAAATATTCGGTTGGCACCGGAGCGCGTACGTGGACTGTCACGTCACGCAAGCGAAACCATCGCGCGAGATCTGCTTGCGAAAGTCAGGATTCCAGAAAAGGCAGATGCCCGCGTGGGCGAGCTCTCCGGCGGGGAGCAGCAACGGGTTGCGATTGCACGCGCATTGGCGATGTCGCCGCGGGTTATGCTTTTTGACGAGCCAACCTCTGCCCTCGATCCTGAGATGATCCAGGAAGTTCTTGACGTGATGTTAGCGCTCGCCAGCGAGGGGATGACCATGTTGGTCGTTTCACACGAGATGGGCTTCTCGCGGCGGGCGGCCGACCGTGTTGTGTTCATGGATGCGGGCCGAATCGTGGAAGAAGGCCGACCGAGTCAGGTCTTTGATGCACCGTGCGAGGAGCGAACACGTCTGTTCCTGTCTCGCATCCTGCGCTGAGGTGAGAGGCGACGATCCACGCGCGTCCACGGAATCCAGAACCCCGGCGCCGACGCCGAACACCCCTCGAAGTCCTGCGCACCATCCACTCCTTCGACCCCTGCATGGCCTGCGCGGTCCACACCTTCGACCCCTCCGGCCGCAACATCGCAAAGGTGAAGGTCTTGTGAAGACCGCCATCTACGGCATCGGCAACATCCTCATGGGCGACGACGGCATTGGCCCCGCCGTCGTCCGCTACCTATCCTCGAATTACACGCTCCCCCCCGACACCACCCTCGAAGACCTCGGCACCCCCTCCCTCGACCTCCCCGCCTACCTCGCCGGCTACGACCGCGTCATCGTCATCGACGCCGTCGCCTTGGATGCTCCCCCCGGAACCGTCCACGTCTTCTCGCGCGACGAGATCACCTCCGTCCCCACCGGCATCCGCGTCAGCCCCCACGAACCCACCATCAACGACGCCCTCATCGTCCTCGACTTCGCCGGGCACCGTACCACGCGAAGTCGTGCTGGTGGGTGTGGTGCCGGAGACGCTGGAGGGCGGGATGGCGCTGTCGCTGCGGGTGGCGGGGGCGGTGGGGCGGCGGCGAACGTGGTGCTCGCTCAACTCTCGCACGCACGGCTCATGGTGAGCAGCGCGCATCCAGCGGCGCACGCTCTCGGCTGAACGTGTTCGGTCCCGACGCGATCGCGCGGCGCAAGCAACAACGACTCACGAAGCCGCAAGGGGGGGTCGCGAGGGGGTGGCAGAGGACGCGGCCACGGCAGCGCTCTCTGCGTTGCCAGCAAGGCAAGATGCATCGCGCGTACACGATCGCATTAGGTTAGAGAGCACAGTGGTGGCCTCGAGTTGCCGAACCTGTTCGCGTGAACTGCCCGACCGCTCCGATCCCAGGTGTCCCATGACGTTCAAGTGTCCGTTCGCAATTCGCTTACAGATTCCCTTGAGGCTGACAGTAGTTGTCTTTTCCGTATGGTGTGACAATCGTCAGGACCGTGCACACGTAACCAACTCGAATATAGATAAGTCGTGCCAGGATTTTTTCGCACGCGCCGCACACGAGGCCACCATAGCTACCAGACGGCCTGTGCTTCGCTCCCCCCGGAAAGTGTACGTTCCCATCTGGCAGCATTCCCGTCACTCCTTGTGCAGGAGAGTCACTAGTCCGTCAGTTCCCTACCCGGTGGCAATCGAATATTACCCTCCTGCAGATATGAACAGCGACCCTGACATGTAAAATAACCGTCGCTTGTTCCATTATTAGTGCAGAAGATGAGCGGGCCCGCCAGCATAGCTGATTACGCCCGCAGACCCACACGGCACACGCACCCGGGCGAGCGACGGCTAGATCAACGACGGACAACAAATCTGCGGCCACAAAAATAATCAGTGGTGCAGGTAAAATCGCCAGATGCGTAACCCGGAATCGCACAACTTCTCACCTGCTGCGCCTCATCCTGCGGCGTGGCGCCGCCGGGATTTCGTGAGTCAGGCCGTCGTAACCTTCGATTTTTCGAGTCGCCACGTAAGCGCCCTCATGGCCGCGGCCCGCTCTTCTCGCTCAATACCGCTCGCTGATCTCGGGCGCGAGCAGTTTGACATCTCTCCGATTGCAGCCGAGGTCTCGCAACTACGCGCCGAGGTGCTGCGTGGGACCGGCTTGGTTATTCTTTGAGGGTTCCCGGTCGACGAGTTTTCCGCGGCCGATGTGGAACGGGTGTGGTATGGCTTCGGCCTGCACTTCGGCAACCCAGTATCGCAGTCACGGATGGGCGACCGCCTTGGCCATGTCGTTGATGTTTCTGGACTCGATCCAAGCGAGCGTGGTTACCGATCTAGCCTTGAACTCCGGCCGCATACGGATAGCAATGATATTGTCGCTATGCTGTGCCTGCAGCCGGCGCGAGCCGGCGGAACAAGCTGCTTTGTTAGCGGCCTTAGCGTGCACGACGAGATCTTGGCCACCGCGCCGGCGTTGCTTGCGCCGCTATATTATGGCTTCAGATACCATTGGAAGGGCGAGCAACCCCCGGGCGAGCCGCCGATCACGAGATATCACGTACCAGTGTTCTCACGCGTCGCCGACGTGCTGAGCTGCTGCTATCTTCGCGACTTGATCGAGCTTGCATGGACCGATCTCGGCGAGGCACCAACCGCGCTTGAGCTGATGGCACTCGACCGCGTCGACACACTCAGCGCACGCGCTGATATGCGCGTAGAGGTCCGTCTCAAGCGTGGAGAGGGATTTGTTATCAACAATTACACTATCTTACATTCGCGCACAGCATTCGAAGATGATGCCAGCTCGGCGCGGCAGCGCCACCTTCTCAGGCTGTGGCTGCGTTGCCCGGGTGAGCGTCTGGTGGCCCCGCAAGTAATTCAGTTTTACGGCGACGGGATCGTTCCGAACGCCACAGGCGGAACGTACTACACAGGTTCCCGCCTGTAGCGTATTGATGGCGACGTGTGGTGATCATCTCTCGTGCTGAATGTCTCCATGTTGCATCCGTCGATTACGAATTACCCGAACCGCGACATCGCCATACGCGAGATTGCTTCGCGAAAGTAGCTTTGGGTTCGGGCGAGCGAGATCCGAACGAACAGATTGCCGGGACCCGAGCTAGAGAAGAACGTCCGGCCCGACACTGTAGCTACGCCTGCAGCGAGCCACTGTTCCCGCATCTGGTCGCCCGAGTGGTCGTAATCAGCGCGGCCGACGCAGGCAAACGTCCCTGCATCTGGTGTAGACGGCAGATCGAGCGTTGGGGTTAGGATGCGCAGCTCGTTGAGATTCGCTCTACAAGCCTGGCCCAGACGCGCAATGTGCTCCTTGAGGCGTGGGTGCCCCAGCAATTGAGCGAAGACGATGAGCGAACGCCGCGCGGCACTCGATTGGATCATTGATAGCGAAACGTCGACTGCTCGTTCGACACGGTCATTTCCGGGCACGATGAAGCCGAGCTTGTCGCCGTTCAAGTCGATGGTTTTTCCAGTGTCCCAAATGCCAATCCAATCGCACGTTTCAGCGGGGACATCGAAAACCGTAGGCAGACGTGCCGGCGCGTGCACGCCAGCCAGGACAAAGCAGTGGTCGACTACGAGCAGTGCACCTGCGCGTCCACATTCCGTCGCGAGTCTTAAGAGTTGCTCGGCGTCCGCAACTACACCTGAAGGATTCGCTGGGCTGTCTAGCATCACTAAGACCTGCCGCTCCGAGCCCGCATTGACTTCCGCAAGTAACGCGTCGATCAACAAATCTCCATGCCACCCACTCGCCGACGGAGTCGCCCCAGTTTGAATGGCGACGATCCTAACGTCCGGTCGGTCACGTAGTAATAACCTGAAAAGATCGACACTTGGCTCAGCGATGATTGCCGTTAAGCCGCTTCTCGAAGATGCCGCCGCCAACGCACGGGCGGCAGCAAAGACGCGATCCACAGCGACGGAACCACTGAATGTTGTTTTAATTCGATGTGAAATATTGCGATCAATGTTCAAAAGTGAACCGACGGCTTCCTTGAGCAGCATCTCGATGTCGGGATCGTCGCACTGCCTTGCACCGACGTGTCCCCCGCTGCCTAACGACCGACGCGTCCACACGGCCACCACCTCCGCCAACTCCTGATCGAGAGGCAGCGCCGGGTAGCCGGTGGCGAGATCGTAGAACGCGTATTTGCGTCCTTCAATCTGCTGTTCCGTCAGTGTACTCTCGAGACGGGCAGACACGATCGTCCCGCTAGCGGTCCTTCGAACCGCGACCAACAAGGCGCTGCGCCCGCTCCTGACGAGGTCGGCGATACTTGCGATAGAGGAACTCGGTCTGACCGACGATATTGTAGTCCGGTAGCACACCAATTCGCTTGTACCCGAGTCGCTCGTATAGGCGGGCGGCGTCTGGATTAATATCAGAGACGAACAGATAGACGTTCGCCGCGTCCGCGTACATCTGCTCCTCGAAATAAGCTATGAGGCAAGTACCGACGCCGCTATTCCTGCGTGTCTCATCGACACAGAGATATTCGAGGAGCGGCTCGGATCCTAGCCCTGTCGGCAAAGTCGCGAGAAACCCGAGCCGCTCGCCGGCGGGTGACACCGCCAAGTGAACGGTAATAAGCGGACCCGATAGGTTCGCCATGCATTGAGCCTCCGAAAAGAAGAGCCGGCTCCACGGGCTTGTCCGCGCCATCATCTTCGCACAGGCGCGAAGATCTTCATCCGAAGCAGAACGCCGTATGTTGAGGTGGATTCCATTAGAAAGCGCGTGTGTCATGGTCTAACCAGCTTCCTCATTTGTGGCCAATTCCCTGCCGCCGGCGCGGCCGGAGGGCATCCTGTCGCTTTGGTCTTAGCGACTAAATCAAACATCGTTTCTATCGCGATCGTCGCCTGTTCTCTGATGTTGACGTCAACCGTTCCAGCAAGTATTGAGTCTTTCTCCCTCATTGCAGAGGTGAACGTATCAATACCGTCGTAGCCGACAACCTGAGGGGGCGCGACAAAACTGTAGTTGTACGGTTCGGCTCTAACAGCGCGTATCGCCTCGGCGGCGCCCAACGCCATATCATCGTTACAAGCAAAGACTATGTCGATCTTTATTCGACGGTCTTTCGTAAGCGCCTGCTGCGTGAGCCAGCTGAGCATGTAGTCGGCTGCCTTCTTCCGCGAGTAGTTCAAAGGGTACTCCGACCGCTCAAAACAACTGGACGCCAACCTCATTTTTTCCTTCAGATACCCTTCGAAAGCCTGCACCCGCTGCATCTCCCACTTTGTCGGACGGCCCACCAAAGTCAGGACGCGTGGCTTGGACTTAGCGGAAATCAAATCGCGTGCAATCTCGCCGGCAATCCTCCCGCCCTCCACTTCGTTCCCGCCCACAAAGTGCAGTGGTGAAGGTTCTGTCTTGCTTGACGGATCAAAGAATACGTCAAGGACTACTACCGGAATTTTCATTTCACGCTGTAAACTCTCCAGTGTCCTTCGCTCTTTGTCGGGATCCTTGGGAATAACGAAGACCCCAGAAAATCCCGCTGCGGAGGGATTAGCTCTGAACTCTTTGAGAGCGTCAGCGTGATCAAAAGACTCAGCTGGTAACCACGGAACTATCAAGAGGCAATCGGTGAGAGTGGATCGTGTGGCGAGAATAAGTTGATGCAGGATTGACGAATAGAACGCGCCGTCGCCCGACGACGCAGAGATGAAGGCGATGAAATGCACATTTGACCTTTGAAGAAGGCGTTCTTTGTGCCGAGTGAGAGCTCTGCTCGTCACCGTAAGCGCTGTGGCCATCGCAATCGTCGAGCCCAGGAATATCCATGCGAAGGTTTCAGCGGAGGGGACACGGCGTTCCGCAAAAAAAGGTTCGATCCTATAGCTTAAAGCGTTACCAAGAACAGCCAGAACAAGGCTTCCGATGATACCAAGAGCCCATTTCCAAGTCCGATCGATCATAATGCCACCGTATCCCGCGGCGGCATGGTAGGTTCGTTGACTGAGGCGGCCCCTGTAGGCTGTCCGGCCTCTTGCTCCGCAAGCTGCACGGCATGGAACGACGTCGCATATCCAATCGTCCAACCGTGAGCGCCATGGCCGTAGTTATGGACGACCCTCAAACCGTCAACGACTTCTGTCATCACGCGCGGACCGGATGTGCGATATGGGCGTATGCCTGTGTTTACACGTCTGATTCGGGTGAAATCAATTTCCGGCGGCTCGTATCCGACCGCTCTGCACAACTCCGGGTACGGTCCCTTTGCGAACTGCAGCGACAGCTCATACTCCGTTTGTTGAGGCCAAGTGGGTACGTGTTTCTCGTCCTCAAGAAAATACGACCCCACGTAGTAGCCGCGACGGTGCCTGAAGATCGCGTGATGCCCGGAAGCGATTCCGAAAAACGGCCCTTCGTGATTCTCGGCATCGATGAACATTGACTGCCCGCGGACAGCGCGGAGTTCTGGATCGGGGAAGATGCTCCCCGACCGGAAGCCTAGACAGTTGAAGACTATATCTGCGTCTACCGTTCGCAGGTTCTCGCGAGTGACTAGGCGCTCATCGAAAACGACCCCGCGCTCTTCTAAAGTTGACCTCAGCCATGCGAGGAATACTTCCGTGTTGCAAAGTACAGAGATGAACTTCGCACCAAACACATTGCGCTGTAAGTCACCCACGTGATTTTGCACCTCTATCGGGGATTGGAGGTGGATGATCTCGACAGTTGAAAATGGGAGATGTTTAAATTTTCTGACGTTGAACTCTTTTTCAAGGTAAAGTTCGCCGTCCTGCTCGTACCCGAACTCATAGCTTGGTAGACGCTCCAGAAACAGTCCTCCAGCGTCAAGCTCCTCGAATTTTGCCAGTGTGCGTTCGAACCAATTCCATGAACTCTTGAAAACCGCCTCGGCCGGATCGGACGGGAAGAGCGGCGTGATAACACATACCGCCGCTGCCGAGGTAGTGTTGAACACTGGGGAATCCGTTCGTACGACTACCTCATGGCCTCGTGTCGACAGTACTTCTGCGGTCCACAACCCCACAATCCCGCCACCGAGAACCGTAGCTCTCATAAGGTGGCGAGTCCCAGGTTGTAGCGATGGTTAAGGCGGCTTATCGTTTGGTGTGAAACCTCCAGCATATTAGCGGGCGTCACAACAGGAAGCTCCATGCCTGTTACGACGCGGAAGGCATCGCGGCCGGCATCCGTTGTTTCGACGCGTCCGGCCTCGACGTACTCAACACCGTCCAGCCGCTGTGCCGCTGTGTTCAGCTCAGCCGCCGCCGATGCCGTGAGGCTTTCGGGAAGATCGAGACGAACCGAACCGGATGCGGATATCGTCACCGGGTATCCGCCCGGCATTCCAATAGCGCCTGGACAGTGGTGCTTCCGCTCTTGGCCCGACAGCAGGGTACCCAGGACCGTCGCGGTCGATCCAATGGTTACGCCAAGACCTTCGAGGTTGCGCACTCTCGCAGCGCGGCGGCGGAGGATCGCAAAAGGCGTATCGTCAGGACCGGTAAACTCTAGTTCACCGTGAGGATAGGTGACTTTCAAATGGTACGGAGCGTTACTGCAACCGTCAGACGAAGGCGCATTCCAACTGACGTAGTGGTGGCCAACGAGTTGAATCAGCACTTCCGCCGGCGTGCAACCCACCTCGTCGGCGAACGCTAGCTGCAAGCCTGGCACGAGGTTGCTGATGTTTCCGACGCCGGCCAGTGGCGGACTGGCATGTCCTGACAGGAAGACATTGGTCATGTCAGGGTAGCAGGCGTTAATAAAGGTGGCCGACGATCGCGCCTGCGTTAGCGACTCACTCAACCGTGTCGGCAACAAAGTATCGAGAGCACACCACATCCCGGGACCAGCGCGTTCGCATAGGATCGATTCGTTTCTGGGCAGCGTAGAGATTTTCCACCACGGGAATGGAGTCGTCGCGTTCAGAACCAAGTCCGGCTTGTACCGGTCTAGGAGCGCGGCGGTCTCATCCACGTTGAGCAGATCCGTGCGCTCGCCAATCACTTCTGGAAATTTTGCCCATTGGGCGCTAACGTAACGCGCAAGATTCGCTCTGCGGTCGCTCCGTTCGCGATCACGGCTCACGATGATGAACCTGTGAAGGGGGTACTTTGACGCCAAGACATCGAGTACTGGGCCTCCAAGTTTTCCAACGCCAAAGACCATCAGCGTTTTCTTTCCGTCCAGCGCGCGGACGTTTCGGTCACGATCGTCAGCAAGGCGTTGCAAGTTTGTCAAAGTTGGCTCAACCGCCGATCAGTCGCGATAGATATTTTGCGGATTCCCCTGAATCGCCGAGATCACGTTGCCAACCCATGTCGATCGAAGCGTTTCGAGCGATTCGTCCGAGAACCAAGCGTTCGAAGGCGGGAGGTGAACTCCATCCTCCTTCGCTAGCGGAGAATTAATGAGTGCCGCGGAGCGCTCGACGGAGTATCCCGCAACCCTGCCATCACGAAGTGCTTCGACCATTGCGTCGTGATCGACTAGGGCTGCATTCGCGAGGTTGACGACGATTGTTCCGTGGCAGCGAAGCAACAGATCGCCGCTCACAATTCCTGTGTTTGGCGCGTCGCCTTCTTTTACGGTTTTCAGGCAAACGCAGATCACATCCGCCTCGTCGAAGAGCGTTTCAAGTGACACCGTTTGCAGTCCTGGACGAGGTGTGCGATTCCAAATAACGACATTCATGCCGATGGCCTTGAGCAACTCGGCGACTCGTGAACCTATGCTGCCCCAACCGATGACTCCGGCAGTGCGACCCAGCAGGTTGATCCCCTTCCGCGCTTCGACAGCGCGCCCGCGGATCTCGTCTATGTACGCGCTGTGCCTTTGGCGTGAGTGGAGGAGGATCTCCGCCAGAACCGATTCGGCCACGCTCTCGGTCGAGTAGTGTGGGATGTTGAGGAGCAGGACACCGTTCGATGCTGCTCCCTTGGGGCTTGACCAGTCCATTCCGGTGATGTCCGTGGCCACGCCCTTCAACGACCTAACTGCCGAGGTTGCGTAGAAGCCTTCGGTGAGCTTGAAATTTCCGACTGTCGGCAGCACGTCGTAGTTCAGCATGAGGTAATCGTAGCCGTCGCAGAGGGTTGCCAACTCGCGCTCCGAGATCGATGCAACCTCTTTGTAGTCAACGTCAGACACTTCCCTCAGCGGCGCGAGGTCGGCTTCGCCTATCATCTCGGGTACGGTCACGACGAGAGTTCTGGGTCTTGTCATATAACCTCTTTTCGACGGTGTATGTTCATCAACACGGAGAGCTCGCGTTGCAGCGATGCTCTCAACCGTGAAAGCAGCACACCAGATAAATATTTATGGAGGACCGGTGGCAATAGTCGCACGTAAGCTGAAGCGCGTCAACCTGGGTGTAGCGCTGCCGCGGGCCGATTGCCATGAGGACTTTATGGCCACAAGGTCTGAAGCAGCCAAGTCGGCGTCACGTCGGAAGTCGCGTCCCACGCCGAACCACCCAAAAGTAGCGCCGCGTCACAACCCGCCGCTATCGCGCCCACGATATCGGTCGAGAGTTGATCGCCGATCATTACTAAACGTTCCGGTCGCAGTCCAAGCCGGCGTGCGGCCTCGTCGAAAAGGTGTGTCTCAGGCTTGCCTAGTCGGTCGAAAACAAGCTGCTCACGGGGGAATCGCTGTGCAAGCGCACCTTCGATCATCAATGCGATTGCGCCGGCGGTGAGCCCGAGCTCACCGGCTCCCTTTGGATACACTAGGTCAGGGTTGGGCAGCAGTAGTACGGGACGTCGATTCGCTTCTAACGCGCGCACCACCGCCGATAGGGCCCACTCAACCGGAGCCAGAAATTCCGCTCCGGCGTCATCGCATACGGCTAGTACATCGAGCGCCACTCCCGGCGTCAGCGGAACCACATGCCCACCGCCCGCCCGTACGTACTCGGCCGAGTCAGGCGTACCAAGCACTACCACACGGGAGCCCTGAAGCGCTCTCGACGCGAAGTAGTTTGGTATCAGCGAGCCGGAAGTCACCAGGTGGGCGGGGTCCACAAAGAGACCGAGTGCGGACAGATGCCGTGCGTAGGTCGTAACCGTACGCGACGCATCGTTGGTCACGAGCGCATAGGGGGTGCCGCGGCGCTTGATCTCCGCGAGAAGTTCGACAGCACCAGGAAGCGTCCCTCGCGCGTCGATGAGAACGCCAAAGATGTCGAGTAGCACACCGCCGCAATTCTCAAGTAGTTCAGAAGTTGTAGTACGGGTTGGTAAGGCATGCATGACGAACATCGTACGACGAGGACCGTCCCGCACACTGCGGCAGCGCTGCGTCGTTGACAAGCGTCGTCGTGAGGCTGGTCGCATGTCACGTTGCCAGCTTCTCTGTATCTGCACGTGATTTAGCCGTCTCTGGTGCTTGGTGGCGACATGGGCAAGCGCGGGAGAGGACCAAGCAGAAGAGGCAAAGCGACGGATGCATCTAGAGCGGTGAGTTGCTCCGAAAAAGACCACACGCCGCTGCGGGAGAGCTTCCGCTTTGGCGGCATCCTGGGTCAAGACAACGGCGGTCGGTCGTTCAGGAAACCGCGCCGCCGCCCAGCCTGAGAAACTCGAGGTGTGGATCGAGCGGGACAAACCGGCTCGCTGCCTTCTGCAGTTCGACAGCGGCGTTACTCCAGAACCAGACTTCCACTCTCCAGCCCTTCCCTTTGGCGCGGTCGATCACCGGCACGTAGTCGGCGTCGCCAGCGGCGATTACGACCGTTTTCGGTGAGGCGACGGTGTAGAGGAGCTGCGCGACGTCCATGCCCATTTCCATGTCTACGCCCTTCTCCTTGTTTCGGATGTTGCGGTCGAACACTTTCACGTCGAATCCATCGTCACGGATTCGGTTCCAGACGGAGTCTTCGGCCGGCGGACGGGAGCCGTAGAGGACCGGAACATCCACGAAGGCTCTTGCGTCCTTCTCCTTCAAGAGGTAGAGGAACTTACCCCAGTCGATGTCATAGCCGGCGTCCTTGTACGGCGACAACTTGCCCTTGCGCGAACGTCTCGCTTCTGCGAAACGGCGGCCTTCGATCAAGACGTTTGAGTTATCAACGAATACGTACAGCGAAACGTCTGCCATCGATCCTCCGTCAGAACTACGCCGGCTGCCGGTCCTCTTCGTCCACCACACGATCGGTCGTGCGGACGAAGCAGACCGTCTCGCCTTTGTGAAAGCCGAAGCAGATCTCCCAGACGTGTAAGCACTCGCCCTCGATCGGGATGATCAGGAGGTCGCCTTTGCCGCCCCACTTTGCGCCGTAGGTTTGCTCGGCTCGAATGCGTTCGGCGTGCCGGGTGTGCTGGTAGTTCGAGCCGCAGACCGGGCAGCGCAGATGGAAACTCCGGGTATCGCCCCATTCCTCACGTGCATCGACGAGTACATCTATAAGTGGAAGGTCTTGCGGCATTCGTCAACTCCCGTCTGCTCAGATTCCGGCCCAAACCGGGGCGGAAGTATAGGCCTCCCGCGCCCTGCGGGAAGAGCGAAAGCGAGCAACGGGCGCGTCGCGCGCCGGGTTGCTCAAAACCGACCCAGATCGGATGAAAGTGCTCACGGATGGGAAAAAAGCCATCAGGGGTCGGATAAAAGCGATCCATGGACACTTTTATCCCATCGCGGATCACTTAAATCCGATCGAGGCTCGCTTTTCCCCCATCGGGGATCGTTTAAAAGTGATCGCGGATGGGAAAAAAGTGATCTGGGTCGGATTTAAGTGATTTGGGACTTGGCGCAGCCCCGGTTGGGGGCGCTCAGGTTGCGCGGGGAGCGCTCAAGGGCGGGGCGGCGGGGCGGCGACCGTGAGGACGAGTTTCCCGTTTTCGGCGGTGACGGTGACGCGGGAGCCGCGGGTGAAGCCGTGTTGCTCGAGCCAGCGGCCGGAGAGGCGGAGGTATGGGACGGGGGTCTCGCCGCTTCGGGTGTGCGTACTGGCGCGGAAGAGGGTGGTGATGCTCAGTTCGCGCGGTTTGCCGGCGCCGCCTCGGGAGCTGGCGCGGTACGGTTCCACGGGCGGAGCGGGCTTGCGGGTTGGGCGCATGGCGGTGGTCCTTCAGCAGGGAAGTTGCGCGTGTTCGGCGTCGGGCCAGGCGAGGGCGGTGGCGAAGCCGGGGATGGCGGCGGAGAGCTCGGGGGCTTCGGCGCTGGCGATGCCGTCGAGCTCGCGGGCGAGGGCGTGGCTGACGGTGGTCTGTTGCTGTTCGGCTTTGTAGTGGAGCATGGCGATGTGGTGGCGTGGGAGGCGGACGCGGAGCTCGGCGGTGCGGATCGCGTGCGGGAGGATGGCATCCGCGTCGGCGCCGAGGGCTTCTTCGATGGTGTCGAGGGGCCAGGTTTCGAGGGCTTTGGACATCAGTTCTTCGCGCCAGAACCATTTGCCGAGGGGGGTGGTCATCAGCTCCACTTCTCCGGAGGCGATGGCGGCGGTCATCTCGGCGCGGGTCCAGCCGAGGAGGTCTGTCGCCTGAGAGATGCTGACGTGCGGGCGTGGGTGTAGGAAGATGTGGCGGATGCGGGCGATGATGTCGGGTTCGAGCATGTCTGCGCTCCGTTTCTAGTATTATGGATATGGTATATTCATGTTATAGGATAGTCAAGAGGGTCGCGCGATGAAGACGGCGTCGCCGCGCGCGGCTGAATTGATCGGAGCGCGTCTACGCGTGCTGCGAGAGAAAGGCAGCGTCACGCAGGTCGCTCTCGCCGAACGCTCCGGAGTGCGTCAGAGTCACATCAGCGCCATCGAGACAGGCGCGATGTTGCCGAGTCTCATCACGATCATGCGAGTCGCCGCCGCGCTCCCGTGCAAGGTGAGCGATCTGACGTCGGCATTGGACAAGGAAGACCTCTCTTCCCTCCTCCCGAAGTAGCGACCACCGACGGAACGCGTTTGCGCCGAGAGCGTGCAGGCCGCGGAGCAATAAGCGCTGCCGGTCGCACCGGCCCGCCGGAGGCCCCTCGTCGTCCCTCCCCGAAGTGACGTCCTTCCGCATTCCACCAATAGTGTATGCGAAAACAGCATAATCTTCCGGCTCGCCTGACGTAAATACCCGCTGCATAAGTCTTTACAGATCAACGCGGGGGACAAATAAGTCGCGCTCGTTACAAATCGGTAACGGCAATTGTGCGATTCACCACGTATCTTGAGTGCAGGACCGGTCCAGTCCCGAGGCATCTGCAGGTGCCCATTGCCCGTTGCACTTCGGCCGAAGCGTGAACGGGTAACGCACGACGCACGGCGTCTGTCCGCGAGTAGCGTCTCAGACGTCGTGGAAAGGAGGCCCATCATGGCCACCAAACCCGGAACCCCCGCCGCCAGCGCGGCCACCCCGCCCGACGGCACCATCCCCGAAGTCCCTCCCACCGCCACGCCCACCATCACCTTCTACAAGCAGGTCGCCGACGAGTTCATGCGAGAGCTCGACGAGATCGCGCCGATCATCCCGCAGCTCGAGGCGGCGCACATCTCCACGGTCAACTTCGTCCGCTCGCACCTGAACGTGCCCATCAAGTTCCTCGCCACCGCCATCGCGGCTGTCGAGCAGACTCCGGCGCTTCAGGGGGTGAACAAGCTCGACGTCCTGGCCGGCCGCGACACGCTCCAATTCATCGAGGCGTTTCTGCCGGTGCTCGACAAGGTCTCGGCCTTCACCAACGCGCTGAAGTTCACCATCTCGTCGCGCAAGGCATCGCTCGCGGCGGATTCGCTGCAGATCTACGACATCGCGAAAGGGCTGGCCCGCGATCCGGGCAGCGCCGCCATCGCCTCGGTCGTGGCGAACCTGAAGCGCGATCTCGGCAAGCGTGGCCGTCCGAAGCTTGCGGTGGCGCTGCGCAAGGCCGCATCGGCTGTAACGACCGCTCCGCCGGCGGAGGCGTCGTCGTGAGGTTGCCGAGCCGCGCGGTCACGCGGCTCGGGCCTGACACGAACCCCCTCAATCGGCTGACGAAAGGAGCAACAGTGCCATGCGAAACATACCGCAGTATCTCTGTGGCGTCATCCCGCCTCACATGCTGATGTGGGTGGCCGAACGGACCGACGATGCAGCGCACGGCGATGCCCGCGCCACGCTTGAGCACATGCGCGAGCTGGCCACCGGACGCGCCCGCACGCTGATCGAAGGCTCCCCCGCCGCTCCGCCGGATACCACGCGCAAGCGCCGCAACGTCTACGACGCTCGTCATCAGCACCGCCTGCCGGGCAAGCTCGTCATGAGCGAGCACAAGCCCCGCAGCGCGGACGTCGAGGTCAATGAGGCCTACGACGGGAGCGGCGCGACGCAGGATTTCTACACGCAGGTGTTCGGCCGCAGGTCCATCGACGGCAAAGGCATGCGTCTCGATTCGACGGTGCATTACGGCACCCGCTTCGAGAACGCCATGTGGAACGGCCGGCAGATGGTCTACGGCGACGGCGACGGCCGCATCTTCAATCGCTTCACCGCTTCGCTCGACGTGATCGGGCACGAGCTGACGCACGGTGTGACGCAGTTCTCCACCGCCCTCGGCTACTCCGGTCAGACGGGTGCGCTGAACGAGCATCTCTCCGACGCGTTCGGGATCATGGTCAAGCAGTACAAGCACGACCTGTCCGCGAGCGAGTCCGACTGGCTCATCGGCGCGGAGCTGTTCGGTCCCGGCGTGAACGGCAAGGGCGTGCGCTCGATGGCCGCTCCGGGTACGGCGTACGACGACCCTGTCCTCGGACGCGACCCGCAGCCGTCGCACATGCGCGACTACGTCGACACGGTCGAGGACAACGGCGGCGTGCACATCAACTCCGGCATCCTGAACCACGGCTTCTATCGCGCCGCGATGGCCATCGGCGGAAAGACGTGGCACGTGCTGGGGAAGATCTGGTACGTCGCGCTCACGGAGCGGCTCAAACCCGAGGCGGACTTTGTCGACTTCGCGCGGGCCACGACCGACATCGCCGGTGAGCTGTACGGCAACGGCGGAGAGGTGCAGCGGATCATCGCCGGCGCCTGGTCCGAGGTCGGGCTGAAGGTCCCGCTCTTCGCGTGCACATCCACGGTGCACACCCCCAATCGCAGGCGGCGGCAGCCGGTTGCCGCGGCGATCGGGAACGTTTCGAAGTGGCGTCAGCGCCCCGCGCGCTGACCCTCGAAGACTGATCCGCGGCGGATGCGCTCGGCGCGCTCCTGAGCAGCAGAGGCTCCGCCATCCACCGGCCGTCCTGGCCGAATGGAGAACCATCATGAACACCAATACCAATCCTAAGACGCCGTCGTTCAAGACGATCGACCGCGAGATCCGCACGCTCACCGCCGAGATGCAGCAGGAGCAGACCCTGATGCCGGAGACGCAGAACGGGCGCATCGCGCGCCTGCTGAAGATCTACAACGGCATCAAGCCGCTGCTGACGGTGATCAGCGCGCTCCCGCTGATCCCGAGTGGCTGGCGCGCGGCGCTGGTGCTGTTCAACAACGCGCTCGCGGCGGTGGCCGCCGGCGCGAAGCGGACGACGTCACCGCCGACTTCAAGGCGGGGAAAGACCTGTGAGGCGCGCCATGCCGACCCGCAAGATCGGTCGTGACGCCTCTTCCGGCAGGTTCATCTCCGTCACCGCGGCGCGGGAGCGTCCGGCGACGTCTGTGGTCGAGACCGTCCACGTCTCGCGCAACGGCGTGCGCCGCCTCAAGCGCCGCTCGTTCCCAGAACCGCGTCCACGGTACGGCTCGCCGCACGATGCACACGCCGTCGTCCGGCCGCCTCGGCCGCGCGACGTTGATCGACGGTGAGGGCACCCCATGGCGTACTGATGTGATCCAGCGGCCGCACCAAGTGACTTAAGGTGCTTTCGCGCGTCCGCCAGCGAGCGGAGAACTGTTTCGGTCATCACGAGGCAGCGGACGCTTCGACGCTACCGATCTCCACGCCCACAGCGCGATCACCGCCACGCCAACAAGCGTTAGGGCCGCAGTGATGATGGTGCTCCACCGCATCGCGGTCGACACCGGCTGCAGGCCTTCGCCGGTCAGGACGAACGCGGCCCAGTAGTGGGGGTCGTTGAGCGGGGCGCCGCTTTCGAGGAAGCGGAGCTTGGCGGCGCGCAACGCTTCGGCGCGGGAGGAGCCTCGTTGCAGGTGGTGGTAGAAGACGCGCATGAAGGAGGCGGTGGTGGTGTCGGGGACGCGCCAGAGCGTGGTGACGGTGCTTCGAGCGCCGGCGGCTAGGAAGGCGCGGCTGAAGCTTTCTACGCCTTCGCCGGGGGTGGTGCGGCCTCGTTCGGTGTCGCAGGCGCTGAGGACGGCCAGTTCCACGTTGCTCAGGGGGAGGTCGTAGGCTTCTTTGAGGAAGAGGTAGGTGGCGGGGCCGCCGGGGCGTGCGGAGGAGAAGAGGATGCGGGACTGTTCGACGGCGCCGGGGTCGATGAAGGCGTGGGTGGCGAGGTGGAGGAGCGGGGCGGTCGTCGGCTGCTGCAGGTGCTCTTTGCGGTTGTCGGGGCCTACGTGGAGGAGCGGTCTGCCGCCGAGCTCGGAGGCGATGGAGCGCACTTCTTCGGCTGAGGCGAGGAGGCGGCCGGTCGGCTGTCCGTGGGATTCGAGGGTGGCCGAGCCGAAGAGGGGGTCGGCGAAGCCGCGGAATTGCGTTGTCCAGGGAGGGGCGTAGCGGCGCGGCGGGCGCGCGGCGCGGACGAGCAGCGCGGCGGTCGGGAGGTAGGTGACGTCGCGGCTGGCGATGAGCGGACGGCCGTTGACGGGCAGGAGCTCGAAGGGGATGGACGCGAGTTTGCCGTCCGTGACGATGACGACGTGCGGCTTTCCGGCCGGCAGCGGGGGCAGCAACTGTGCGCTGATTTTCGTCGCCGGCGCCTGCCAGGCCGGACCTGCGCCACGCGCGAGCGCGTCGCCGAGGGCACGGATGCTGTCCGTGCCGACGGCGATCGGACGAATGACGGCCGCAGCGCGCGTCACCACAACGACCGCCGCGCCGTACGACGACGTCCAGTAGTCGAGCAGCACCGCGTCCGACGGCAGTACGCGCTGGATGGCGCGCAGGTCCACCGTCGATTTCAGACCGACGCGCTCGCGCCAGCCGCGCGAATGTCCTCGCTCGATGAGGGCGAACAGCTCGTCGACTTTCGCTCCCTGCCGCAGCCGCAGCGCAATGAGGGCGTCGAAGACTTCGCGCTTGTCGTTGAAGAAGTCGGACTTGAGCGACGGGATGCGGATGGCGTCGCGGATCTGTTCGATGACGGTCACGGCCTGGCGGAGGTGCGCCGTCGCCGCGGGCTCGTCGCCGAGGAGCGTCTGGCAGCGCGCCAGGCCATAGAGCGCCTTCCACTGTTCCTCGACGGTCTCCAGTTTTACGGCGGAGTCGTACGCGGCGCGGAAGTCGCGAGACGCTTCGGCGGCGTTGCGCAGACGGAGGTTCGTTTCGGCGCGATAGAGCTGGGCCTGCAGTGCTTCGCGCGCGTTGCCGGCGCTCGTCGCGCGTGCGAAGGCATCGGCAAACGTGGTCCGCGCTTCTTCGAGCCGCCCGAGGTCGAGGGCCAGGACGATGCCGCGATTCTTGAGGACGCCGAGCTCGCCGTCGACGTGCTGGTCGCGCGCGAAGATGGCCCGGGCCTGGTCGTATGACTCCAGGGCCTTGTAGGGATCGCCCATTCTTCGATAGAGCACGCCGACGTTGGAGAGCATCTGCGCGTGCTCGTCGGCGCGGACGTCCGAGACGTCGGCCAGCGCCAGGCGATACGCAGCCAGTGCTTCTTTGTAGCGGCCGAGGCGCTGGTCGAGCGTGGCCTGGTTCGCCAGGAGGATGCGGCGGCGTCGGGGCGTCCACTCCTCGGCGCGATGGGCGTCGAGCACCTGCCCCACCGCGGCGTAATGCGCGGCGGCATCGGCGTAGCGTCCGGTGAAAAAGTCGACGCTGGCGAGGTTCATCCGCTCCTCGACGATGCCCTCTGCGTCGTTCGCGGCGACAGCCACGCGCAGGGCCTGCTCGAGTGAGGCGCGCGCCTGCGGATACTGCCCGGCGTACATCTGCGCCAGGCCGGCCTGGTTAAGCGCCACCGTGCGGTTCAGCGTATCGCCGAGAGCGGCGTACAGCTCAGCCGATGCCCGCGCGGCGCGGACGGCGGCTTCGTACTCCCCTGCGTCCGTCTGGGCCGCCGACTCGTCGAGCAGCCGCTCCGCTTCGGCCTGCTGCTGCTCGCGACTCGCGGCCGCGCCCGCCGACGGCAGCGTCGCAACGGCGACGAAAAGAAAAATCAGCGCCGCCTGCAGATTTCTGTTCCGGCCGGACCTTCCGCGTTGTCTGAGAGAGGGAAGACCAGAGAACATGAGTGACGCTCACTATAATGACTTCGATGGACCAGACGCCCCCGCCGGGCCGGTCGGAAGCTCCGTCAGACGAGATGCTCCTGGCCGCGTACCGGCAGGCCGCGGAACCTCAGAAGCAGGCGGCGGCGGATCGGCTCTTCGCGCGCTATTACGAACGGGTGGGCCGCTGGTGCTATCGCTTCACCGGCGACCGGGAGTCGGCGGCCGACCTGGCGCAGGAAGTCTTCCTGAAGGCGCACCGTCATCTGGAGTCGTTCCGCGGGACGGCGCAGTTCGGGACGTGGCTGTACAGCATCGTCCGCAACGAGGCCTTCAACCGCACGAAGAAGCGCGGCTCCTCGCCGCCTGTCGACTCGCCGTCCGACGAGGAGCTGATCCAGGTGCCGGCGCTGGAGCCGGGGCCGGAAGAGCTGGCTGCGCAGAAGAGCACGTCGCGCCGGCTGCATCAGTTGCTGAACGCGACGCTCGACGAAACGGAGCGTACCGTCTTCACGTTGCATTACGGCGAGGACGTGCCGCTCGACGCGATCACGCGGCTGCTCCGGCTGGAGAACAGCAGCGGCGCGAAGGCGTACATCGTGAGCGCGAAGCGCAAGCTGGCGCGGGCGGCGGAGAGATGGTTCGTGCGAGGAGAGAAACTGTGAGCGACGCGCGTCACGACTGGCAGCAGGCGCTCGCCCCGACGCCGGAGTGCATCGACATCGTCCGCTTCGGCGAGGAGCTGGACGGTCCGTCCCTCGCCCATCTCGAATCCTGCACGCGCTGCCAGGCCGAGCTCGCTCTCTACCGCGAACTGCAGCAGGAGGAGAGCACGGCCGAAGAAGCGGCCGCGGGGCAGTGGATCGCGGGCGAGTTGCAGCGCCGCTTCAACAGTGGCAGCGCCGCGAACAACGTCGTCCCCTTCCGGTCGAAGCTCTCCCGCGCCGTGTACGCGGCCGCGGCTGCCATCGTGCTGGTCGTCGGCGCTGCCTACTGGATGCAACTGCGCGAGCCGTCCATCGACGCCCCACTCGGCGACCCCGGCATCTATCGCAGCGCCCGCCTGAACGTCATCGCGCCGATCGGCGACCTGGCGCAGGCGCCGAATGAATTGCGCTGGACCGCTGTTCCGAAGGCCTCGCGGTATCACGTCCGGATCATGGAAGTGGATGCCACGACTGTCTGGAGCAGCGACACGACGGAGGCGGTCGTCAAGCTGCCGCCGGCGGTCGTGGCCCAGTTTGCCCCCGGAAAGAGCCTGTCGTGGGACGTGCAGGCTTTTCGCGGAAACGAAGTACTCGCCTCATCTGAAACTCAGATCGTCCGCGTGACGGTCACGGCTCCCAGGAAGACCCCATGACCTGCCTCACGAACAACACCCTGCAGCGCACCGCCATCGCCACCGTCCTCACCTTCGTCGCCTTCAGCACGGTGGCCGCCGAGCCCGAGCTCGTCACCACCGTCCCGAAGGACGGCCCCGGCCTCTCGCTCCGGATCAACGACGAAGCCGCCCCCGCCGGTAGCGTCGTGCAGATCAAGATCGACGTCACGGAGCCGAAGCCGATCTCGACCGGCCGCGGCAAGGTGCGCATCCGCGGCATGGCCAGCGTGCAGGGCATCGTGCTGATGAACGAAGGGCAGGACACCTATGGCTTGGCGATGGTCAAGGACGGGGAGCTGACGTTCGCCATCACTTCGCCGTCGAGCCTCTTCGGCACGCCCGCCGACTACCCGATCCTGGGCATCGCCGGCACGGTAGCCAGCGCCTCCCAGGGCACGAGCTTCCCGCTCACGCTCGATCCGGCCGGTCTCGGCTTCCGCGATCCCTCCGGCGCCGTCTATCCGACGGAGATCAAGGACGGACGGCTGACCGTCGCCGCCAACGCCATCACGATCGGCGACGTTTCGCCGGGCAGCTCGGTCGTTCCGCGCGGCGGCGTCGTCACAATCTCCGGCGCGAACTTCACCCCGGCGACGCGCCTCCAGCTCAACGAGACGTCAATCCTCGAGCAGCGCTTCATCAACAGCCAGCGCATCGACGTGGTGCTCGGCCAGACGACGAACATGCACGGCCTGCGCATCCGCGCCCGCAACGACGAGCGGGACAACAAGTCGGAGTCGGAGTACTTTTCGTACGAGCGGACGACGCCCTCCGGCTCGACGAGCGATCCGGTGCTGGCAAACGTCGTCCCGCTGTTCGCGCCGGCCAGCTACACGACCGCCACGGTCGACCTGCCGGGACGCGCGTCATCGCGCGGGCGCCGCCGCTCGGCCGGACCGTCGCACGGCTCGGCAGGCGGCTCGTCGTCATCGTCGAACACCACAGCCGGTTTCGCGCTGCAGAACCTGCAGTCGTCGACGGCCACCGTTTCGATCGAGCTGCTCGACGGCGGCGGGAACGTCTACGCGACCAATACGATCTCGCTGGAGCCGGACCGCTATCTCGTGCGCGAGCTCGGCGAAATCTTCGGCAGCGTCGCGCCGCCGTCCGCCTTCCGCATCCGCAGCAACATTCCGATCCACGTCCTCGGCCTGACCGCCGACCGCTCCACGGACAGCGCTGCAGCGCTCGCTCCGCACTAGCCGCTCCGCGTCACCACAGCCGATCCCTGTAACGCAATTCTCCGCCGGAGGTGTGTCCACGTACGACCGCAGAACCCATGAAGGACGTTGTCCGTTCTCCGTTGTCCGTTGTCCGGCTGCGCTCCGCGGCGTCTACGGACAACGAGCAACGGACAACGAGCAACCGGCAACGAACAACGAACAACGCATCGCTCAGACCCATCGCAACTCAGGAGATCAATTCCATGAAAAGACTTTTGCTGTACGCCGCCCTCTGGCTCGCGGCGGCCTCCTCGGCAGTCGCGGCCACACGCATCATCCCGGTCGCCGGCCACGTGCCCGGCGCCCGCAACACCGCCTGGACCACCGACGTGAGCCTCCGCAACAACACCGCCGCCGCGATGACGGTGGAGCTGGTGTTCCATACTGACGGCGGCCTCACCCGCACCCGCTCCATCAACCTCGGCGCCGGCGCCGCGATCCTGCTCGAAGACGCCGTCGCACCGGCGAGCTTCCCGGGCAACAATCCCTCGTCCTGGCTCGGCCAGCTCGAGATCCGCGCCCCCGGTGACGTGACGGCTTCGGCCCACATCTTCACGCAGGGGAAGAACGGCGGCACCTTCGGCAGCACGTACGAAGGGGTCGATCCGGCGGTGCTCTCCACCACCGGCGCCATCGCCGGCCTGGTGAACAGCGACCGGTTCCGCTCGAACGTCGCCTTCACGAATCCGACGGCAGAAGCCATCAGCATCAGCTACACACTGCGCAAGGCTGACGGCAGCGTCGCGGCGAATCGCTCGCTCGACCTGCCGGCCCACACGACGCGCCAGTTGTCGCTCGCGCAGGACGTGGCCCCGACGAACGACAACAGCCGCCTATCGCTCTTCTGGTCCGCCACCGGCCGCGCCTATCTCGTCGGCAGCATCATCGACAACGAATCGGGCGACCCGACCAGCGCGCCGTCGATCTCCCGCAGCGCCACTTCGCTGTTCTTCCCCATCGTCGGCCGCACGGCCGGCGGCAACTCGACGTTCTGGTCGACGTCGGCCTCGATCACCGGCGCCTCCGGCGTCGAAGGGAGCGTGACGTTTGCGTACACCGACGCCGTCAGCGGCAGCACCTACACGCGTACGGCAGTTCTGCCGGCGCTCGGCAGCGTGAGCACGGACGACGTGAACGACTTCGTCGGCGCACCCGCCGGCACCGGGTCGCTGCGCGTGACCTCGACGGCGCCGCTGGCGGCGGTCGTGCGCGTCTTCAACACGCTGACCGACGGCTCCACGTTCGGCGCGGCAGTGCTCCCGCAGGATGACGTCGTCCGCTCGGCGAACGTGGCCATCGACGGCGTGCGCCGCGATCGCGACTACCGTCTCAACGTGGTCGTGGCCAGCGACGCCGCGGCCGGCGCCACGGGCCGCATCCGTCTGTTCGACGAGCGGGGCATCGAAGTGGAGAGCCAGCCGTTCCACGCGCCGAAAGGCAAGTCGGCGCAGATCGGGCTGACGGGCAACATCCCGGTCCGCGCCGGCGAGCTGCGCATCGAGAGCGAGAACGGCGTCTCGGTGACGGCCGTCGCGTCGAACGTCGACAACGTCACGGGCGACACGATCCAGCGCGAAGCGCAGCAGGAATCGGAGCGGCAGAACGAGCTGGAGATCGCGATGAGCACGCGCACCGCGGCCATCGGCCTGCCCGTCACCTTCAGCCTCAAGCGCGCCAGCGCGGGCGTGACGGCGGTGAACTGGAACTTCGGCGACGGCACCACGGCCTCCGGCGCC
Source organism: Thermoanaerobaculia bacterium (assembly GCA_036399695.1). Taxonomy (GTDB): domain Bacteria; phylum Acidobacteriota; class Thermoanaerobaculia; order Gp7-AA8; family Gp7-AA8; genus DASVEE01. Next base: position 1,522 of record DASWMP010000373.1, on the reverse strand, counting down.
ACCGTCAGCCACGCCTACCTCACGGCCGGTGAGCTCAACGTGACGGTGGAAGTGACGCTGGCCAGCGGGGCGATCGTCCGCGACCGCGAAGACCTGCGCGTCACCGGCAACGCCGTCAACCCGCCGGCTTCGGCGATCGACTTCACCTTCAGCCCCGCCAATCCGGCGCCCGGCCAGCAGGTCGTCTTCACCGCCACCGGCGCCACCAACGGCGGCTTCTTCAAGTGGAAGTTCCCGGGCGACATCCGCCCGGTCGGCAACACCGTGACGTTCACCTTCCCGACCGCCGGCGCCTTCCAGGTGGAAGTGGAGATCGAGCACGGCGCGACGAGGGCCGAAGTCACACGCACGGTCGTCGTCGGCGGCGCACCGACGGGCACGCCGGGCGCGGGCGGGATCGACTTCACCTTCTCACCGTCGAACCCGCAGGCCGGCCAGGTCGTCACGTTCACGGCGACGGGCAACACCGGCGGCGGCACGTTCAAGTGGAAGTTCCCGAGCGACGTGCGCAAGTTCGGCAGCACGGCCACGTTCACCTTCCCGGCGAACGGCGCGTATGAAGTGGAGGTCGAGGTCGAGCACGGCAGCGTGATCGCCGAGATCACGAAGATCGTCCTCGTCGGCAGCGGCAGCGGCACGCAGAACCCGCCGGGCGGCGGCAGCGGCTCGCTCAACTTCACCTACTCCCCGCAGGCGCCGGCGCCGGGCGAGGTCGTCACGTTCACCGCGACCGGCAACACCGGCGGCGGTACGTACAAGTGGAAGTTCCCGGGCGACGTCCGCAAGCTCGGCAGCGTGGTGACGTTCACCTTCGCCAGCGCCGGCTCCTACCAGGTGGACGTCGAGGTCGAGCACGGCACCGTCGAAGCCGAAGTACAGAAGACGGTGACGGTCGGCGGCGGCACCGGCAACCCCGGCAATCCGGGCGGCGGCAATCCCGGCACCGACCCGCTCAACTTCACCTTCTCGCCCAGCGCCCCGGCAGCCGGTCAGGTGGTGACGTTCACCGCCTCCGGCTCGACGTTCGGCGGCTTCTACAAGTGGAAGTTCCCGGGCGACGTCCGCAAGACCGGCAGCGTCGTCACCTTCACCTTCCCCTCGGCCGGCTCGTACGAAGTGGAGGTGGAGATCGAGAACGGCTCGAGCAACGCCGAAGTGAAGAAGATCGTGACGGTCACCGGCGGCCAGAACCCCGGCACCGGCAATCCCGGCACCGGCTCCCTCGACTTCAGCTTCTCGCCGTCGTCGCCGCGCGCCGGTCAGACCGTGACCTTCACCGCCACCGGCAACACCGGCGGCGGCACCTATCAGTGGGAGTTCCCGGGCAACGTCGAGAAGACGGGCTCCGTGGTCACGTTCACCTTCCCCGCCGCCGGCTCGTTCGAAGTCGAGCTCGAGATCGAGCACGGCTCCGTCGACGGCAAGGTGGAAAAGGTGGTGCGGGTTTCACCGTAGGTTCGTTCGTAGTGCACGGCCGGGCGCTGTTGTATGGCGCCCGGCCCATCTCGGAGTGGGGGGGGGG
>DASWMP010000372.1:0-3955 GCA_036399695.1 Thermoanaerobaculia bacterium | reverse complement strand
ACGAGCGCGCGCCGGCACACCACGAGCGCGCGCCGGTACACCACGAGCGCACGCCGGTACACCACGAGCGCGCGCCGGTACACCACGAGTGCCCGCCGGCACACCGCGAGCGCCCGAGCGGATTCTCCCGGCGCCTGCTTCGACACTCGCGGCGCCGGCCCGGACGCTCGATGCTTCCTGCGCTCCCGGTTTCCGGCCCGGTATGCCTGCGGCGTCGTGCAGCGCTTTTCGGAGCGGCCGGCGTCTCGCCGGCTGTACCGCGGGCGTCCCCGCCCGCTGTACCCACGCAGCCGTACAGCTCCGAAAATCGATGTCTTCAGCCCGCTCTGCCCGCAAGTGGGCTTCTATCCCACCGGAACGAATAGAGTTAGCCCTTCCGCACCTGCGCTGCAAAGCGGCTACGAGCTTCGACAGATTGCCTCATGTGGGACAGACACTCCTGTCTGGCCGGCCCACCCCAAGGTCCTTCCTCCAGAGAAGCCGCCGTTCGGGCACGCGGGACAGACAAGAGTGTCTGTCCCACATCTAAAGTCAACGCCATTGGGCCCCGGGGCCCGAGCCCTCTCCTGTGCTACCCTCCCTCCTGTTGTAGGAGCCTGGGGGTGGCCGTTTACGGCCTGAGATCAAACCCTTTGAACCTGACCCGGTTAGGACCGGCGTAGGGAAGGCAAAAGAGCGACAGCACTCTTTTGATCGCCTCGAGGCCTCCTGGAAAGGAACTTTCCATGAGGACATTCACCACACTTCTTTTACTCGTCTTTCTCTCCACCACCACGGCGTTCGCGGCCACCGTCCGCGCCACCGTCACCGACGCGCACGGACGTCCGCTCGCAGGCGTCACCGTCACGGCTGACGGCCGCAGTGTGACCACGGACGCCACCGGCGCCTTCACCATCGACGTTGCCGGCGGCAGCGAGCTGCGCATCGCCCATCCCGGCTTCGAGCCGGTCAACCGCCGCATCGGAAGCGGCGAGACCATCGCCCTCGCGCCCGCCTTCGCCGAGACCATGGAAGTCTCCGGCATCCGCGCCGAGGCGCCGGTGCCGGTCACCAAGACCGACATCGGACGGGAGCGGATCGAGCGCGAATACCACGGGCAGGACATCCCGCTGCTCCTGCGCGACGCCCCCTCGGTCAACGCCTGGAGCGAATCGGGCGCGGGGGGCTCCGGCTACTCGTACTTTACGCTGCGCGGGATCTCGCCGACGCGGATCAACTTCACGCTCGATGGCGTGCCGCTGGCTGATTCCGAGGACATGGGAACCTACTTTGCGGACTTCCCGGACCTCGCCAGATCGCTGCAGAGCGTGCAGATCCAGCGTGGCGTCGGCACGTCGACCGTGGGATCGCCGTCGTTCGGCGGCTCCGTCAACCTGCAGAGCATCGACCTCGCCCAGGACCAGCGCCTCGAAGCACTCGTCGGCGCCGGCTCGTACGGCAGCCGGCAGACCAGCGTCGCCTGGCAGTCCGGCGCCTTGCCGGGCGGCTTCTCGATCTATTCGCGGCTCTCATTCCTCGAATCCGACGGCTACCGCGACCACGCCGGCATCGACCAGCGCAACCTCTTCCTCAGCGCCGCCAAACAGGTCGGGGAGGGGCAGCTCAAGCTCACCGGCTTCACCGGGCACGAGGACCAGCAGCTCGCGTGGTACGCCAGCGATCGCGAGACGCTGCTCGTCAATCCGCGTGACAACCCGCTGCGTGAGGACGAGACCGACAGCTTCGGCTACGATCTCGCCCAGCTCCAGTACATCCGCCCCGTCGGCTCCGATGCCGACATGACTGCCTCCGTCTACTACCAGCGCGGCTACGGCTGGTACACCGTCTTCGACTACGTCGACGAGCAACTGCGCGAGTACGGGCTCGACGGCATGCTCATGGGCTCGATGCTCACCTACAGCCGCCGCAGCGGCGCGCTCACGACGCAGTACGGCCTGCACGTTAACCGCTTCAAGCGCGACCACACGCGCGACATCGCCGCGCTCGACCTGCGCGAGTACTCCAACTACGGCGTGAAGAGCGAAGCGAACGCCTTCGCGAAGGTCAGCTACGACGTCGGCCGCTGGCACCTCTACGGCGACGGCCAGCTCCGCACCACCGATTTCGCCTATCACGGCGACCAGGACCTCGGCTCGATCCGCTGGACCTTCTTCAACCCCCGCCTCGGCGCGCGCTACACGCTCACGCCGGCCACCAGCGTCTACGCCTCCGCCGGCATGTCCACCCGCGAGCCGGCCCGCAATGACCTCTTCCATGGCGAAGACAATCCGTCCATCGCGTACGACCTGCGCGATGTGAAGCCGGAGCGCGTCTTCGACTACGAAGCCGGCGTCAATTACATCAGCGCCGCGCTCACGCTCGCGGCGAACGTCTACGCCATGGAGTTCCGCAACGAGATCGCCGCGACCGGCGAGCTGTCCGAGATCGGCCTCGCCTTGCGTCGGAACGTCGACCGCAGCTACCGCCGCGGGATCGAGCTCGAAGCAACCTGGCAGGCCACGCCGTCCATCCGCCTGCGCAGCAACGCCAACGTCAGCCGCAACCGCATCAGCGAGTGGACGCAGTTCTACGACGTCTACGACGAAGCCGGGAGCTGGCTGGAATCGAAGCCGCTCGTCCATCGCGACGTCAATCCCGTCCTCACACCGTGGCTCCTGCTCAACCAGGCCGTCGAGTACACGCCGCACGAGCGCTTCAGCATCGGCGCCGCCGGCCGTTACGCCGGCAAGGCCTACCTCGACAACACGAACAACGAGGAGCTGACCACGCCGGCGTTCTTCGTTGCCGATGCGAACGTCTCGGTCGCCGTGACGAAGTGGGCCCGCCTGTCGCTGCAGGTCAACAACCTCTTCGACCGGGAGCGCGTCTGGCCGAACGGCTACAGCTATCTGTACCTCACGCGTGCCGAAAGCGGCGCCGAGTCGATCGGCGGCACGCCGTACTACTACCCGCAGGCCGGCCGGAACGCGATGCTGATGCTCGAGGTTGGCTTCTGAGCCCGGTCGAGCTCATCGCCGCCGTCGTCACCATCGCCAGCATCTGGCTCGCGACGCGCGAGAACATCTGGTACTGGCCGACCGGCATCGTGAGCACGATCCTCTACACGTGGACCTACTGGCAGTTCCGCCTCTACGCCGAGGCGGGACTGCAGCTCGTCTGGCTCGTGCTCATCGCGTACGGATGGTACGAATGGCTGCACGGCGGCAACGATCGCGGCGAGCTCCCGGTGACGAAAACGCCGCGCTCGTGGTGGCCGGCCATCCTGTTGACGGGCGTGGCCGCGTCGGCCGTCATCACCTTCATCCAGCTCCGCTACACGAACAACCCGGCGCCGGTGCTCGACTCGTCGATCGCCGCCTGGAGCATCGTCGCCCAGTGGATGACGGCCCGGAAGTGGCTGGAGAACTGGCTTCTCTGGACGGTGGTCAACTGCGTGGCTATTCCGTTGTACGTCTCCCGCGGCTACTATCCGACCGCGGTCGTTTACACCGCCCTCCTGTTCCTCGGCATCCGCGGATACTTCACATGGCGCCGCTCCCTCGCCTCTGCCTGACCGGCCCCGAATCGACGGGCAAGACCGAGCTCGCCCGCGTCCTGGCGCAGGAGCTCGGGACGATCTGGATCCCCGAGTACGCGCGGGAGTACGCCCTGGCGCGGGAGAACCAGTTGACGGCGGAGGACGTCGAGCCGATCGCCCGCGGCGTCATCGAATCGCACGAGCGCCTGTCCGCCGCGGGGCAGGGAATCGTCATCCTGGACACGGATCTCATCAGCACCGTCGTCTACGCCCGCCATTACTACGAGCGTTGTCCCCGCTGGATCGAAGACGCCGCCCGTGCGCGCCGCGCCGACGTCTATCTGCTGCTCGATACCGACGTCCCGTGGCAGGCCGACGCCGCTCGCGACACACCCGGCGACACGCGGGAGGATCTGTTCGACGCTTTCCGGCGAGCGC
>DASWMP010000371.1:0-4922 GCA_036399695.1 Thermoanaerobaculia bacterium | reverse complement strand
TGACCCCGATTCCCCCGGCGCAAAAGAAAGGTCTGACCCCCGATCCGGTCCCCAGACACTCATAAGAGACGGAAAGCAATTCCGCATTTACTGCCATCCTGCTCCGATGGTACCGTCCGCCCATGTTGCCCCTGCTCGCTGACGTCCAGGACGCACACACGCGCTTCTACGAGGAGCACTTCCCACGGCTGGCATGCCTCCTCGGGATGAGCGGTATTGCAGCCGGCGAAGCGGCTGACCTCATCGAGGAAGCGCTGTATGCGTTTCTTCACCGTCCGCGCGTCAATACCGAGCAGTGGCTCATCGCCGCCGTTTCTGCGGCTGCGACGGAAACCGAGGAGTCGAAGTGACGCGTGACGGCGAGACTCCGCGGCTCGATGGCGATCGCGCCGGGCGCTTTGCCGCCATCCGCAGGCAGATGGAGTTCGAGCGCAAGGCGGCTCCGCTGATCGTCGAGACACTGCTGGTCGAGACGCCTCGTGAGGAGTGGGGGGCTCTCGCGGCGCATCCGGACCTCGTCAACCACGGCGCTCTCCACCACCTGAATTTCCTCTTCGAGCGCATGCTGCCGAGAGATCCCGAGTACGCGCATGCCGTCGCGCAGCTCGCGGTGCGGATCGCCGAGCACATCCCTGTGGACGGGCCGTATCCTCGTCCCATCGTTTCGCAGATGCGGGCGCACGCCTGGAAAGACCTCGGCAAGTACCAGCGCTTCAAAGGCAGGTACCGGGAGTCGGAAGCGACGCTGCGCCTCGCCGAGGCCATGGTCGCGGGACGGAAGGTGCTGTCGCACGACCTGGCCGTCATCCGTTTCAACCTGGCCGTCACGCTTCAGGAGCTCGATCGCTTTGCCGAGTCGCTCGTGCTGCTCAGCGAGTGCAAGGCGATCTTCCGGCGGCATGGCGACACGACGAATGCGATGCTGGTCGCGTTTGCCGAAGGCGTGCTCCTGCAGCTCATGACACGGTATCGCGAAGCGCGCGAGGCCTACCTGCTCATCGTGGCCACCACGCCCGACCTCGACGACGAGCAGCTCGCCGCGCTGAACAACACGATCGGGCTATGCTCGATCGAGCTGGGCGAGTGGGACGCGGCGGCCGACGCATTCGATTATGCCGCGACGCTGTTTTCCGAGCTGGATCAGCCGATCAACGCTCTGATCGTCGAGACCGGGCGCGGCCGCCTCTACATCCGCTCCGGTCAGTTCTCCGCCGGCATCGCGCACCTGCGCCCGATCCGGCGCCAGTTCCTCGCCCACGGTCTGCACGAAGAGGCCGGACTCGCCGGCCTGGAGATCGTCGAAGGGCTGCTCGGCCTGCAGAATCACTCCGCGGCGGAGACGCTCACGCGCAAGCTCGTGCGTGAGTTCGAACTGGCCCAGCTCAACAAACGCGCGGTGCAGGCACTCGCGCACCTGACGACGATCCTCGAAGCGCGCACGGCATCTGCCCAGAACGTCCGCCACATCCGCGAGTACATCGTCTCGCTCCGGACGAATCCGGAGCGAGACTTTTTCCTCACCGCGTGAAGGTCACGGCGTCGGGATGATGATGAGGTTCCCGAGCGTCGCCACGACCCGCTTGATCGCCTTGACGACCGGATTCTCCCGCGTCCGAGGCTGGCGGAGATCCCGCGGCGCCCCGAACGCCGTCCCTCCTAAACAGAGCAACACCACCGCGATACAAATGACACGACGCATACGCTCCTCCTTACCGGTCCAACCGGACCATCTGTGAAGTCCCCTCGACGGGGGAGTCCACCTTCGCAAGAAGGAAGCATTAAGTAAAGCATAGGTGTCTTATGTGCTGGGCGAGGCTCCGCGCACACGATCGTCATTTGGACAGGTGCGGTGCGCCACACTCCGGCTTGCCGGCATGCCATCCCCGCTCTAGAGTGATGAAGTGCGCTATGTCCTGATCGCAGTCTTGGCTGTTTCGTGCATGACGTCCGTTCTCCATGCGGCGGATCGTCGTCCGCCGGTTCCTCCGGCTGAGGTACCGGCGAGCATCCCCTGGGCGCAAACAGAGACTCTGCCGCTGTGGGTCAGCGCTGCGGAGGCTATCGATGACAAGGGTGATCTGCGGCCGGAGAAACTGTCCGCAGACCGGAGGGCGAGGTTCGACAAGAATCGTCTTGCGAACGCCGCGGGGGACTGCAAGCAATTCATCGGAAGACCGCCGGAGACGTACCGCTCGACTGCGACGCTCGACGACCTCGTAGGCAATGCTCTGACGGTCGTCGCAGGAGACGTCGTTGCCGCGGAGCAGGGTTTTTACGCAGGGGAGGCAGGGACGCTGCTGGCTCTCAAAGTCACGGAACGCTTGAAGACGTTCGGGCGCACGGGCATTCGTGATCGTGCGTTCGTCTTCGTCGCCGAGGCGCGTATATCCACACAGCGAGGAACAATCTGCGCATCCACGTTTTCACAGACGCCAACGCCGCAGGTCGGCGATCGCATCATGGTGTTCGGGTACTTCGATCCCGTAGACCGAGAGGGTCTCGTTCTGCCGGCCGACCTACGGCAACAAGTGATCGTGGAACGTGGCGACGGCCTTCATTTTCCGATCGCCGCCAAAGCGGATGTCGCTAATCTGCGGGAACTAACGGACGTCATTCGCGCGCATCCCCGGCTTCACGAAGTGGCAGCCGGGGCACAACCATGAGGTATGTGTCGCCGGTGGCGACTCTCTTGCTGCTGATCATCGCTCACCGGTCGTCGGCACAATGCACGACGACGATGTATCCGCAGAATTCGGCATCGACGGTCGGGTTCGTATCGTCCAGCCCATTCGTCCAGCAGTCCGAGATCCTGGCGGGCGTTTCATACTGGACGGACGCCTGTGGCAACAACGGAGATGTCGCCCCGGAGTTGCTTGTCGGCACCGAGGGAGCGGTGACGATCAGCGTGGCGCTCGTGCCTGGTGCCAGCACAACGACCTCCGGTGGTTGTGGGTTCTTCGACGAGGATTTCGATGCCAACGGGCGAATCACAGGCGGGACGATCTTTCTGTTCGACAGTACGATTCGCGGCCAGGACTGCGAGCCAATGCGCGCCGATACGATTGCGCATGAGATCGGGCACGTCCTCGGGCTTGGTCACTCGACCTGTCCTGGCTACATCATGTCCGGTAGTTGGCCGCGCCACGTCGATTCAGCCGAGTGTGCACGAGTCGATTCACAGTGGCAAACGCAACACGAACAACGAATGGAGCAGTGCAACGCTCATTGCTCGACCGCGTGCAACGCCGACGCGACCTGCTCGGGCGGCGAGCTCCCCTTCGAATCAGGCGTGACGTGGTTCGATCCGCTTGTCCTGGACCTCGATGGAGGCGGAATTGAGGCCGCAGGCAACATGGATACGGTTCTCTTCGATCTTGACGCCGACGGCACTCTCGAGCTGCTGTCCTGGATCAATCGCGATGATGCGTTTCTCTGGGTGGACATCAATCGCAATGCGAAGCTCGACGACGGCGCCGAGCTGTTCGGTGTCGGAACGGTCCTTCCCGACGGCACCAAAGCGCGCCACGGATTTCAAGCGCTCGCCGCGTGCGATCTGCAGACCCGTGGAGGAAATGGCGATGGCGTCATCGACGCCGCGGACGCGATCTGGAACCGACTGCGGTTGTGGCGCGACGAGAACGGCAACGGTGCATGTGATCCCGGCGAGAGCGCCCCGATTCACCGCTTCGGCGTGCGTCACCTTCGGCTGGACTGGACGCCCTCCGAGTGGACCGACGCCGCTGGCAACGTGCACCTTGGCCATAGCACATATTTAAAACACGTCGGCTCCGGCTACGAGCAACGCCTTGTGGAGTCCATCGGCTTCCGCCGATTGAACTGAGGTCGTACGACCGAACACCTCGCGTTCTGCAGGGCGCCGTCGCTTCCGCCTGGAAGTTCGGGTTCGCGGAAGCTGACGATTCTCTTCGTGGCGACCTTCTCGCGTGAACGGTCGAATGCGGTCCAGAGGCTTTGCGTCACGGAACGCCTCGTCGCGGCCCCACCGACTCCTGCACCGCCGTGACGCCGTCACGCTGACAACAAGGCAGGCCGTTCGGCTAGCGGGCCGCAGCCGAGCTTCAGCCCCCGACCGAAGCCCGCCGTGCCAGCTTCACACCAGGTACAGACTGGGCACATAGGTGACAGAACAGACCGGGAACATGGGTGACACTCATCCTGTGGAAGGGAGGGTGCGTCATGCCTTGGGAGGTCACCGGTCCTGTGAAAGAGCGAAAGCCGCTTCATCGAGACGTATCTCACCGGTCTGTACACGCTGACGGAGCTCGCCGACCGCTTTGGCGTGAGCCGGCAGAAGCTGCACAAGTGGCTCGCGCGCCACAACGCGGACGGCATGAAGGGACTTGCCGACCGCTCGCGTGCTCCGCTCCACATTCCGCATCGCACGGCTGACGCGGCGGTCGAGAAGATTGTCGAGTTCCGACGGCGCTTCCCACACAAGGGGCCGCGGCAGATCATCGCCCGGCTCGGCGAACTGCATCCGGAGATCGAATGGCCGGCGCCGAGTACAGCCGGGGACATTCTTCGTCGCGCAAAGCTGGTCCACGCGCGCGAGCGGCGCTCGCCACCGGCGCATCCGCTGCGCACACGCAGTGAGCCGGCCCATCCGACGACCTCATGACCGTCGACTACAAGGGTCAGTTCCTGCTCGGCAATCACCGCTACTGCTACCCGTTGACGGCCGTCGACCACGTAAGTCGATATCTGCTCGCGTACGACGCGTATCCCTCATGCTAAGGGCTGCAAACGCGCCGTGCGTTCGAGCGCATCTTCCGAGAGTACGGCCTGCCTCGGGCGATCCTGTCGGACAACGGCAGCCCGTTCGGAAGTCCTGGTCTGGCAAGGCTTTCGAGGCTGTCATTGTGGTGGATCCGTCTCGGCATCCGCGTCGAGCGCATCGTGCC